>JAYVKG010000053.1:0-3184 GCA_043768625.1 Betaproteobacteria bacterium
AGGCATCAAGAAACAGCAACTAAAGCGGCGCGTGTTTACCCGCGAATTCAAGGCCGAGGTCGTGCGTCACAAGAAAGCCTAGGACTTGAGCTTTGTCGAATGTGGGCGCAAGTTCGATGTATTGCCGAAGCTGATTTAGCACTGGGAGAAACAGTGCCAAGCAGGCCAATTGACTCAAGCAGCAGGTCGGTGTGCGGTCAGTCCCGAGCAGGCAGAAATCACCCGGCTGCGCGCCGAGCTTTCGCGCCAAGATGGAAATGAGCATCCTAAAAAAAGCGGCAGCGTACTTTGCCAAAGAGCGTCTGTGAAGTACGCGTTTATGCTGGTTGAACGCATGGCCTAGCCACTGTCGGTCGTCTGCCGGGTGCTACGCGATCAGCACAGCTACACCGGTAGCGAGAATCGCATCAAGGCGTTGATGTGCGCCATGCGGCTTAGCGCCAACGCGGGCAGGAACTTCAAGATGACCACCGATTCGGCGCATCCGTTACCATCGCGCCGAACTTGCTCGGACAAGATTTCAGTTGCGACCCGGGCGCCGAATCGACCTCGCACGCCAAAGCGGGCAATCAGGTCTGGCTGTCCGACATTACCTATCTGTGGACGCGCGAAGGCTGGCTGTATGTGCGCGGTGCTTGATCTGTTCACCCGTAATATTATCGGCCGGGCGATTGCCGGGCACATGACACGCGCGTTGGTGCTGGAGGCATTGCGAATGGCCAGGGCGACGCGCCGACCGGCACCGGGGCTGATCTTTCATTCCGACCGTGGCAGTCACTACGCGTGTCGCGAGGTGCGCGATTGGCTGGCCGCGCAATCGATGAGCGGGTCCGGCAACTGCTACGGCAATGCGCCGATGGACCGTTTCTGGCATTCGCTGAAAGTCTAAGAGACGCATGGGCAGGACTTTGCGACCCGCGCCGAGGCAAAGCACTGCGTGTTTGGATATATCGAGGGCTGGTTCAACACGACGCCGATGCATTCCAGCCTGGGTTACCAATCGCCGCATCAATTCGAACGTAAGTGCAACGCCAAATCGGCACAGGCAGCCAACGACGACTTATCCACAGTTTCACGCAACGACAGCCAATTCGCGCGGCCGAACAAAAGAGCGGCTTAAACCCTCAATGAAAAGTGGACAGGATCACAGTAGCCGGCACCGTCATCGCGAATTCAGACGGCTCGAGAGATTTTGATCTCGTACTTAAGTGGACAAGCGAGGGCGCAACGAAGAAGCCGACGTCGATGTCCCTTGCAGGCCAGCTCAAATACAAGTCCGATTTTCAGATCGACAGCAATATGGCACTTGAGGGCTGGAGTGTGTTCGGCGTGGGGCAAATTATCGAAAAGACCAACAGTGGGACAATCTACGACTATGGCGCGAAGCCGTACCAGTCGGTTCCGAAAACTATTGCCGATATTCGAAAGGCAATCGCTATTGAGAACTCACCCGGTGAGCCGGATTTGTCACTTAATCTCGCGGGCTTCTGGAAGGAAAGTTGTACTGATACGTTTGGACTGAGGATGAAGCTGGTAGATGCGCCGGGTATGTACACCGTCACATTTTGCTGGCCCGGGGGCTGCGGCGACGAGCAGAACGAGAGAAAGACATTTATCAATGGCGATAAACGCTACAACATCGTGAGCGCAACTGCATTACAGATGGGCGCCCAAGAAAATCGATCAACCTGCATGAAGTGCTCTGACAAAATGTTGCCCTGACGAGCGGAAATTGAAGCCCCATTACATGCTCCTACCCAAGACCACACGCACCCTAGACACCATCCTCTCCCGCACCGTCGCCGCGGACCAACCCGGCATCGCCGTCGGCATTACGCAACACGGCCGTGTGTTGTGGCAGGGCGCACGCGGCCTGTCGAATCTGGCGTCGCAAGCGCTGCTAACCACGCGCACGCCGTTTCGCATTTGTTCCATCAGCAAGCAATTCGCCTGTGCGCTGGTGATGCGTGAAGTGGCGGCGGGTCGCATCGCGCTCGATGCGCACCCAAGCCGTTACCTGCCCTGGACCAGAGGCATGGATCGCGCGCTCACCATTACCCATTTGATGCAAAACAAATCCGGCCTTCGCGATCAGTGGGTGCTGGCGATGATGATGGGGGCCACGGCCACCCAGCCTTTCACGCTGGCCGATGGCGTCACTGTCAATTGCCGCGCGCCGGAAAGCATGTTCGCGCCCGGCAGTCAGAATCTGTATTGCAACGCCAATTTCGAAATACTCGGTCAGGTGCTGGAGAAAGTGAGCGGTGTGCCATACGCCGAGCTGCTCTCCCAACACATCCTGCTGCCGCTCGGCATGCATGATTCGCATCTCGCCATCGATGCCGCGCAGCCGTTGCCGGGCAATGCGCGCGGCTACCGTTTCCATAGCGGGGCGTGGGAGGAAGAACAAAACGCGCTGCACTGGGCCGCGTCGGCCGGCATGGTCAGCACCGTGGAGGACATGCTCAAGTGGGCCGCTTGCCTGCGCGATCCGCAGGCGGCGGGGCTGCCCTGGGTTGCGGCGATTACGCGAGCCTCGGCCTTCAATGATGGCGCCGCCGCCAGCTATGCCTCGGGCATCAACCATGAGGTCAATTCGCAAACGGGCCGCGCGGTGCTGGCGCACGCGGGTGCCTTGCGCGGCTGGCGCTCGCTGCTGATGCACTTTGTGCAGGAAGAGGTCTCGATCGTCGTGTTCATGAACCGCACCAACGGCCCCAAGCCGCGGCCGCTGCGTGGTGTTGCCCTGCAATTCGCCGGGGCGCTGGGCGTGGCGCCGGTGTGGCGCGGCGCGGGCAAGCTTCCGCGGCGCGCGATATTGCCTGCAGCTGCAGAGGGCGCCTATGTGTCGCGCGAGCAGGGCCTGCTGATTCAATTGCGAAACCACGGCGGCCGGGCGCAGGTTCATTCGCATCTCGATTGGTCGCCGCTGTTTCATGCTGAACAGGCGGGTACGTTCACTACTGAAGACGGGCACATCGTTATTCGCCTCAATGAGGGCCCCGATGGAGGCAATACGCCATCGCTATGGCTAACGCTGAAAGGGGAGAACGTACACGCGAAGATGCAGCGCATTATCGTGCCAGGTGCGCCTCGTGTGCCTGAGGCGCGCTTCGCAGCGGGCGGCCGCTATCAATGCGCGCCGCTCGCGAGCACGCTGGAAATCGTTGCGGGCAAGGATGGC
>JAYVKG010000054.1:0-14992 GCA_043768625.1 Betaproteobacteria bacterium
ACCTTGACATGGTGGGGGTCGTTGGTTCGAGTCCAATCGTGCCTACCAATAATATTTCATCTTTCACCCACGCCGCTCGCGTGTGGGCCTCACGGCGCGACACTCGTCAAACCCCGCACCTTACCCCCGGGGTCCTGCACACGAGCCGTTAAGTGCGTTGTTCAGCCGTTCCTCACGCGGACGGGGGCTTGTGCAACTTGTCTGGTTGTGCATCGCGCTATGGCAGCGAATGATTTGCAGCCCCAACCAACAAGCCTACAAAAAGAACCGGAATTAATTGCTTGAGAGCATAATTCGAGGCTCGCGTATGTTGCTGGGCAGGGCGCGATTTGCAAACCGACAATGCCGGTTGATTGTGACGTGAGCATGGGGATTGCAGTTGGGGGACAATATTCTTTCATTTATAAAAGGGGGCGCACGCCATGTTAAAAGGGAAAACAGCCGTTGTTACAGGATCTACCAGCGGTATTGGATTGGGTATTGCGGAAGGATTTGCCAAAGAAGGTGTCAATCTGGTGCTAAACGGTTTCGGTGACGCGGCGGAAATCGAAAAAATTCGCGCCGGTCTTGCGTCAAAGTTCGGCATTAAGGTGAGCTACGATGGTGCCGACATGAGTAAGCCGGAACAGATCGAGGCGATGATGAAAAAGGCGGCAACCGATTTCGGCGGTGTCGACATATTAGTCAACAACGCGGGTATTCAACACGTGTGTCCAGTCGAAGATTTCCCGACAGCCAAGTGGGATGCAATCATCGCCATCAACATGTCGTCTGCGTTCCACACGACAAAAATGGTCATTCCCTACATGAAATCGAAAGGCTGGGGGCGCATCATTAACATTGCCTCTGCGCACGCGATGGTGGCGTCGCCGTTCAAATCGGCTTACGTTGCGTCCAAGCACGGCATCATGGGTTTCACCAAGACCGTCGCGCTGGAAGTCGCAGAAAAAGGCATTACCTGCAATGCAATCTGTCCCGGCTATGTGTTGACGCCGCTGGTGGAAAAACAGATTCCGGATACCGCCAAGGCGCGTGGCATGAGTGAAGAGCAGGTCAAAAAAGATGTATTGCTGGCAGCCCAGCCCACCAAGCAATTCGTCACCACCGAGCAAGTGGCCGGGACTGCGATATTCCTGTGCAGCGATTCAGCAGCATCCATCACGGGCACCAACATAATGGTTGAAGGCGGTTGGACGGCGCACTGATTTGCGGCCCTGGCGTATGCGATCCGAAGGCGCATTAGTTGTGGCGCCGGGTCGCCACCACGAAAGTCAACGTACCAATCGCCTGACAGCGAGAAAGGTTATTCAATGAAAACAAAAACTACGACTAAAGCTAAAGCGAAGACCGCATCAAGCAGCACAAAGACCGCGGCCAGGCCTGTCGCCAGGAAAAAAGTCAGCAAGTCGGCGGCCTGGAGCCCGGCACCAACCGCCGCACCAGCGGTCATCAGCAGAAATGCCCCCAAAAGAATCAACCTCGCCTTGCAGGGCGGTGGTGCGCACGGTGCTTTCGGCTGGGGGGTGATGGACAAATTTCTTGAAGATGGGCGAGTGGAAATAGAAGGGCTTTCCGGCACCAGTGCAGGCTCAATGAACGCGGTAGTGTATGCCTACGGAAAATTGAAGGGTAACGATGGGGCGCGTGAAGCGCTGCACGACTTCTGGAAGGCAATTTCAGATGCCGGGCAGAAATTTGCCATCAAAAAAATGCCATGGGATATTGGCACTGTACAAAAAGAAAATCCGCTTCAGGACATGATGAAGTCGATGATGAGCGTGCTTTCGCCCTATCAGATGAATCCGTTAAACTACAACCCGTTGCGCGAGGTACTGGAACAGCAGGTGGATTTCGAAGAACTCGAACGAAGTCAGGGCACCAAACTGTTCATCTGCGCGACCAATGTGCGTACCGGCAAGGTGAAAATATTTCACACACCGGAAGTGACCTGCGACGTGGTACTGGCATCAGCGTGCCTGCCGCAAGTTTTCCAGGCCGTCGAGATCAATGGCGAACACTACTGGGACGGCGGGTATATGGGTAACCCGGTCCTGTACCCACTGTTTTATTACACCGAATCGCGTGACGTCGTGATCTTGCACATCAACCCGATTGAGCGACCCGGTCCGCCAACGACTTCAGCCGATATTGCCAACCGCCTCAACGAAATCACCTTCAATTCCTCGCTGATCAAAGAATTGCGTTCGGTTTATTTCGTGCAGAAACTGCTTGACGACGGCTGGATCAAAGACGAACACCGCGACAAATTAAAGTACGTTTTAATACACTCGGTACGCGCGGATAACGCAATGTCGGATCTATCTTCAGCCAGCAAGATGTCCAGTGATTGGGGATTTCTTACCATGCTGCGCGACCGAGGTCGTGCGCTGGCCTCGGAATGGCTCACGCATAATTTTGAGCATCTTGGCGTACGCTCGACCGTCGACTTGAAGCGCGAATTTTTGTGAGTTTTTTCCAACGCGCAGCGCGGTATTAAATATGGACATGCGGCGAACCGGTGGTGCCCATTCGCCGCTTTTTCTTACCCAAAAAAGCCGTCTGCCGTTATCGTGCGAAAGGTTATTTGAATGAAAGCCAGGACGATGGCAGCGACCGCCGCAAAGGATGTAAACAATACCCCAGCGAAGCCCCGGGGCAGCCGCGCTCCGTTAACCCGAAAAGCGAAAGCCAGGCCAGCCAAGTCATCATTTAAAGGTAACAAGCCCATTAATCTTGCGCTGCAAGGCGGGGGGGCGCACGGCGCATTTGCCTGGGGCGTCATTGACAAATTTCTGGAAGACGGCCGCATCGAAATTGAGGGACTTTCAGGAACCAGCGCGGGATCGATGAATGCGGTGGTGTATGCCTACGGCGCGCTCAAAGGCAAGGACGGCGCGCGACAGGCTTTGCATAACTATTGGCAGGCAATTTCCGAGGCGGGACAAAAATACGGCATGGTCAAACGTTCGCCATGGGAGCAGATGTTCGGCGGTTGGACGATGGATAAGTCGATCGCGTCGGAGGGGTTCAAGCTGCTTACCAGCACGTTCTCGCCCTATCAATTAAACCCGATGAACTTCAACCCATTGCGCGAGGTCCTTGAAGCGCATGTTGATTTTGCTGAACTCGACAAAAGCCGGACGACAAAGCTGTTTTTATCAGCGACCAACGTGCGCACCGGAAAAGTGAAAGTATTTCATACGCACGAGATCACCGCTGACGTAGTGCTCGCGTCGGCATGCTTGCCATTTTTGTTTCAAGCGGTAGAAATTGATGGCGAGCACTACTGGGACGGCGGCTACATGGGCAACCCGGTTTTGTATCCTTTGTTTTACTACACCGATTCGCGCGATGTCGTCATCCTTCACATCAATCCCATTGAACGTCCGGGCCCACCAACGCTGTCTGCTGAAATCGCAAATCGGGTTAATGAAATTACGTTCAATTCTTCATTGATCAAGGAATTGCGCTCTGTTTACTTCGTACAGCAGCTGCTCGATCAGGGCAAGATCAAGGAAGAATTTCGTGACGAATTCAAGTATGTGTTGATACACTCGATCCGGGCTGATAACGCGTTATCGGATTTGTCAGTAGCGACCAAGTTTGCAAGTGAATGGGAATTTCTGACCATGCTGCGCGACCGCGGTCGCGCCTGCGCTGAAGAATGGATTGGCCGTCATTTCGACGATCTAGGGAATCGTTCGACGGTAGATTTAAAGCGCGAATTTTTATAGTTTGTGGCGACGTGGGCTACGCGAAGTCGGCGAACCGGATTTACCAATCCGCCGGTTTCTTTTTTTAAACGCTACTTGACCAAATAATCGTGCAGTACCCTACCGTATGGCAGCGTCATATCGGTCACCATCTGAAGGCCTCCCATCACCTGTTTCACAGGTAAATCGGCGAGCGGGCAATTTACCGCCGGCACTAATTGCAGCCGCGCCGCCCCGTGCCACGCACCTTTGATCAAGACGTCCGTAAAATTGATCCCGACAAGTTGCGCAATCGCCGGTTTTCCATTGATATCGGGAATCAATTTCAGCGTTACTTGCGTCCGTGTGAGCAACGCGTGCTCGGCGGAGTGATCTTTGTTAAATGCATCGTGTTTGTAGACCATCGTGCCGGTGGCAACCTCTTGGGTGGCGTAATGCAGGGTGCCTTTTAAAGTGTCACCTTCCACTTTCAGCACGGCCTTGCCGTACTTCATCGGATAGCCCCAGATTTCGCGCCCACCCGCCAATGGCGGTGTGTTGTCCACATACATCTGGCAGACGAAATTACACGGCTCCCCATTGTATGAACAAGGAATGATCTGCGCTGCCGCCGAATAGGCACCGAATCCCTCACCATCAGGCAGGTCTAGCCATTGCACGGAAACCGTGTCGCCAACGGGCTCAAGTGGTTCGGGCAGGTGGGCGCGGATCGCGTCGGTATCGGTTTTATAACGAATGACCAGATATTGCCGATTAAAAAATTTATACGGGCCGCGTGGATACGTGGGACTCTGCAAAGGCATCGATGCCAGACCGATCACATCTTTTTTGTTCATGATTGTTGTCTCCCGATCCAGTTAAGCGTCTTTAAGGTAATCGAACAGCACCCGTCCGTGTGGCAGTGTCAGATCGCTGATGAAATGCTTTCCGCCGATGATGCGCTTGATCGGAAGGTCGGCGGCAGGTGCATTCACGTGGGGAATCAGGTGCAGGCGCGCGGGTGAAAGCCAGCATCCTTTGACCGTAATGTCGGTGAGGTTATAGGCCACTAATTGACATATTTTCGGGCTGCCATCGACGTCAGGAATGATCTTCAAATTACACGAGGTCCTGGTCATTCCTTTTGCCTGTGCTTCAACACCGCCGGGCGCTTCCTGATGCTTGTAAGCCATCGTGCCCATCGCCACCAATTGCCCCGCGTAGTGCAGTGTACCGGTCAGCGTGTCTGAACACACCTCCAATTTGGGCAGCGCGTATTTCTTGGGAAAACCCCAAATTTCGCGCCCTGCAGAAATAGGCGGCTCATCATCGAGGTACATCTGCGCGGTGAAATTGACCGGTTCGCCTTTATAAAGGCAGGGGATGACAACGCCGCTTTCGGTGTAGTCCCCAAAACCGGAGCTGTCTGGCATGCGGATCCATTCGTACAGAACATGGCCATCGGGATTCGGCTCGAGTGGTTCCGGAACAACCTGGCGTAGCAAATCACGATCAGTCTCGTAAGTCACGATCATGAATTCGCGATTGATAAACCGATATGGCCCCATCGGGTAGCTCGGGCTTGCAGCTGGCATCGATGGAAGTTGCAGGATTTGCTCTGCTTTCACTAGTTGTCTCCCTGAATTGGTGTAAACGAAAAACCCAACCTAACAACACTAAGTCTTGGCACACTCTCGGAATCCGCTTCCGTCATCCCAGAAGACCGGCTGGAAACTTAAAATGCAGGATACTATGCGTTCACTCATATGTCGATTGAAGAGGCATTCGGAAACCGCTATAATTGGGCACTTGTTTTATGAGCATTTTTGTGTTGCGCACTAGCGTTCGCGTGACAAACGAAACGAAAGGGCCGCGTGTTTCGCGGATAACAAAATGGCTATGACACCGCTGACTACATTGGGAAGGTTGTTCTACTGACCGCGCGGTTTTTTTTCGTCCAGATATTCTAAGAAAAAGCGCGGTTTATTCGCGCTTTTTTATTTTCAGCTTCGGGAGTTAAGCATGGTTGCAGTGACATTACCGGATAAATCTGTTCGTCAATTCGATCAACCCGTTTCTGTTGCCGAGGTGGCGGCAAGTATCGGCGCGGGCCTGGCCAAGGCCGCACTCGCAGGCAGGGTAAACGGCACGTTGGTCGACACCAGTTATTTGATCGACAAAGATGCGGATTTAGCAATTGTCACCGACAAAGACAACGCTGGCCTCGATATCATTCGCCATTCGACGGCCCATTTGCTGGCCTACGCCGTGAAGGAATTATTTCCCGATGCGCAGGTCACTATTGGTCCAGTTATTGAAAATGGCTTCTATTACGACTTTTCATATAAACGTCCATTCACCCCGGAAGATTTGCTTGCCATTGAAAAAAAGATGGCTGAACTGGTGCAAAAAGACGATCCAGTCACGCGTAAGGTGATAACGCGTGACAAAGCCATCGCGTATTTCACAGCAATTGGCGAGGCTTACAAGGCAGAAATTATCGCGTCGATTCCGCAAAGCGAAGACGTATCGCTTTACACGGAGGGGGGATTTACGGACCTGTGTCGCGGTCCACACGTCCCGTCAACCGGCAAGTTAAAGGTCTTTAAACTATTGAAACTTGCCGGCGCCTACTGGCGCGGCGATGCAAAAAACGAAATGTTACAACGCATCTACGGCACCGCCTGGGCGAAGAAAGAACAGCTGGAGCAGTATTTGCACATGATCGAGGAAGCCGAAAAACGCGACCATCGCAAACTCGGCAAGCAACTCGATTTATTTCACATGCAGGACGAGGCTCCAGGCATGGTGTTTTGGCATCCCAAAGGTTATGCAATCTGGCAGCAAGTCGAGCAATATATGCGGCGCGTCTACCAAGAGCACGGATATCAAGAAATCCGCTGTCCACAAATTCTAGCGCGTGGGCTGTGGGAGAAATCCGGCCATTGGGAGAATTACAAAGACAACATGTTCACGACAGAGTCGGAGAAACACGAATACGCTATCAAGCCGATGAATTGTCCCGGACATGTCCTGGTGTTCAATTCCGATTTGCGTTCTTATCGCGATTTGCCGGTGCGCTACGGAGAGTTTGGCTCTTGTCATCGTAATGAGCCCTCGGGAGCGCTGCATGGCATCATGCGCGTGCGCGGGTTCGTCCAGGATGACGGACATATTTTCTGTACGCCGGATCAAATCAGGAGCGAATGTGTTGACTTTAACCGTCTGGCACTTGCCGTGTATGGCGACTTTGGCTTCACGGACATTGCCATCAAGATCGCGCTGAGGCCGGAAAAACGCATCGGTTCTGACGAAACTTGGGATCGCGCCGAAAATGCGCTGCGCGAAGCATTGCAATCCTGTGGTGTGACTTGGGCGGAGCTGCCCGGTGAAGGGGCATTCTACGGCCCCAAGATTGAGTACCACATGAAAGACTCGATTGGTCGTTCCTGGCAATGCGGCACTATGCAGGTGGATTTTTCCACCCCGGGTCGCTTAGGCGCCGCATACGTGGACGACCAAAGTGCCCGTCAGACGCCGGTAATGCTGCATAGAGCCATCATCGGCTCCTTCGAGCGTTTCATCGGGATTTTGATTGAAAATCACGCCGGCTCCATGCCAATGTGGTTGGCACCTATCCAGGTCGTGGCGATGAACGTTACTGAAAATCAGGCGGCTTATGTTCAGAAGGTAGTTGAGGAACTTCGGGCAGGAGGAATTCGCGTTGAAGCGGATTTGCGCAATGAGAAGATTTCCTATAAGATTCGAGAACATAGCGTGCAAAAAATTCCTTTTCTGCTCATTTTAGGCGACAAGGAAATGCAGGCTAAAACCGTAACAGCACGCGTTCGAGACGGAAAAGGCGGCGGTGAAAATCTACCGTCGATGCCTATCGACGATTTCATTTTGCATTTGAAGACGCTGATTGCCGCCAAGCACGCGTCGTAATATATTCGTTTGGCACAAAGCGCTTGAGGTGTTGAGAACCACCACCCAAGGTAAAGAATAATTTTTGGGAGAGTTGTATCGCTACTGAAAAAGACGTCCGAATCAATACTGAAATCACCAACGTGACAGAGGTTCGGCTGCTTGGCCCTGAAAGTGAGCCAATAGGAATTGTGAGTCTGGCAGAGGCCAATCGTTTAGCTGAAGAAGCGCAGTTGGATTTGGTGGAAATTGCCCCGACGGCAAAGCCGCCGGTTTGCCGAATCATGGATTTTGGTAAATTCAAATACCGCGAAGCCAAAAAAGCGCACGAAGCCAAGTTAAAGCAGAAACAGATTCAGGTGAAGGAAGTAAAATTCCGCCCCGGTACCGATGATGGCGACTACAACATCAAAGTACGAAATCTGAAACGCTTTTTGGAAGAAGGCGACAAGACCAAAATTACCCTGCGATTTCGGGGACGCGAAATGGCCCATCAGGAATTGGGAATGGCGTTGCTGAAAAGGGTGGAAGCAGATTTAACGGAATTGGGTCAGGTAGAACAATTTCCCAAAATGGAAGGCCGTCAGATGGTGATGATGGTTGGGCCTAGAAAGAAGCATTGAATACAAGGGGCGCACCGCTCCTGCGTTAAAACGGTGCAAACAAGTCGACTTCAGGTTCAAAGTGTGGAAAGGTTCCATCACCTGCTGCGGCAACGTAATCAAAAGGGTAAAACATGCCAAAAATGAAAACCAAGAGCGGTGCCGCCAAGCGGTTCAAGCCGCGTGGTAGTGGTTCAATCAAGCGTTCCATGGCGTTCAAGCGCCACATTCTCACCAAGAAAACCACCAAGAACAAACGGCAGTTACGTGGTACGGCTGAGATCCATGCATCCAATCTGGTCAGCGTGCATCGCATGCTGCCCTACGCGTAAGGAGATCCACCATGCCAAGAGTTAAACGTGGTGTAACAGCGCGCGCGCGTCACAAAAAAGTTCTGGATTTAGCCAAAGGTTATCGCGGTCGTCGAAGCACTGTCTTCCGCATCGCCAAAGAAGCGGTGATGAAAGCCGGGCAATACGCCTATCGTGATCGCCGCAATAAAAAGCGTGTATTTCGGGCCCTGTGGATTGCCCGCATCAATGCGGCAGTGCGAGCAGGCGGCATGACGTACTCACGGTTCATGAATGGCCTGAAGAAGGCGTCGATCGAGGTGGATCGTAAAGTGTTGGCCGATCTGGCCGTAATGGACAAACCAGCGTTTGCGCGATTCATCGAGCAAGCAAAAGCGGGCCTTGCTGCGTAAGTTTCAAGTAATTCTGAATTAAATAAAAACGCAAAAGGCCCGTGAATCGGGCCTTTTGTTTTTGCGCCAACCTGCTCCAACACGTTAAAAGCGATTTTAGATGAGTATTCTAGAAGCCATTTTAAGCGACGCAACTACCGCGCTGGCGGCCGTGCGGTCCATGCCTGAACTGGAACAGGCAAAGGCCAAGTTCCTCGGCAAGTCGGGTTCCCTGACGGGGCAATTAAAGTTGCTCGGTTCAATGGCGCCGGAAGAAAAAAAAGCCACCGGCGCGCTGATTAATCAAGTCAAGCTACAAGTCGAATCGTTGGTCAATGATGCCAAGACGCGCATTGCCAAGACGGAGCTGGAAGCCAAACTGGCGACTGAGTTAATCGACGTTACCCTTCCCGGAAGATCGGCCGGGATGGGTGGTTTGCACCCGGTCACTAGAGCGCTGGAACGGATTGAGGCACTTTTTGCGACGATCGGTTTCGCCGTCGCCGATGGCCCGGAGATCGAAACCGATTACCACTGTTTCACCGCCCTGAATACGCCGCCAAATCATCCTGCGCGTTCGATGCAGGATACGTTCTACATCGCCGATTCCGAGCACTTGTTACGGCCGCATACGTCGCCGGTGCAGATCCGCTTCATGGAAGCGAACAAGCCGCCGATTCGCATCATTTGTCCTGGTCGGGTCTATCGTTGCGATCATGATGCAACCCACTCACCGATGTTCCACCAAATCGAAGGACTATGGATTGATGAAGGCATTAGTCTGGCCGATCTGAAAGGCACACTTACACAATTTTTTCGAGCTTTTTTCGAACGCGACGATATGCAGATTCGCTTTCGCCCTTCTTTTTTTCCGTTCGTGGAGCCGGGGGTGGAAGTTGATATGGAGTGGGAAAATAAAGGTGGCAAGATAAAATGGCTTGAAATTGGTGGTGCGGGAGTGGTGCATCCTCAAGTCCTCCGAAACGGTGGGATTGATCCGGAAAAATATTCCGGGTTTGCGTTTGGCATGGGGCTAGATCGACTTGCGATGCTGAAATATGGCGTGAATGACTTGCGACTATTCTTTGAGAACGACATCAAGTTTCTCAGCCAATTCCGTTAATTACGCCAACAGGTTACCAAAATGAAAGTGTCTGTAAATTGGCTTAAAGAATTCGTCGAATTTGATTTGTCGGTGGAAGAGCTTGCACACAAATTGACGATGGCAGGACTTGAGGTAGAAGAAATCACGGCGGTGGCCGCCGCGTTCGACCGGGTCGTTGTTGCTGAGGTGAAAACGACGGCGCCACATCCGAATGCCGATAAACTGCGTGTGTGTGAGGTCGACGCCGGTACTGGGGGGTTGCTGCAGATCGTTTGCGGCGCTTCCAACGTAATTCCCGGCATGCGGGTGCCTTGTGCGTTGGTGGGTGCAAATCTGCGCGGACTGGAAATCAGCCGCGCCACACTGCGCGGTGTGGAATCGAACGGGATGTTGTGTTCCTCGCGCGAACTAGGCCTGTCGGATGAACACGCCGGTTTGTTAGAGTTGGCCAATGACGCGCCTGTCGGTCAAAGCATTCGCGCCTATCTTGACCTCGACGATGTTTATCTGACGCTAAAAATGACGCCAAATCGTGGCGATTGCCTTTCGATGATCGGTATTGCGCGTGATCTCGCCGCGATTACCGGTGGCACGCTGAAAATTCCCACCGTGAAGGCAGTCCCTAGCACTGGCGCAGACTGCAGGGCTGTTGTAATTACCGCAGCAAAAGCCTGTGGCCGGTATACGGGGCGCATCGTTACCGCTATTCGCGCCACTGCACCTACCCCTGACTGGATGAAACGCCGTCTTGAGCGCGCTGGATTTCGTTCAATCTCGCCACTGATCGACATTACCAATTATGTCAATCTTGAACGAGGTCAGCCATTGCATGCGTTTGACGAACAAAAGGTATCCGGCGCGATAGACGTACGATTCGCGCGGGCTGGCGAAACCTTGCGCCTTCTCAATGCTCAGCTTGTGGCGTTGCAGCCGGACATGCTGTTGATCACCGATTTACGTGGTCCGCTGGCGATCGCCGGCGTGATGGGAGGCCTTGAGAGCATGATCACTGATGCCACATCGAATGTGTTTTTCGAGTCGGCATATTTTGATCCTGACGCAATTCAGGGCAAGACACGAATGTTGGGTATAAATTCTGATGCGGCCTATCGTTTCGAACGTGGCGTTGATCCGGACGGCGCGCGCGCTGCAATTGAATATGCAACGCAACTAGCGTTGCATATTTGTGGTACGCCTGACACGCGAATCGGGCCGATTACCGAGGCAGTGGGCGAATTGCCCGAGCGGGTTGCCGTCCGGGTCAGACCGGCGCGTGTCGTACGTCTGCTCGGCCTGAACATTGCTTCGGAGGAAATGATTGCGGTTTTGCGGCGTCTACAATGCGCCGTACAGCAGCAAGCTGATGTTCTTACCGTAACTCCTCCGTCGTATCGCTTCGATTTGAAAATTGAAGAAGACTTTGTAGAAGAGATTGCGCGCATTCACGGTTACGAAAAAGTACCTGCGAACCCGCCGAAATCTTCTTTGTACATGCAGGCGATCCCGGAGGGTTCGCCCAACCGAAGCGCGCTGCGTCACGTCGTTGCTGATTTGGGCTATCAAGAGGTGATCAACTACAGTTTCACGCCCCCGGAATGGGAATTAGATTTCGCCAACAATGCTTCGCCGGTCAGGGTGGCCAATCCAATTTCGAGTCAAATGAGCGTGATGCGCAGCAATTTGGTTGGCGGCTTGATCGCTTCGCTCCAGCACAATTTGAACCGCGGCGTATCTCGTCTGAAATTATTCGAATTGGGCCGCTGTTTTTTGCGAGATGCTGCTGACGTGGACGCACAGCCGGAGATGCTGGGGGGCTTGGCGTACGGCGTACGATTTCCCGAGCAATGGGGTGAGGGCGGCCAGAATGGATTGCGTTCGGATTTTTATACCGTCAAAGGTGAGCTGGAAGCACTTTTGTACGGTCTTGAAGTCCGTTTCGAAAAAAAGGTGCATGCGGCGCTCCATCCGGGGCGATCCGCTGCCATCCTGATCGGCGGAAAAGCTGCGGGTGTGGTCGGTGAACTGCACCCACAATGGCAACAAAAATACGATTTACCGATGGCGCCAATCATCTTCGAATTGGACGTTACTACATTGAAAGGCGTTAAATCGCCTCGGTACCAGCCGATTTCACGCATGCAAATTGTGCGGCGCGATATTGCGGTAGTGGTCGACGAAACGATTGAAATGCAAGCCCTGATCGATGCCGTAATTGCGGCAAAAGTAGCCTCAATTATCGACTTTTCGCCTTTTGACTTGTATCACGGCGAAAGCCTGGGTTTAGGGAAAAAAAGTGTTGCCTTCCGTATACTTATGCAGGATACTGAGAGGACTTTAGTTGATTCAGAGGCAGATAGTAAAGTCTCCGAAATACTTAAAGTGCTTTCTCAAGAATTTGGCGCAACCTTAAGAAAATAAAGCGAAAATGAATTCGACTCTGACCAAAGCAGAGCTTGCGGACTTAATGTTCGAGAAAGTAGGCTTGAATAAGCGCGAAGCCAAGGATATGGTCGAGTCTTTTTTCGAAGAAATCAGACTTGCGCTCGAAAATGGCGATAGCGTAAAACTCTCCGGATTCGGTAATTTCCAGTTGCGCGACAAGCCTCAACGTCCAGGACGAAATCCGAAAACGGGGGAGGAAATCCCCATCACTGCCCGGCGCGTGGTGACCTTCCACGCCAGTCAAAAGCTGAAGAGCCTAGTGGAGAAGTCTTTTAATGGAACTATCGCTCAATAGCAGTTTGCCGGTCATCCCGGCCAAGCGATACTTCACCATTGGCGAAGTAAGCGAATTGTGTGGCGTCAAGCCTCACGTATTACGCTATTGGGAACAGGAATTCACACAGTTAAAACCGCTTAAGCGCAGGGGCAACCGGCGCTATTATCAGCATCACGAAGTGTTGCTCATCCGGCGGATTCGAGAACTGCTGTACGAACACGGGTTTACGATCAACGGCGCGCGCAATCGTCTGGACGAACCGTCTGTCGCATCCTTGAAAATTCCTAAAGTCGACGCAGGTATAGACATGGGCCAGTTTAAGAGCGAGCTTAAAAGTATTGTGACGATGCTCAATGGTTAGCCGCAAGCCAGTGCAAGTCGCTATAATTGGGGTTCGGTCGGGGCGTAGCGCAGCCTGGTAGCGCACTTGCATGGGGTGCAAGGGGTCGGAAGTTCGAATCTTCTCGCCCCGACCAATATCTCTATAGAAATAACGTCGTTTGTGCCGCGCAATGCGGTGCGGAATTGCGCTTTGACAACCTTCCTGTCTGCACTAACGCGATTTTGCGAATTCTACCCGTCTGGGTTGGCCAGTCTTTCTCGCCATCAAGTCGTTTTGGCTAGTCCAAACCATGCCATAACTGGTTCGCATAGGTAGGCGATGCCGGCTATTTTGATTGATATATCTCGATTGCTGTTTCGCCGGTTCGCGAAACGCCTGCCAACCGGTGTCGACCGCGTTAGCGTAGAGTACCTACGTCGATATGGCGATGTGGCGCGTGCGGTATTGAGCCTGGGAGGTTTTAATCTTGTCCTTTCGCGAACCGCATCGGCACGCGTTTTCAGCCTCTTGTCTGACCAATCGGTGCATCCATGGTTGGATTGGTTGTCAGTCCCACGGCTAATCACCGCCGCCTGCGTAGGGTTGTGGACTGAGCGTAACGTCGCCGGCGCCATCTTATTTAATACGGGACATATGGGGCTCACTGACGGTCGATATGCCCGCGGCCTGCGTCACCGCGGCGTTAAACCGGTCTTCATGGTGCATGACCTGATCCCGATTACCCATCCCGAGTATTGTCGTCCAGGGGAAATGGAAAGACATCAACGGCGCATGCAAAATGTGCTGCGGCTTGGTCACGGCATCGTCACCAATTCCCAGGATACCCTCGACAGTCTTGTCGTTTTCTCGCGTCGCATGTCGTTGCCGATGCCGCCGGTAGTGGTGGCACCACTGGCCCCTGGATTGTTGCAGGTCCATCCCGCTCCGCGTCCGATGCAAGAGCCCTATTTTGTCGTCTTAAGCACTATTGAGCCGCGAAAAAACCATTTGATGTTATTGCACCTTTGGCGTCGATTGAGGGAAGAAATGGGTGCAAGTGCGCCGCGTTTGGTCGTCATTGGCCAGCGCGGTTGGGAGTGTGAAAACGTGGTCGATCTGCTGGAACGCAGTGAACTGCTACGCGGTTTTGTTTTTGAATTTCCCCGCTGCAACGACGCCGATCTCGCCACCTATCTGCACCATGCGCAGGCATTGCTATTCCCCAGTTTTGTAGAAGGATATGGCATGCCGCTGGTCGAGGCATTAGCTGCTGGCGTACCGGTGATAGCCAGTAATTTGGCGGTTTTCCGAGAGTTTGCGGCGGACATACCCGAATATGCGGATCCATTGGACCCGCAGCGCTGGCTAGGCTTGATAAAAGACTATGCCCAGCCGTCGAGTGCACTTCGAACAGCACAAATTACACGAATCCAGACGTTTCAGTTGCCGACGTGGCAACGCCACTTTACGTTGTTGGATTCATTACTTTCACGGCTCGACACCGACGGCCGTGCAGCCGATCAGTGACCAGTGCTGCCCTCCAAAGAAGCTTTAAGCTTGGTCACAAACCGCAACAGCGGCGCGCCGTCGATCACATCGTGATCGGCCGAAAGCGTAAGTTGTAGCGACTCGCGTTCGACCAAGACGCCATTAATCACTGTCGGCAGGGGGGAGATTGCGCCGATGGTGAGCGTGAGCGTCATTGGCGTAATAGGCACGGCAAGAACCCGGCCCGCTGCGTACATGCCGATCGACGTAACGCCCACGGTGCCGGCAAGTTCGCGGAAAAGATGGGCATCGCGTCGCGCAAAATACCAAACAATCTTGCGCAAAAAACGTGGCAGCGAAAAAAACTGAGCCTCGAGCGCCGATAGCGGGCCATCCTCATAAAGCGGGGCAATTTTTGCGCGTTTCAATTCCTCGTCCACCTCGACCATATTTTT
>JAYVKG010000055.1:0-2917 GCA_043768625.1 Betaproteobacteria bacterium
GGGAATATGCACAATACGTCGTCGCACGCGCAGCAACAGTTGCCAACTGGTCGACCAACATCGCGAAGCTCCTGTGCAATCTACTCAAGACAGGGAAAAACGCGCATGTGGATACGCTCCGGAGCAGGTGAGTCCGCTGGAAGCCATGAATAAAACCACTTTGCAAGCCCGCGACACGCTAAAGGTGCAAGTGCGGAACAGCGCGGGGACAGTGCTCATTACATTCGCGACTGATTCGAATCTGGACAAGAATGCGAGCCATGTGCAGAAGGCGTTCAACGTTACAACGTACCAAGGGCAGACGGTGCATGTCTATTTCGAAGTTAGCGAGGGCTCAACCGTGGCGGCGCAGTAAGGGCTGCCTTCGCTGCAATGCAAGCAGAACGCGTCAGCGCTCCGTTTTTTTGAGGTAGAAGGTAACGTTGAGGTGCCGTTTGCCATTGATCGCCACCGCTAAGTCCCACTTTCATCTCATTAGCATCGGCGCGATGGTTGGCCAGGCGCGCATGGTTGCTGCGTATCCGGCAGCAATCAATTGGTCGTGGGAATTATCCTTGCCGATCAACGTGTGCAAATTCATGCGGATAGCGACGTCGGCGTGACGTATTTGCTCGTTGATCAACGCGTTGGCCATAATGTGCATCGTTTGAAAGGCGACACCGCTCAGCCCTTGGAATTTTTCTTCTCCCGGCCGAAAAGCGACATCTACACCAATGGCAATGTCCGCACCCATTTCGCGTACCGCGATCACCGGCACAGGCTCGGTCAAGCCTCCATCGACCATTTCGCGTCCATCAATTTTCACGGGCGCGAAAAATACCGGGATGCTGCACGATGCATCGACCGCCGCACCGGCCGACCCTTTTCGAATGATCACGCGCGCCCCGCTTGCCACGTCGGTCGTGATCGCACCGAATGGGATGGGTAATTTCTCAATGCTTCGCTCGCCCAGCGCCGTGTCTATCATCGAACGCAATTTGGTATTTTTCATCAACCCCTTGCCGGACCAGGAGAGGCTAGTCCAACCCGGCCATTCGACGCCGCGCGCAAGTTGGTCGATCTGGGCATGTGGCAACTGTGCGGCCGCGAGTACGCCGACGATGGCACCCGCACTCGTACCCGCAATGAACTGAAATTTGACGCCCTTCTCGGCAAATGCCTTTAACACACCGACATGCGCGATGCCGTGGACCGAGCCGCCGCCGAACGCGATACCTAGACTTCGATTGGCCGATTTAGTACGCGCGGACTTTTGAGGTGCTGCGCGTGCCGAAACGGTTGCGAGCACCGATAGTGAACTGATTGCAGCTAATAAAGCCCTGCGTTGCATGGAAACCGCCTGCTTGAAAGAGAAATAAATTCAACCGCGTGGAAGCGCGAAATTTGCCTCGAAACGCCAACGCAGCCCTATGATTCACCGACGCAACAGACCGTCGGTTGTGTGCTTTAGATTATCGCAGAGGAACGCATGTCGGCCCTGCCGCCGTCACCAAATCGACTTGGGCTGTCTTTCGCGTATGCGCGTAAGGGTATCGTTCACATCCATGATTTTGCGCGCCTTATCCTTCGCAATTCCGCCGCTTCGGGTGCATCACATTTCGGCTGCCCGTCGATGTCTCGACCGATCCAGAAGCTGTGAGGCTTGCTAAATCAGAGCCTCTGCGATCACTAAGTGCGCCAACGCACGGATGGTTAGTGTGGACGCGCAGATGATAGGTGTGATCCTGCGCGGAAACCGCCGTAAATGGGGGGCGAAAATTCACTGATAACGGCATACAAGGCACGGTGCCCCGCCTCCGGCCGAAGCTTGACGATTTTATAGGCACGATCGCGGCGCTCTTGGCATAGCGGGTGTTGCAAAGCCCGAATCGGGTTCCACTCTTTAACAGTACGGGCGTTACGGGCGCGCCAACATCGCCCGATCTTAAAACTAAGGAAATACATCATGAGTCATCACCTGGACCAAAGCGCCAAAGACTGCATTGCCGCCTGTAACGATTGCGCGACCGAATGCGGCAACTGTTTCGCCCACATGGTCGGCAAGGAAAGCAAAAATGCCTGTCCAGCCTGTTGCATCGAGTGCGCGGCGATCTGTAGGTTATGCGCCGACGCGATGGCCCGCAACAGTCCGTTCGCCAAGCAGACCTGCAAGCTGTGCGCGGACATCTGCGACTGGTGCGCGAAACAATGCGGCGCGCACGATATGGATCACTGTAAAAGCTGCGCCGAGGCGTGCCGTCGTTGTGCCGATGCTTGCCGCAAGATGGCCGCCTAAGCAATGCACATTCAAGGGGTCGGGCTCGACAAGTTCACGAAAATATATCAAGCTCGGCTCCCCTTATCCGTTCCACAATTTGCCTGACCGCCATACGGGCCGGGCTTCTCGGCCGATCAGCACACGGTCAAATGACGTACTTCCGCGTCACGCATCCGTTGCCGACATAGTCAGATAGTTTGTTCTTTCTATAAGGAAAAAACATGAGAAGTTTATTTGCTTTGGTTGTTGGTACGGCGTTTCTGTTAGCCACTGGCGTGTCTTCGGCGCAGAGCGGAAGCATGATGAATGGAGGCATGTGGGGTGGCGGCTGGATGGGTGGATATGGCGGGATGTGGATGCCAATCGTGCTTGTTATCGTGGTTGTCGCTCTTGTCGTGTGGGTAATCAAGCAAAAGAAGTGATCGGGTTCGGAAAGTCTGTCCTGTGCAGGTTTCGGGGCTGTTCGGCATCGGCATGGTGCTCTACGGCTATTGCCCCGGAACGGCGGTTGCGGCCATCGGCGCGGGCAGCGTGCATGCGCCCGTCGGCGCATTTGGCATGATCCTTGGCGGCATCCTGTACGCGATGAGTTTCGATTGGGTGTCGCAAACCATCTTTCCGGTCTGGGCGATGGGTAAGGTGCAACTGCCCGAGTTGCTC
>JAYVKG010000056.1:0-6923 GCA_043768625.1 Betaproteobacteria bacterium
GACTACAAAGTTGAAAATGTGTGCACTAGTTTGTTGCTGTTTTCAGCAAATTGGCGGGTCAACCGAATGATTTTCCCGGCGTTAGTGGCCTGCAATATCTGTCTTTTTTAGGAGTCTGAATATGAAAACCGTTTTGACCGTCGCTGTTTTATCGACCATGGGTCTCGCCGCGGGCGTAGCTTCTGCCAACGATTACGGCGATGTCGCCACCGTCATTTCCGCCACACCAATTTATGATCGCGTATCCACCCCGCGTCGCGAGTGTTACACCGAGCAGGTGACTAGTTATGACGAAAGTCGTGTACGCCGTCCGGTTCAGGAAAATTATTATTCCGATTCGCGGGGAAGCAGTGGAGCAGGCACCGTACTGGGTGCCATTATCGGCGGCGTGGTTGGCCACCAGTTTGGCAATAGCTCCGGCGGTCGTGACCGCGGTACGGCCGCTGGTGCCATCGTGGGCGGCTTGATTGGCAATAGCGTCGAGCGCGAAAATGCGCGTTACGGTGATGGCTACGGATACAACAACGGCTACCGCCGTGCCTCCGCTTACGACTATGCCGAGGTTGAAAACGTGCCGGTGACGCGCAATGTCCAACGGTGTAACGTGGTCGCGGAGTCGCGCGATGAAATCCGCGGGTACGATGTTCGTTATAGCTACCACAACCACGAATACACCACCCGTATGTCCTATGATCCGGGTCCTACGATTCCGGTAAACATTGACGTACGTCCCAGCTATCGCTCAGCGGTGCCTTCGTATAACCGTTACTAGTTTGAATGGATGTCGATAAAAAAGCGTTGCACCCAGGTGCAACGCTTTTTTGTTTGGCGCACGCTGTTTTGCGCAGAAGCGGGATGCTTTGGTCATTCATCAAAAACGAATAGCACCGCGTCGGCAGCTACCAGATCATTTTCCCTGAACGCCACGCGCGCGACGATGCCCTCTGACGGGCTGACGACAGTGTGCTCCATCTTCATCGCTTCCATGATGATGAGCGCCTGCCCTTTTTTCACCGCGTCACCCGCCTGAACCATCACCTTGACCACGCGGCCGGGCATCATTGCGGTCAGGCGCCCGTCGTTGCGTTCGGCATCTCCTTCAAAACGGAAGGGTTCAACCAACTGCACTTGATACCGCGATTCGGCAAATAAAATGGCGATGGTGTTGCCGTGGCTGAATACGAGTGCCGTCTCGGCATGACCGTTCGCAACAAATGACACCGCCGACTGCCGGTGGTCCGTTGCCGTGACGGCGTAAGTGCGATTGGCGATGCGGACATGCCGGATAGTATTGACAGTTTCAATATCAACGGTCACGATTTCCACATCATTGATCGTGTGAAATTCCATCGCGCGGTGTGCGCCGCGATTGAGCCACCAGCCATCCTTGGCATCCCACACCGTACCGCCTTGAATGTTCGCTTCAGCGGCCAGCAGAGACAGTGAAGCGGCGATCAATGCCCGATCGGGAAGGTGCGACGCATCGTGGAACAGCGCGGCGCGGTGCGCTGGAATGAAGCCGGTATCGGTGTCTCCCGCCAGAAACGCCGGGTGTCTCACCACTTGCTGCAAAAACGCAAGATTGGTTTTGATGCCGAGCACCGCGGTCTGCGAAAGGGCGTGTTGCATGCGCCGGGTAGCTTCTGAACGATCCGCGCCCCAGGTAATCAGCTTGGCAATCATCGGGTCGTAATAGACGCTGATTTCATCGCCTGACACCACGCCCGTGTCGAGGCGCACATCGTCCCCGGTTTCAATGATTGGTGTGGCGAACAAGTGCAATTTGCCGGTCTCGGGCAAAAAATCATTAGCGGGATTTTCAGCGCAGATGCGAACTTCAATTGCATGACCACCTGTAATGATCTGTGGTTGCGTCAACGGCAACGGCTGGCCGGCAGCAACACGCAATTGCCATTCGACAAGATCCTCGCCGGTAATCATCTCCGTGACGGGGTGCTCAACCTGCAGACGCGTATTCATTTCCATAAAAAAGAACTGGCGGTCCTCGCCGACGATGAATTCAATCGTTCCGGCACCGCGATAGGCAATGGCGCGCGCCGCGGCAACCGCGGCCGCGCCCATTTTTTCGCGCAACCCGTCGTCAATCAATTCCAGGAAAGGGGACGGGGTTTCTTCCAGAATTTTCTGGTGACGCCGCTGTATTGAACATTCGCGCTCATACAAATGCACCACGTTGCCATGGCTGTCGCCGAATACCTGGAACTCGATGTGGTGCGGGCCGAGCACGTAGCGTTCGATCAATACATCATCATTGCCGAAAGCATTCCTTGCTTCGCGCCTGGCAGCGTCGAGCTGGGTCGCGAATTCTTCGGGTTTTTCCACCAGGCGCATGCCTTTGCCGCCACCACCCGCGACGGCCTTGATAAGCTGCGGATAGCCAATCTTTTTTGATTCATCGGCAAGAAACGCTGACTCCTGATTGCCACCGTGATAACCCGGCACCACCGGCACATTGGCCGCTTGCATCAGCGCCTTGGCATGGCTTTTCGAACCCATTTTCTCGATAGCACCTGAGCTGGGACCAACGAACACCATTGCCGACTTTTCGCACGCGGCGGCGAAACTCGCGTTCTCAGAAAGAAATCCATAGCCGGGATGAATCGCCTGGGCACCGGATTGTTTTGCGATTTCGAGAATCACCTCGCCTTTCAAATACGAATCAATCGGCCGCGGGCCGCCGATCAGGTACGCCTCATCGGCCAGCTTCACGTGCTGCGCATGGGTATCAACATCTGAAAAAACAGCCACGGTGCGAATGCCCATGCGTTTGCAGGTTTTGATCACCCGGCAGGCGATCTCGCCGCGATTGGCGATGAGAATCTTGGTAAACATGATGTCAGCTTTCCACAATCCAGCCGGGCTTGCGTTTCTCGAGAAACGCGGCTATCCCTTCCCGGCCTTCAACGCTGGCGCGGGTGCGGGCGATACGTTGTACCGTGTCGGCAATCACGGTGTGGTCGATGGGCCGAGTGGCGACGGCCTGTACAAGCGACTTGGCCTCACGCTGCGCGCCAGGTCCGCCCTGCAGCAGGGCGTCGCACATTGCATCTATTTTTTCGTCCATGTCGTCATCATTTGCTGACAGCTCATGCAGCAAACCGATGCGAAATGCTTCAGCGGCGTCAAACCGTTCAGCGGTCAGGAAGTAACGCTGCGCCGACCGTTTGCCGATAGCGGAGATCACATACGGCGAAATTACCGCCGGGATCAGTCCCAGTTTTACTTCTGAAAGCGAAAAGGCCGCATTATGCGTTCCAATCGCAATGTCGCAGCAGGCAACCAGTCCGACCCCGCCGCCATAGGCAGCACCCTGGACGCGGGCGATGGTCGGTTTCGAAACACCGTGCAAAGTGCGCATCATGTCGCCCAATGCCGTCGCATCGCGACGGTTTTCTTCCGGCGAATAGTTCGCCATGCGCTTCATCCAGGTAAGGTCCGCACCCGCCGAAAAAGATTTGCCGAGAGCGGAAAGAATAATTACCCTGACCGCGCTGTTCGCATCTAACGCAATGAATGCCGCCGTCAGCTCCGCGATGAGCAGCTCGTCAAACGCATTGTGCTTTTCGGCGTTGTTGAGCGTGACGATGCCAATCGGCCCGTCGATTTCGAGAACGATCTGGCTCATTTACATTACATCCTGAATACACCGTAATCGGTCTTCTCAATCGGCGCATTCATCGCCGCTGACAGCCCCAATCCCAGCACCATCCGGGTATCTTTCGGATCGATCACGCCGTCATCCCACAGCCGCGCGGTGGCGTAGTAGGGATTGCCTTGATCTTCATATTGCTGCCTGATTGGCGACTTGAATGCTTCTTCTTCATCAGCGGTCCACCTGCCACCTTTGGCTTCAATGCCGTCGCGCTTCACGCTCGCCAGCACCGATGCCGCCTGCTCACCACCCATCACCGAGATGCGCGCATTCGGCCACATCCATAGAAAGCGTGGATTGAACGCGCGTCCACACATGCCGTAATTGCCGGCACCAAAGCTGCCGCCAATAACGACGGTGAATTTAGGCACTTTGGCACACGACACGGCAGTTACCATCTTTGCGCCGTCTTTGGCGATACCGCCCGTTTCGTATTTTTTGCCGACCATAAATCCGGTTATGTTTTGCAGGAAAACTAGCGGAATTCCACGCTGGCTGCAAAGCTCGATGAAGTGCGCGCCTTTCAGTGCGGACTCGGAAAATAAAATGCCGTTGCTGGCGATGATGCCGACCGGAATGCCCCAGATATGGGCGAAGCCGGTGACCAGCGTGGTGCCGTATAACGCCTTGAACTCGTGAAAGTCGGAGCCGTCGACAATACGCGCGATGACTTCGCGAATGTCGTAGGGTTGGCGGGTATCGGTGGGAATTACCCCGTACAGCTCTGCTGCCGAAAAGCGCGGCTCGCTAATCGGTTGCGTGGCGACAGGGACGTTTTTTTTGCGATTTAAATGGCGCACAATTTCACGCGCGATGCCCAGCGCGTGTTTGTCGTTCTCGGCCAAATGATCGGTCACGCCTGAGGTTCGCGAATGGACATCGCCGCCACCGAGTTCTTCGGCCGTAACAACTTCGCCCGTCGCAGCTTTCACCAGTGGCGGGCCACCCAGAAAAATAGTGCCCTGATTCTTGACGATGATCGATTCGTCGCACATCGCAGGCACATACGCACCGCCTGCCGTGCACGAACCCATCACACAGGCGATCTGCGGAATACCTTTGGCGCTCAAATTAGCCTGGTTATAAAAGATGCGGCCGAAATGATCGCGATCCGGAAAAACTTCATCCTGCAGTGGCAAAAAGGCGCCGCCTGAATCGACCAGGTAAACACAGGGCAGGTTATTTTGTAGCGCAATTTCCTGCGCACGCAAATGTTTTTTGACCGTCATCGGGTAATAAGTACCACCTTTGACGGTGGCATCGTTGGCGATGATCACGCATTCGGTACCTTCAATGCGGCCCATTCCAGTAATTACCCCGGCGGCGGGCGCATCGTGTCCGTCATTTCCATACATGCCCCAAGCGGCGAGTGGAGAGAATTCAAGAAAGGGCGAGCCTGGGTCGAGCAGCGCCTTGACGCGGTCGCGCGGCAATAATTTTCCGCGTCCGGTATGTTTTGCATTGGCGTCTTTGCCACCGCCGTCGGCAACCTTGGCGGAGTGTGCGTGCAGTTCGGCAACCACGGTGCGCATTTGCGCGGCGTTGGCGGCGAAGGCGGCAGAGGTGGTGTCGAGTTTTGATTTAAGTTGTGCCATGGTTCAGCGGCTCACATTGCCCGGGCTGTCGGTTTCGATTTCCAACGCCAACGTGCGCAGATACTGCTTGAAAGACTGTTTTTTGTCATGCTCTTCCAGCACGTACTTGTGGTAGATCAGAAATGAGCTCGGCAACTGTCCCGAACCGCTCCCAAACAGGATTGGCTCCAGCTTTCTGTTGAGGAAGGCCCAACTGGGCGCGCCCCGCGCCTGGTAGCGTTGTTCCAGCTGCACGCGGGTCAAGCTGTCGCCATCAGGCGTCACATAAGGATCGGCTGATTCGCCACGGCCCCGGGTGTCGACATAAATTAATGTGTAGTATTTTTCAAATAGCTCGCGTTGGCGGGGGACATCGAATATTTCGCGCTCAAGCAACTTGCAATGTGGGCATCCTTTGAAGCCAAACAGGATGAACACCGGTTTTTTGTTGGTTTTGGCCAGTTCGATACCTTCTTTAAATCGAACAAATGAATAGCCTGCGGGCGGCTCAGCCGATGCCATGCCTATTGGTAAAAGGGTGGCTATCGCCGCGACAAGGTACTTTCCCGCCTGCGTCGCCAGATTTATCCATGCTGCCGACAAGGTGCGCCTGCTCATTGGGTAAGCCCACGCGCGATCAACATCCGCTGAATCTCGCTGGTGCCTTCGTAAATTTGTGTGATGCGTGCATCGCGGTAATAACGCGCGACCGGATAGTCTTCCAGGTACCCGTAGCCGCCGTGAATCTGTATCGCCTTGCTGCACACCCACTCAGCGAGCTCGGAGGCATACAGTTTGGCTTGCGACGCTTCACTCAGACACGGCATGCCTTCCGTGCGCATGCGTGCCGCGTGCAGGATGAGCAATCTTGCCGCATTGATGCGGGTGTGCATGTCGGCCAGCATGTTGGCAATGGTTTGATGGCCGATAATTTTCTTGCCAAACTGGCTGCGCTCATTGGCATAAGCGAGCGCCGCATCGAACGCGGCGCGGGCAATACCCAATGCCTGTGCGGCGATGCCGATACGCCCGCCTTCCAGATTGGCAAGGGCAATCGCCAATCCTTTGCCGCGCGGGCCTAACAGATGATCTTCGGCAATGGCGCAATCATCAAGCAATATTGCGCAGGTGTCTGACGCGCGGATGCCAAGTTTGTTTTCGGGAGGCTGCACGTTGAAGCCCGGCGTAGTGGTGGGCACAATAAATGCGGATAATCCTTTTTTCCCCAAATCAGGATCAGTCACCGCAAACACGATGGCGACCTGCGCACGTTTGCCATTGGTGACAAATTGTTTGGCGCCATTCAATATCCATTTGCTGTTTACAAATTTTGCGGTGGTCGTCAAATTATTGGCTTCCGACCCGGCTTGCGGCTCGGTCAGGCAAAAACAGCCAATTTTTGTCCCGGCAGCGAGATCGCGCAGATACATTTGTTTTTGCGCCTCGGTACCCCAGGCCAGAATCGGACCACACCCGACAGAGTTGTGTACGCTCATTAAGGTCGACGTCGACGCGTCACCCGCCGCAATTTCTTCAATCGCCAGCGCATACGCGGTGTAATCAGAAAATGATCCACCCCATTCTTCGGGCACCACCATGCCAAGCAGCCCAAGTCCGCCCATCTGCGCGACAACCGAATCGGGAATCCATTTGTCTTTTTCCCACTGTGCAGCATG
>JAYVKG010000057.1:0-3282 GCA_043768625.1 Betaproteobacteria bacterium
ATCGATTTGTTGTTTGCCGAAGCGGGCGCGACTGACGCGACCCTGATCGTCGCCACCCATGACGAGCGGATCCAGGCGCGGTTCACGCGCGTGGTGCAGCTCTAAGCCATGAGCAGTTTCGCCATCGCACTGCCCCTCGCACTGGCTTACCTGCGCGAGCGGCCGTTGGCGACCATGCTGAATATCTTGTTGCTGGGCCTCGGTGTGGGCACCATCATCGCACTGGCCTTGACGCTTTCCCAACTCGAGCAGCGGATGGCACGCGACGCCGCAGGCATTGATCTGGTCATCGGCGCCAAAGGCAGCCCGCTTCAGCTCATTCTTTCGACGGTATTCCAGATTGATATTGCCACTGGCAACATTTCGGTCGCGGAGGCCGCGAAAGTGGTCGCGGATCCGGTCGTTAAACTAGCCATTCCCCTGGCGCTGGGCGATAGTTTCAAAACCTTTCGCATCGTCGGCACCAATGCCGCCTACGTCAAACTTTACGCGGCGTCACTGCAAACTGGCCGGCTGTGGCAAGCACCGATGGAGGCCGTGGTTGGAGCGGAGGCGGCGCGTCTGGCCGGCCTGACAACGGGCATGGTGTTTGCAGGCTCGCACGGCTTGAGCGATGGCAGCGGCGGTCACGCGCAGCACCCGTACACGGTAGTCGGCGTGCTCAGTCCGACCAGCGCAGTGATCGATCGCCTCATCCTGACTGACGTTGAAAGTGTATGGAAAGTTCACGCGCACCCGGCAGAATCCGCCGGTGACGGCAACGGCAACGAAGTGACTGCCTACCTGATTCAATACGCCACCCCGTTGGCAGCCGCCTCGTTTCCACGCAAGGTCAACGCCGGCAGTGGTTTGCAATCTGCTGCACCGGCGATGGAAACTGCGCGGCTCTTCAACCTGCTGGGCGTTGGTATTAACGTAATTAAGAGTTTTGCCGTCGTCATGATGCTGTCTGCGGCAATCGGTATTTTTGTAGGCTTGATGAACGCACTCGAGGAACGCCGCGCCGATTTGGCATTGTTACGGGTGCTGGGTGCGGGCCGGCCAACCGTGTTTCTGACCATCATTACGCAAGGTGCCGTGCTGGGCTTGGCCGGGGTTATACTTGGCGCAGTCGTGGGCCATGCCGGTGCTGAATGGATTGGCGTTGCACTTGAAAAAAATCAGCGGCTGTCGCTGACCGGCTACACGTTGGTTCGCGACGAGCTTTGGGTGGCCGCCGGTGCGATGGCCCTTGCCCTGCTGGCAGGCGTTTTGCCGGCTTGGCGCGCCTACCGGAATGCGGTGCCGGAACTGCTCAGTCGCGTTTGAACGGTGGGCGTGTGATGACGCGTTGATCTACGAAACAACACCTTGAGATTATCGTGATGCATAAAAGCTATTTGGATATTTTGGCGCTACGGCGTTTGCCTTTGATGATGCTGACGCTGCTGTTGACGAGTGCTTGCCTCCTGCAATCCGGCCTCACGCCGGCGGTGGAGCCGCCCGGCAAGATTGCCGACGACCAATTATTTAGCTATGTTGGCAAAGATCCGCTGCCGCCCGGTACCTTGCCGTGGCAACTGTTACGCCAGGTGACGTTGGCCGGGGCCAACCAGAAAGGCCCTAAAGCGGCAGCCATGCTGCCAGTATTCAGCCCGCAAATAAAAGCATTCGACCATAAGGAAGTCAAAATTTATGGTTTTGTATTACCCCTGTCGACCAGCCAGAAACAAAGTCATTTTCTGATTTCGCCCCTGCCTACGCACTGTCCTTTCTGCGTCAACCAGGGGCCCGACTCGATGGTCGAAGTGGTCACCAGCAATCCGGTCGACTATTCGCCCTGGGAGCCGATCGTAATCTCTGGCAGACTGGAGCTGGTGAACGATCAGTATTTATTTTACCGCCTCACCAATGCTGAACTGGTCAAGTTCTGACGATGGCCACGCCTTCCGCTCCCGCCAAGCCCGGGCAAAAGCCACGCCCCTCTTCTGCCACCGGTTCTTTCTCGGCCAAGGGACTTTTAAACGCGTCCGGGGGCTTTTCCAGCGAACAATTGTCACCTGACGCCAACAGCTTTCCGGCGATTTACGAAGCGGCGATTTTGTACGCGGCCGATTACTATGACGCAGCCCGCGAAACACTCGAAGCGCACATGAAAACGGAAGAGGGCAAGTCGAGCATCCGCACCTGGCTGATGCTGTTCGACCTTTACCAGCTAACCCACCACCGAACCGAATTCGACTCGCTGTCAATGCTGTTCAGCATAAAATTTGAACGCTCTTCGCCAGCCTGGACTGCGGGCGCGGAGAACACCGATCCGCGCCGCAAAGAAAAACGTGAGCGCAAGGATTTATTCGTGATGACACCCAGTGTCGACGGCGCGCTACTGGCAGAGATTGACCGCTTCGAAGACTTCGCCAGGGAATTCGGCACCTGCCGCATCGACTTCGCCAGGGTCAACGCGATTCTGGCAGAGGAGGCTGAACTATTTTCGATCGTGTTTCAGCGTCTGCGCCGCGCCAAGATATTCCTCTGGATCAATGGCCTCGATGATTTCGCCGCGATCCTGAAAGCCAGCATCAACGAGGCGGTGGGCTCTGCGCATTCAAGTAGCCAGGGTTGGTGGTCACTGCTATTTGAGTTGACCATTCTCGATGGACGCATTGATGAATACGAAGAACTCGGGCTCCAGTATGCGGTGGCATTCGAAATGTCGCCGCCAGCTTGGGAAGTCGTCGCTCGGCCTGCTGCTGCAGAGGACAACGCGTCGATCCTTGGTAAAGACGCCGTGGCGCTGACCAGTCCATTGCAGGCCGGATTCGCATTGAATGGCGTGGTCGGCCAGAACAGTAAAGAAATGTTGCAGCAGTTGTCCCAATTTGCGGCTGCCAGGCAGGAAGTACTGGTGGATGCCAGCGGTTTGCTGCGCATCGACTTCGCCGTCGCCGACCAATTTTTTGAAGCCGTCCGCGCCATTCAACTTGCACAAAAACGCGTCATTCTTTCCAATCTGAATGAGTTGGTGGCGGCGTTGCTGGAAGTATTCGGCATGTCCAAGCATGCGATTCTGATGCGAAAGAAACCGGTATAACACTAGCAGCGACGAGCCTCGCAGGCAATAACAGGCTGAAACACCGCGTCCAGACTGGTGTTTGCCCCGCCGTTCCAATTTATCGCATTCCACCGTATGCAAACTGAACAATTCCACGGCACCACCATTCTTTCGGCACGGCGCGGCGACAAGGTCGCCATGGGCGGCGACGGACAGGTCACGCTTGGCAACATTATTGTCAAGGCAACGGC
>JAYVKG010000058.1:0-2748 GCA_043768625.1 Betaproteobacteria bacterium
GCCAGTAATGCTTGCGATGCCAGCGCCACCAGCGGCGTTTTCTCGGAGGGTTTCCACACCAGCGCATTGCCGCACACCAATGCCAGCGAGGCGTTCCAAGCCCATACCGCCACCGGGAAATTGAAGGCGCTGATAATGCCGACTACGCCGAGCGGATGCCACTGTTCCATCATGCGATGCTCCGCCCGCTCCGATGCAATCGTCAAGCCATACAACTGCCGCGAGAGCCCCACCGCGAAATCGCAAATGTCGATCATTTCCTGCACTTCACCCAGGCCCTCCTGCAGTATTTTTCCAGACTCGATCGTTACCAATTGACCGAGTGCGTCTTTGTTGGCGCGCAATTCATCACCCAGCAGACGTACCAGTTCTCCGCGCTTTGGCGCGGGAATATTTCGCCACTTTGAAAACGCTTGTTGTGCGATGGAAATTTTTTGTACGACCGTTGCATGGGAATCGCATCGCAGCATCGCAAGCATTGCGCCGTCGATCGGCGAGCGGGCGGCGAGATCTTCGCCCAGATGCGTCGCCAGATCTACGCCGAGTCTGCTGAGCAGAACTTTCGCATTCATGGGGTATTCCGGGATCATAAAGTTCACTATATTACAGGCAAGGACAATCGCAGGCTGGTGGCAACCCCGCCGCCGATTTATCCAGAAACAATCAGTTACTCATCTGCGGATTCATCCGTTCGCCGTGCGCCATTTTGTTGAGCGCGTTCAGATAAGCCTTAGCGCTGGCGACAACGATATCGGTATCCGCACCAATGCCATTGACCACCCTGCCGGCGCGCGACAGTCGCACGGTTACCTCACCTTGGGAATCAGTGCCTTCAGTAACATTGTTAACTGAATAAAGTTGTAGTTCGGCGCCGCTGTTGACGATGGTCTCAAGTGCGCGGAATGTCGCGTCCACCGGCCCCGCACCTTTTGCCTCGCTTTTGATTTCTTTACCGTGGTCGGCAATAACGATGCGGGCGAACGGCTTTTCACCAGTCTCGGTGTGGGCCGTCAAGGCCACCAGGCTGTACTTTTCGACTTCAGGCGTTACCGCCTCATCCGACACCAGAGCCTGTATATCCTCATCAAATATTTCCTGCTTTTTGTCGGCGAGCTCTTTGAATCTTTGAAATGCGGCGTTAAGCGCCACTTCAGATTCAAGCTCGATGCCCAGCGTTTTCAGACGATCACGAAACGCTGAACGGCCCGACAGCTTGCCTAGCGAAATCCGGTTGTTGTGCCAGCCCACATCCTGAGCGCGCATGATCTCATACGTCTCGCGATGTTTTAACACGCCATCCTGGTGAATGCCCGATTCATGCGCAAACGCGTTGGCACCAACCACCGCTTTGTTCGGTTGCACCGGATAGCCGGTAATGGTGGAAACGAGTTTCGAGGCGGGCACAATTTGTGTGGCATCAATGCGCGTTTCAACATTGAAATAATCTTTGCGGGTGCGTAATGCCATGACGATTTCTTCGAGAGCCGCATTGCCAGCGCGTTCGCCAAGACCATTAATGGTGCATTCCACCTGGCGCGCGCCGGCTTTCACGGCAGCCAGAGAATTGGCCACCGCCATGCCGAGATCATTATGGCAATGGGTCGACCACACCACCTTGTCCGCGTTCGGCACCCGCTCAATCAGCGTGCGGAAACGCTCCGCCCACAATTCCGGTGTGCTGTAGCCCACTGTATCGGGAACATTGATGGTTTTTGCACCGGCGTTGATCACGGCCTCAAACACGCGGCAAAGAAAATCTATTTCGCTGCGCACTGCATCCTCCGCCGAAAATTCGATATCGTCGCAAAGATTGCGTGCAAATTTGACCGCATCGACCGCCGCGACCAGCACTTGATCCGGCGTCATGCGTAATTTGTGTTGCATGTGAATTGGCGAGGTGGCGATAAAGGTATGGATGCGGCCTCGCTCGGCGGGTTTGATCGCGTCGCCGGCTTTCTGGATGTCGCCCGTCTGCGCGCGCGCCAGCGAGCAAACGGTTGAATCCTTGATGGCACTGGCAACCGCATGTATCGCTTCAAAATCGCCAGGGCTGGCAGCGGCGAAACCAGCCTCGATCACATCGACTCTCATCTTTTCCAACTGCTTGCCGATGCGGACTTTTTCGTCCTTGGTCATGGATGCGCCAGGACTTTGCTCGCCGTCGCGCATGGTGGTATCAAAAATGATTAGCTGTTGCATTGCAAACTCCAAATTTTTCTCATCCAGATGCCGGTGTCTGAACGTGAGGACACGAATTCGCGCTTGGCAGGGAGCGCGGGAAAACAAGGGTGGGGGGTGGGTTATGTGCGCGAGGCGCGCAGCAGCAGCAAGCCATGCGAGCGGATCGCAGTCAGGCGTGCGGGCGAAACGGCGATGCTGAGTGAACGGACATTCATGGCGTGAATATAGCGCGCCTATTGTTGCAGCGCAATAGCCGTGAAATCACAGTCCGATTTAGCTACTCAATCCGCCGTCAATAGTTTTGGCACCACGCGGGCGATTTCACGCTGGATCAACCGATTGATGGCGCTGACTTTTTCCGCTGAGGATAACGCCGCCCAGGGACTCGCCAGATTCTCCTGTGCTCTAGCCGACGAAATGGCCATCGACGCCTTGATCGTTTGTTTCTTGATCACCTTTGATGTTTGTACATCGATTAGCGTGACCTTTGCATACACGTAGGGCGCAATGTATCCTCTTCCGGCGTCTCCAGTGGCGCCACTGTACGTGTCGGTGGCACCATCGAGG
>JAYVKG010000059.1:0-9746 GCA_043768625.1 Betaproteobacteria bacterium
CACGGGTTGACCTGCCGCAAAACCTTCACGGCCTGGCTGATGCAATTGGTCGACGATCAACGGCGTGCCACCCGCATCGACCCGATACCGCAAAAACTCGCCCATAAATTCTCGATCGATGACCTTGCCGGCAAATTCAATTGTATCCTGCCGACAATTCTGATTCTGCAACATCCTTTCGGCTGCGGTAATGCGGATGGCGTGCGGACGTACCACCAGTGCCGGACTGGCGGACCCATTACCGGCGGGCGGTGCAGGTAATGAAATTGTCCCCACTAATGCCGAGGAAAACGTCACACCGCCCGCGGTGTAGGCAACGGCACCATCGATAAAATTGGTGGTACCGATGAAGTTGGCTACAAAGCGATTGGCTGGCTGGTCGTAAAGCTCCATGGGCGTGCCTATTTGCTGGATAACGCCCTGATCCATTACCGCGATGCGGTCGCAGGTGGTTAGCGCTTCTTCCTGGTCATGGGTGACAAAAATAGTGGTGATGCCGAGACGCCTTTGCAGGGTTTTTAGTTCCTGCCGCATTTGCACACGTAGCTTGGCATCCAGATTGGAAAGCGGCTCGTCCAGCAGCAGCAATTTCGGCTCAACTGCCAGCGTGCGGGCCAACGCGACCCGCTGTTGTTGTCCGCCGGAAAGTTGACTGGGCCGTCGGTGCGCGAAGTCGGTTAACCCCACCAGCGCCAGTACATCGGCCACTTTCCGGATAATTTCGGCGCGTGGCAGTTTGCGTTCTTCAAGACCGAACGCGACGTTTTTTTCCACCGTCAGATGCGGCCATAGCGCGTAGTTTTGAAACACCATGCCGATATTGCGGCGCCATGGGGGAACGTTTGTGATGTCGCTGCCATCCACTCTCAACTCACCACTTTGCGCAACGTTGAAGCCGGCGATGAATCGCAACAACGATGATTTCCCCGAACCCGAAGCACCCAGCAAGGCGAACAATTCGCCGGGCTCGATGGTCAGGGAAATATCCTTTAAAACCGGCGTTTTACGCGGGCCTTCGCCATAAGCCAGCGCAATGTTTTTGCATTCGACTTTCACCGGCCTCATCTGCTACTCCAATCTGCCATACGCGCTAGTCAGTGACGCACGGCTGGCAATGACGCGATGCGAAAAATAGGTGCCGAGGGCAACGATGATGACGGCGAACACGCCGAGAGCAGCACCCGGTCCGCGCCCTGCAATCGACTGCAGGTAGAGGTAAATGCCGTAAGACATGGGCGCGTTTGACTGGCTGGTGGTGAGCATGATCGTCGCGGATAACTCGACCGCTGCCGTGACGAAACTGGTCACAAAACCGGCGAGAATGCCGCCCGCCATCAGCGGCAGCACCACGCGTTGTATCGTGCGCGATTTGGTTGCGCCAAGGTTTTCCGCCGCTTCTTCCAATGATACGGACGCTTGCTGCAATGTGGCCATGCAGGAACGTAGCGCGTAAGGCAGGCGTCTGATGGTGTAGGCGATCACAATCATGACCCACAGGGTGGTGACGGGATCATCGATACCAGGCAAGGTGATGCCGTTGAAGGTTCGCAGGTAGCCGATCGCCAACACCACACCCGGAATAGCCAGCGCCGCAGACGCCATGAAGTCGAGGGCCTGTCTGCCGGGTAATCTGGTGCGCAGGATCAAATAGGCGATTGCCGCGCCAATCATCACGTCGAGCAATGCCGCGATGCCACAGTAGAGCAGTGTATTAAAGATCATTCGCGGGCTGTCCGTTATTACGGTCTGGTAGTGTTCAAGTGTAAAAGCCTCGGGTAAAACCGAGTAGCTCCAGACCTTCGACAGCGACAGCAAAACGATGCCTAAGTGCGGCGACAGCACCAGCAATAACAGCAAAATAATCCAGCCATAGGCCAGCAGGCTTTGTCCAGTTGTCAATTGCCGTCGAGTCAATGACGAACCGCCGCGCTGGATCGTCGAATAGTCTTTGCCTTTCAGCACGCGCGCCGTTAACCATAATGCCATCAGCGAAAACGTCACCATGATTACGCTGATCACGTAACCGATCGGGTCCTCGATGCCGACCGAGGTGATACGCAGATATGCCTGGGGCGCCAGCATATTTGTTACGTTGAGCACCAGCGGCGTGGCCAGGTCGTCGAACACCTTGATGAATACCAGTGACGCGCCAGCCACGAAACCGGGCATCGCAAGTGGAAAAATGATGCGTCGAAATAGACGCGCGCCGTGTGCGCCGAGATTCAGGGCGCTTTCTTCCATGGCACTGTCAATATTGTTCAATGCGACAGTGAGATTCAACAAAATGAACGGAAAGTAATGCAGGCTTTCAACGAAAACGACCCCGCTGAGGCCCTCCATTATTGGAATCGAAAAGCCGAACCAATCGTTGAGCAGCAAATTGAGGGAGCCGGATCGGCCGAAAATAAGCTGCATGGCGACCGCGCCCACGAATGGCGGCATGATCAGCGGCAACACCCCCAAGGTCTGGATCAGCAGCGCGCCACGAAATTTAAACCGAATCGTCAGATAGGCCAGTGGCAGCGCGATCACAGAAGCAAAAAAAACGCTGGCAAGCGCGACGATGAGACTATTTCCGAAAGACTCCTGCATCAGGGAAATGCCAAAAAACGCGCCGAAGTGAGACAGCGTTACACCGCCATCGCCATCGGCAAAGGCGACGTACACCACGTTGGCTACAGGAACAATCAAAAAAGTCAGCAAAAACAATGTGATCAATGCTGCTGCCAGCCCTTCAAAAGAGCATAAACGCCGCGCAATTTTGTGCATTTCGCCCCCTTCCGCTCGGATTTGCAAATTCCAACCTTCTGATTTTATTGCTGAAAAATCAGGTACATTGAGCTTTTTGTAGAAGTGTTTCCTAAAAAACTATTTTAAGTTATTATTAATATAGGAATTTAGAATAATAAGTGCGCTTACCCGAAACAAAAAACACCTTCATCTGGAAGGCGCTGTTGTTGCGCTAATACCGAATAAACAGGATGCATCGCCTCAAGCGATCAATGAATATTTCAATCAAGCGAATCGGGTGTAGGGAGAGAATGTGGCGCTGACGGATGCATTGCAGATTGTAAGCCTCACCGATCCGGGCAGAGTTCGCGGCCATAACGAGGACTGCGTGGAGTCGCGTCCCGAACTTGGCATTGTGGTTCTTGCCGATGGAATGGGCGGCTACAACGCAGGTGAAGTGGCGAGCGGGATGGCGACTTCGGCTATTTCTGCGGGTCTCGCTGAATCCTGGACGCGTGAAACGCTGAAAAAGCTGGACCGCAACGCGGCCATGGCGCTATCGCAATCTGTAGTACAGGCGCAGACCGCGAAAGCCAATGCGGCGATTTATGCGGCCGCGCAAAAGGATTCACATTGTGCCGGTATGGGTACCACGCTGGTAGTGTGCTTGTTCTACGACGATTTCCTGACCGTCGCGCACGTCGGCGATTCACGGCTCTACCGGATGCGTGATGATGTTTTTGAGCAAGTGACCCGCGACCATTCCTTGCTCCAGGAACAGATCGATTCCGGACTTATTTCAAAAGAAGATGCACGTTCCTCGCACAACAAGAATCTGGTGACGCGTGCGGTGGGAATTGACCCGGAAGTGGAAGCTGAAATTCACAGTTATGACGTTCAGGCGGGCGATCTTTTTCTGCTTTGCTCCGACGGTTTGAACGACATGATTGAAGATGAAGAAATTGAGATGACGTTGATCGCTTTGCGATCAAATCTGGAGTTGAGCGCACAACAGCTGATTCAAGCAGCCAACGACGCGGGTGGACGGGACAACGTCTCGGTGATGCTGGTACGTGTCGCAAAATCTTTTGCAGTGGAAAGAGGCTTCTGGGCAACCGTGAAGTCCTGGTTTCGGTAAATAAAGGTGAATGCGCTGTGTTTTGACGGTAATGGAATATAGACAACGCGCCGCAATGAGAGCACTCTCTGCGGCAAAAGTGGGATCGAAAGAACTTTTTTAGGGTTAAGGCCATGGCAAAACTGATCTTGAGTGTCGACGGAACGGTTCTAAAGGAGATCACGCTCAACAAAGAGCGGACCACACTCGGCCGAAAACCCCACAACGATATTCCGGTGGACAATTTGGCGGTTTCCGGTGAGCACGCCGCCATTATTACCATCCTGAATGATTCTTTTATTGAGGATCTCAATTCCACCAACGGCACTCTGGTCAATGGCAAGCCGATAAAGAAACACTTCCTGCAAAATAATGACGTGATCGAAATCGGCAAACACAAGCTCAAGTATTTTAACGACGCGCCGCTCGCCGCTTCTGCAGGGGATTTTGAGAAGACCATGATCATCCGCAGGCCTGCTGCGGCAACACCCGCAGCGCCCCCGCTTATGCCGGCCGCCTCCTCACTACCGGCATACGGTGGCGGTATGGGCCTGGCCGATACGCATACGAATATGAAGCCACTGGCGTCGGTCACCACGCCGCCGCCGCTTCCTGTCGCGCCGGCACCAACACCAACACCTGCGGCGCATGCGCAGGATCCAAACAGTCCCGCGCGTGATTCAGCCATTCAAGTACTGTCCGGCGCTGCCGCAGGCCGCACATTGGACCTCGTCAAAAACCTCACGACCATCGGCAAGCCCGGTGTTCAGGTCGCAGTCATTACCCGGCGCCCAACTGGATTTTTCATTACCCATGTCGAAGGCACAGTGTTTCCGACCGTCAATGGTGTGGCGCTGGGCGGACAGGCTAAACAGCTTTCCGATCACGATCTGATTGAAATCGCCGGTGTAAAAATGGAGTTCTTCTTCAAGCCTTAGGCTGGCGTCCGGCAGGTGTGGCACCCGTCCCATGCTGGCGCCGCGCCCTTTAGCCGACGAGGGCGACCGGTTCACCGGTTGGCGCAGATCAGCAGCTCGCATTTCCGGCTAAGATGCAATCGCCTGTGTGTTATTGCACATCTTTTTTTACCTGCAACGCGCATAGTCTCAGATAAGTGCGTAATAGAAATTTTGTGAATTACCTATTAATCTAGAGGCCGAAATATTTCGGAACGGCCCGTTCGTCAGTGGCGGAGAAACAATGCGAATCAAAGTTCTAGGCTGTAGCGGCGGGATCGGGGGAGACCTCCGCACGACTAGTATGCTGGTCGATGAAGATGTGCTGATCGACGCAGGCACTGGTGTTGGCGATTTGTCAATTGAGCAACTGGTTAAGATTGATCATGTATTTTTGACGCATTCCCATCTGGATCACGTCACCAGCATTCCTTTTCTGGTTGATACCGTCTGTTGGATGCGGGACCGGCCACTGATCGTGTATAGCACGCCGGCAACGATCCAGATTTTGAAAGAGCATCTTTTCAACTGGAAAATATGGCCCGATTTTTCGCAGATTCCCGATGCTGAAAAGCCGGTGATGGTATATCGGGAAATCGCCGTCGGTGAGACGATTGAACTTGATGGACGCAAATTCACGGCAATCCCTGCTGTGCATACGGTTCCTGCAGTAGGCTATCTGCTGGACAGCGGCGAAGCGACTCTCATATTCAGCGGCGACACAACAACCAACGATGCACTCTGGGATATTGCCAATCGAGCGCACAACCTGAAATATTTGATCATTGAAACCGCATTTCCGAACAAGGAACGTGAAATCGCGATCGCGTCAAAACATTTGTGTCCAAGCATGCTGGTTGAGGAGTTGTCTAAACTCACGCGGCCGGTAGAGGTGTTTGTGACTCATCTTAAACCGGGTGAAATTTATTTGACCATGAGTGAAATTGGTCGAAACGCCGGGAAATGGCGTCCAAGGATGCTTGAGAACGGCATGGAACTGACGATATAGGTCGTTGAGGCAAAAAATTAAAGGTGTTTGTAATTCACGGACCAACAAGAAAGTCGGGGTCGTCAAATGAGCGCGGTATTGGAACCTAAAACCAGCGGACTCGCGAACGTCGCGGATATGTCGTCAAAGCTGGCATTTTCAAAAAAGCTGCAGGCAGTTACCAATCGCATTCACTCCACCACCAACATCGATGAAATCATGCTCGATGTGACGCGCGACATATGTCAGTTGTTCGATGCGGACCGCCTCACCATATACACGTTGTCCGATGACGCCCAATCCATCGTTTCCAAGGTGAAGTCTGGTCTAAATTCGTTCAAGGACATCAAACTGCCGTTGTCTGAAAGCTCCATCGCCGGTTGCAGTGCGCTTAACAAGCGGTTCATGAACATTAAGGATGTTTATGATGATTCCGAACTGAAAAGCTTTTCGCCAAACCTGGCGTTTTTGAAAGCGGTTGATCAACGTACCGGCTACCGTACCAAACAAATGATGGTCGTTCCGATCACCGGTGGCGAAGGTGGCGGCGAATTGCTTGGCGTGATTCAGGTTATCAATCATTTGCCGGGCACCCCATTTCCTGCGTTAGCCGAGGAAGGACTGGTTGAACTCTCGAAGACGCTGGCGATCGCGTTCCGCGTACGCCAGCAGATTCCCGGACAGATCAAATCCAAATTTGAGTACCTGATCGTCGACAACATAATCTCAGACGCAGAGCTTGAACTGGCAACACGCACAGCGCGCCGCAAGAACAAGAACGTCGAAGATATCCTGATCGACGAATTTCAAGTGAAGCCGGCGGCACTTGGCGGCGCCCTCGCCAAATACTTTGGCGTTGAATATGAGGCGTTCAAGGCCGATCGCATTAAGCCAATCGACCTGTTGAAAAATCTCAAGAAAGAATACGCCGAATCGGCGAACTGGTTGCCGATTGAAGACAGTAAGGCGGGCCTGATTGTGATGACCACCGATCCTGAGCACGTTAAAAGCTCGCGGGTCGTTGAAAATATTTTTCCAAGATTGAAACCGGTCTATAAAGTCTGTACGGGACGTGATTTTAGTCTGACGCTGAATCAGTTTTTCGGTGTTGATGGCGCCGGCGGCGAGGATATTGGTGACCTGCTGTCAAATTTGGATGATGACGCGGAGCCCGGCGAAATCGGTAGCGATGATCTTTCTGCCGCGGCCGACAATGAACTCGTCAAGCTGGTCAACAAAATTATCGTCGACGCTTATCACCAGGGCGCGTCGGATATTCATATTGAGCCGATGCCCGGCAAAGGCAAGACCGGCGTTCGCTTCCGCAAAGACGGTTCGCTTTCTACCTATATCGAAGTGCCAGCCAGTTATCGCAGTGCACTCACGGCGCGCCTGAAGATCATGTGTGATCTGGATATTTCCGAAAAGCGAAAGCCCCAGGACGGCAAGATTAAATTTAAAAAATATGGGCCATTGGATATCGAACTGCGCGTCGCTACCATTCCGACGGCCGGTGGTGTTGAGGACGTCGTAATGCGTATCCTTGCTGCCGGTGAGCCTATTCCACTCGATAAGCTTGGCCTGACTTCGAAGAATAAGGCAAATCTGGAAAAGACAATTTCCAAGCCCTACGGTTTGTTCTTTGTCTGCGGGCCGACGGGATCGGGTAAAACGACAACGCTGCACTCGGTGCTGGGTTCACTCAATAAACCGGATACCAAAATTTGGACAGCGGAAGATCCGGTTGAAATTACCCAGAAGGGCCTGCGACAGGTTCAGATAAACAAGAAAGTCATCGATTTCCCGGTCATCATGAAGGCCTTTCTGCGCGCAGACCCGGATATCATCATGGTAGGTGAAATGCGCGACGCTGAAACCACCCATATCGGCATTGAGGCGTCCCTCACCGGGCACCTGGTATTTGCAACCTTGCATACCAACTCGGCACCAGAAGCGGTGATTCGGCTGCTCGACATGGGTATGGATCCGTTTAATTTTGCCGACGCGTTGCTTGGCATTCTCGCGCAGCGCCTGGCGAAACGTTTGTGTGGCAAATGCAAGGAGGCCTACAGCCCGGACGCGGAAGAGCTCAGGCAATTCGTGACCGAGTATACGACTGACCTGCGCCAGACCGAGCCCTGGAAAAAAGACCCGCAGGGCGAGGCAAAAAAAATGTACGACTACTGGCTGAAGGAATACGGCAAGGACGGCAAGCTTGTTTTCTATCGGGGCAAGGGCTGCGATGCGTGTGGTGGTACTGGCTACAAGGGGCGCGTGGGCCTGCACGAATTGATGGTCGCCAGTGAACAAGTCAAAAAAATGGTTCAGGAAAAGTCGCGTGTCGCGGACTTGTTCGTCAAAGCGGTCGAGGAAGGAATGACCACGCTGAAGATGGATGGTATGGAAAAAGTCATGATGGGCGTGACCGACATGAAGCAGGTGAGGGCAGTCGCGATTAAATGACCTTGCCCGTCAACGTTGATACGGAGATCAAAGCAAACATGCGCACGCTGAGCCGTTCGTTTGAGGCGGTCACTGACACGGCGTTGCGAAATCGCCTCTTCACCTCGCTCGAATATCTTAACCGCATTGGCATTGCGCTCTCGCAAGAAAAAGACATCAACCGGCTGCTGGAGACGATACTGACCGCCGCCAAGACAATTACCAACGCCGATGGCGGCACGCTATACCGCCTTATCGATGGCAAACTCAAGTTTGAGATTGTCTTGAACGACAGCCTGAAGATAGCAATGGGCGGCACCACTGGCGTCGCTGTACCTTTCTATCCTATTCCGCTGCACCAGGTGGACGGAGCCGAAAATAACAACATGGTCGCGGCCTACGCGGCATTGCATGACGAAACCGTAAGCATTGCCGACGCCTATGCGGCAGAAGGGTTCGATTTTTCGGGCACGCGCAACTTCGACAAGAAAACCGGATACCGTTCGATCTCTTTCCTGACTATCCCGATGAAGGATCACGAAGGCAAAATCATCGGCGTGTTGCAATTGCTGAACGCGCAGGACGAAAAGCGGAACGTAATCGCATTTACGAACGAAGACCAGCGATTGGCAGAATCGCTCGCATCGCAAGCGGCGATTGCGTTAACCAACCGAATGCTGATTAATCAGCTCGAAGAGCTGTTTGAATCGTTGATCGATCTGATTAACAGCGCCATCGACGATAAATCACCCTATACCGGCGGACATTGCAAACGTGTTCCTGCGCTCACCATGATGCTCGCCGATGCTGCGTCGAATGCAACGGTTGGCCCGCTTGCCGATTTCAGGATGACAGACGATGATCGTTATGAGCTAAAGATCGCAGGCCTGCTCCATGACTGCGGCAAAATAACCACGCCGGTACATGTCGTCGACAAGGCAACGAAGCTGGAGACAATTTTTGACCGCATCGAATTTGTCGCACAGCGGTTTGAAATCCTGAAACGCGATGCCGAGCTGGAAATGCTCAGGACCAAGCTTGCGTCGAAAGGCACTCGCGATGACATTGCAACAAAGCGCGCGGAGGTTGATTATCAGAACAGGGTCAGCCAGTTCGAAGACGACCGGATTTTTTTGAGAAGCACTAACGTGGGCGTGGAACGAATGAGCGCCGAAGACCAGGCCCGGGTAAACAAGATTGCAAGTTATCAATTGAGGAATGAGTTCGGTGAAGACGTCCCGTTTCTGTCTGCTGACGAACAGGCTAACCTCAATATCCCCTATGGCACCTTAACGCCATCGGAGAGACAGACCATCAATCACCATATCGACGCCACCATCAAAATGCTGGAGGCATTGCCTTGGCCACGGCATCTCGAAAGGGTACCTGAATATGCAGGCGGGCATCATGAGCGCATGGATGGCAAAGGGTATCCGCGTGGACTTTGCCGTGAACAGATGAGCGTGCAGGCGAGAGTGATGGGAATCGCGGATATTTTTGAAGCGCTTACCGC
>JAYVKG010000060.1:0-23547 GCA_043768625.1 Betaproteobacteria bacterium
GCGTTGATTTGATCGAACGCGCCCACCGGCGACACCACGCCAGCATTGTTGATCAGCACTGCGCGATCAAAATGCCGGCCGCCAATATGGTCTTTTACCGCGGCAAAGGCGGGTTCAATGGCCGCGAGGTCACCCATATCGAGTGTAACGTTGTACGGCGCCGATGCCTTTGCAGGCGCGCGTGAAAGTGTGATGACGAGATTATTCTGCTCCGCCGCGAGGACTTCGCGCAACGCGGCGCCGATGCCTTTAGTGGTACCAGTCACGATGGTCAGATTCATGGCTTTTGCGCCTTATTTTGTCAGTCTTTCAGCCAGGCACCGAGCGCTGCGCCGATACCCATTTCGACCAGATCGGCGAAGCCACCGGTAATGGTGGTCCCGCTTAGCCACCCCGGCGGGCCGCCAGATTGGTATGGCGAGGCTTGCAGGCGGCGCATGCGCTGCGCATTCACTTCAGTCGCCAAAATCGCCTCGCCCAGGCGGTTCGGATCCAGTGTCGCGCGTTGAACGTCCTGCGCTTGCAAAGACGCCAACGCTTTTTCCACCGCCGCTTCATCGAGCACCGAGATCGCGGCACCGCAATGGGTACAGGAAATATCATTTTCAAGACTGATGGGACCGCCGCAGCTGGAACAACGAATTTGCTTTACGGTCACTGATAGTCTGGCAATTTCATGGGGCTGCAAACTGCGGATAAAATTTTTCTCGCGCAAAAACTGCATGAAACTGATCAGCCTGCCATCACCGTTCACGCAACGCGAGTAGGCGAAGCGGCCGCCCTTGGTTAGATCCGAGGTGACCTTGAGCGGACCGGCACAACGCGGACAGTCCAACGTGATGCCCAGCAAATTGCGCCCGTCATCACGGGTGGCGTGAATGCGTTTGAAAAGCTCAATCACCGAGCCGGGTGCCAGCGCCGCGCTTTCCAGGTTGTCGAACCAGATCACATGGCACGGCCCGCAAAGATCGATTTCAACCAGGCTACCGATGTGCGACGCGAGCGCAACGCTGTCCATCGTCCCGGCGCAATTCGGACAACGCATCCAGCTAGCCAAACAAAGCGTTGATACCAGCCTGAGCAATTTGCGCGTCATCGGAGGATTTGACTCCCGATACACCGACCGCGCCGATCGTTTCACCATCCACGACAATCGGTACGCCCCCTTCCAGAAAGGTGACGCCTGGCATCGACAGCGCAGATACGCGGCCGTTATTGACCATGTCTTCATCGCTCTTGGTTGGGCGCCGGCGCAACGCGGCGCTGCGCGCCTTGCCCTGCGAGATCGCCACACTCGATGGTGCGCAGTCGTCCAGTCGCAAGAATCCTAACAAATGGCCGCCGTCATCCACCACCGCTATGCAGACCGCCCAGCTATTTTTTTTCGCCTCCGCTTCGGCAGCGCTGAGGATTTTTTGGGTGTCCTGGAGGGTGAGATAGGGTTTGGTTTTCATGTGCACCGTCCGGTGTGAGGTTAGCCACGCTTCTGTAGCGAATTATAAACGCACTCACATAACGGCGATACGCTGGCGGTGTTTTTGTCTTGGCACTTGCAATTTTGCTTAACGGGTATTTTTGGACGAATACACATTGACACGTCAACTTGTCGACCAGCAGCCCCACCTCCGCTGCAGCCTTGCTTCCGGTGGCGAGCGGTTCCGGCAAACCGGTCTATGGACAATTAGTAGTTCAGGTGCATTGCCCCGCTGCCGGTGGCCAATTGGGGGCTGGCGACTAATTGCCTTCTTCGCTGCTCGTTCCTGCTGAACACATTGATTGGCAAGGTCTCCGGCGGTGAAAAAACGCGGCAGGCGATCATCCGTGCAATCGCGCAAGACCCGGCATTTCTGGTGCCCGGTAAGCCGATGGCGAGTCTTGATCCTGCCGGACGGCGAAATTTGAAAGAGCTGGTGGAGCGGACAAATGAGAGGAAAACAACCACTTTGTTTTCAACGCACCAACTTCCCGATCTTAAACGGGTTGCGGTCGAGGCCACGTTTAGGCGAAATGGCAAGACGGTGTTGCAGCGGTGTTTGGATGCGCCAGCCGTCTGTACGATTTGCACTGTCGGGAACAACGCGTTGAAATTAATGCCGTTTGCGTCCGAGTTTTCCCGAACGGGCAAAAATGGGTCGGCTCGCTGGTTACACGAAGCCGATTGCCCACGTGTCGCTGCTCCTCGTGGTCATTGCTAACAGACTGGTTTCAATGCCAATAACGGGTTTCGCCATGATATGACTTCTGGTCCGGCGGTGCGGTGACGTCGTATGGTGGGCGGCGCAGCTGCGTTGCCTGCAAGACGATTGGCTGGTTGAACAGCTGACAAAGACCATCACCAGCGCGCCTTGCAGGCACAAAAGGCTTTAAACACCCCGCCAAATGGCGTTCTACGTCAATTTATAATGTGAAATTCGCTACATTAAGCCGCGCAAGTACCGCTGCCGTTTCGGCTCGCTAAACCGCTCAATTGCATATCGCAACATGGTGCGCGGCATCTGCCGGTAGTAGCGTTTCAGGAACGCCTCTTCCTTTTCTTCGCTGACCCGTTTGCCGACTTCGCGCAGCATCCAGCCGACTGCTTTCTGGATCAGCTCTTGTGTATCTTCCAGCAGCAACTGTGCCACTCGCAACGTCTCGGCGACATTGCCTTGCTTGATGTAATGGAAAGTGGCGAGGATGGCGATACGCCGTTCCCACAGCGATGTCGATTTCGCCAGGCGCGAGAGAACGCGTTCGCGCAATGCCGGTTTGTCGGCGAGCCAGGAGCCGACGATATGCTCGGCTGACATATCAACCAGGTCCCAGTTATTGATGAATTTGCTGCTTTTGAGGTAAAGCGCATAAACGCGCTTTCGCGTTTTCTCATCACCTTGCTGAAAAACCCGCACCAGCAACAACAGCGCTAACGCGCGAGCCTCGTGCCAGCCCGATTTCAACAATGGCATGGCGACTTCAAGCCCCGCATCGTTCATCTCCCGGGCCAGTGCGCGTAACACGGGCACACGGATACCTAAAAACAAATCGCCCGCGCCATATTGCCCGACTCCCGTTTTGAAAAATCGCTTCGCCAATGTGGCGGCGCTAGTGCTGCCTAGCGCAACGAGCGCCAGCAGCGTTTGCGACGCTGTTAATGCCGGCAATGCAATGCGCGATGAAGGGGGCTTGAGTTGTGAGCGTCGCTTTAGTCTGCCTACTGGTTGCGCGGTTTTCCGTTCTGGGCTTGTTGCCATTCTGCCTCCAGTTGTGCGCCGGTTTTGTAGTGCGGGACACGTACCACCAGCCGATAATAACGCTGGCGGAATGCATTTGCATTCCTGACTTCGCTGGCCCAGTATTGGTCTGCCAGCTGCAGATTCTTTTTCTCGTCCATCAGGAAATATTTGCGCGAGCCCTCACCCCCGAAGATGTAGAGCTTGCCATCAATAATCTTCCAGGTATCAGGATCCCCGCCCCACGGAATGCCGTAGACAATGCCGTTTGAACAAAAACCGCCGTATTGCGGCAGATATTTTGCCGGTTCTTTGGAAAACATCGTTTTATGTTCCTCGCTGGCGAAACGGTAGGTGGCACCCTCATAGGTCGCCTTGATTTCAGGTTTACCCAAAGTGTGTTTGCCGATTGTGAAATAGGCAACCGGGTCATGCCCTTTCAACATCAGCACACTATCGTCGCCATCGGCGCTACTGTTGTAAGGGCCCACGCTGCCACAGGCACCCAACAGCGTCGCCACGATAAAAGCGGCAGCAATTTTTGCGTAGCCGGAACAGTGCAGCCAATTTATTATCTTCATCTCATATCCTTTTTTTGCAGTTAAATCGGGTGAATTCATATACAGCTACAACGGTGCCGTCTGCACCCGTCGCACAGGATTGGCCGCGGACGTTACTTCCAGCCCGCGCCGCCAGGGTGCCGACGCAAATGTTTCCACCAGAAAATTCACGAACGCCGCCACCCGCGGGCTTTTGTGCTTGCCGGGCAAATAGACCGCCGATAACGGCAACGGTTCTCGCTGGTGGACGTCGGTGAGAATGGGTGTCAACCAGCCCGCGCGTATGCCGTCGCTGACAATGACATCCGCCAGTCGAATGATACCTACGCCGTTGGCGGCAAGCTGTAGCAACGTTTCCGCGTTATTAGCGGTTACATTGCCTTTAACCTCTATGGATTCGATGCCTGTCCTGGTCGCGAACGGCCAGCGGCGCAACTGTGGTGCCGCACTGATGGAGATGCAGTTGTGATTGAGCAAATCTTGTGGAGCACGCGGCATGCCGTGCTTTTTGAGATAGGCAGGTGAAGCGCAGATGACGCGTTGCATGTCGCAGATTTTTTTCGCGGTCAGCGACGAGTCACGCAGGGCACCGCTGCGGATGGCAATGTCTGCACCTTCTTCCAGTAGATCAATGACCCGATCGGTGATGTTGATCTCGATTTCGATCTCGGGATAGCGCGCCAGGAACCGCGGCAGCGCCGGTGCCAGCTGATGCAAACCAAACGCCACGCCGGCATTTACCCGTAACAATCCTTTCGGACTCTTGGAAAACTGCGTGACATCGGCCTCGGCGTCCTCGATCTCGACCAGAATGCGCTTTGCACTGGAAAGATACGCTTCTCCTTCGGCGGTCAACGCGAGCTTGCGCGTGGTGCGATTCATCAATCTCACGCCCAGACGGTTTTCCAGCCGCGTCACCAGCTTTGAAAGTGCGGAGGGCGTCAAACCCAGATCGCGCGCCGCCGCTGAAAAGCCGCCGAGTTCGACCGACCGCACAAAAGCGCGCATTTCTCCTGGAGTATACATCGGCTTTCGCTACTTGTGAATTTATTTCAGTAATGCTGTGCATTTTAAACCGATTGATTCCCGTCAGGGCGCAATCATATAAAGGGTGCAAAACAAAGTCATAATTATCAGAAAGCGCATTGTGAGCAAGCTAATTCGAACCACCATTCATCAGCGCGCGCGTTACGCCCGGAAGGAGGAAGTCTGCCGTATCCTCACCCTGGCCTTCTCCACTACCGCTGACTGGCTGCGTCGGCGCCACGAAGGTGCACTGCGTCGGCCGCGGGGTGCAGTACGAATGCGCTCAGCCAACGCAACACCGGCTTGATATCGGCCGACACCCACATTACCCTTGCGCGGCGATCTCGTGCCTACGGCGAAAGATGGCCGGGTCAAGATTGTGCCGGGTGCGGTAGTTTTATTGCGGCGGTATAATTTACGTCTTCGCACCAAATGAAATCGCCATGAAACGCGTTCGCAGCAAGACCCCTCTCCGGCTTACCCGTGATGCCGAGCGTTTGATTACGCTTTCTACGGGGCTGGCTGTTTCCGGCAGTCGCGCCGAGGATCGCGTGTGGGAGGCGGAAATTTCGGCGCTGGTGCTAAAGGCGGTTGAAGGCGGCAATGATCCGATGCTTGATACGGCGCTGGATCACACATTCCTGAGCAATCCCATCGCCCATGATGTGCTGGCTGAGCTGATCGAAGCCGTTGCCGAGTCAGCCACCCTGACCGCAAATGGGGCCAACTGGGACGTGTTGTTGCTCGCCTTACCGATGGTGGCATGGTCGCGCTACGCCATCCCGTCGGGCCCGGTGCCACTGGAAATCGGTGACGCCGTTGTAATGCATCTACAGGCGCATGTGCTGGCCACGGATGCGCGCGCGGCGATTAGTCCATACCTCTACAGCATCGATCAAATGCCGCGTGATTTTTCCAATGTTCGCAAAATGACCGTCAAACTCGGTGACGCCGCAATTCACCAAACAAGGCCAAAATTTGATCATTCGCGCGCGCCCGAGACTGCGCCCTTGCCTGCAGACTCGCGATTTTTATTAGCCGCTGTCGCCGTTCCTGAAGGTGCTGCGCTGTTTCGCTGGCAGCAAAAAAGTGAAAAGCTCACGCGCACCGATTGCCTTGAACGATGGGTTGCACAGGGTCGGCCGAATCTGGCGCGGCTGCTGCCTGGTACCGCGTTTGAATGCTGCTTGCCGGATGCCTACTTCCACAACTGCCGTGAATCTGACCGACGCGTGCGACCGTACGCGGTGCGCGCGGCGATCGGTTTTCTCGAGGACACGCTAAAGACCAACGCGGCTCACCTGCGCGCAATCATTGCCGGCGTCGGCGAGGAAAACGTCGACGAGTATCGCGTCGCCTTCACCCAGCGCGGTCAGGATGAAGTGGTGCACGGCGTAGTGTGGCCGCTGTTCGGTCGTGAGGACGACGATCAGGTCGAGATCGGCAAACCGACGCCGCGCGAAGAAATTGAAGCTATTTTCAAAGAATGCAAAATTGGTGAAGTGGTTAAACTCAGCGAGTTGTATGCGCCCGAATTTTGCGAAGATTGCGGCGCGCCTCTGTTTGTCGACGCTGACAAGGAAATGGTCCACGCAGAATTGCCGGAAGAGGCGGATTCGCCACCGGCTCATTATCACTAACGATGCCTGCGCGGCTGCTACCACGATAGCGTGGCATCTGCTTTGCCGGTGAGCATCGGCCACCGCTTGGCGCTCACCGGCGTCACCGACTTTTTTTTCACCAAAGCATCAGCGACATAGCTGCGTTGCAGCCGGGACGTAAGCTGCATCCGGCCGCAAGCTGGTTCTTCCTGCGTAAGCCCCCCCAATCACGGGATCAGCAACTTATCCCCTTACGGTTGGCAACCGTATTGTGGTACGTTGGTGGCTACAACAAAAAATAATCTAATCGCTTGTGTCCCTGGGCAGTCTTCGGCTGCTGAACCCATGATGTTTGTCAGAACAATTCTGCTGCGCATCTGCGCCTCTGCTTTCGCTTGCAGCATAGGACTGTCGGCATCGCAAACGGCAGGCGCGCCCGCCGTCGGCTCTGCCGCAGCCGGTGATGGCCAGGTATTTGTTTTTTTCTCGGCACCTAAATCCATCGGTGGCAGTGACATCATTTCCTATACGGCGGCCTGTAGTCCTGGCGGCGGCCTGACCGCTGCCTCCGGCAGCAGCGCGACTTCACCTGTTGCCGTCGGCGGACTCAATAACGGCACCGCTTACGATTGTGCGGTCACGGCAAACAATGCTGCCGGCAGCAGCGCGGCATCGGCGACCGTCAGTGTGACGCCGCTGGCATCGGCACCGCTGGTGCTACTTGGCGTGGTCTCGCGCAAATCCCACGCGGCAGCAGGTGTATTCGACTTGCCAGTGGTGCCGTCAATACCCATTACCGGCGCGGTCAGCGTTGAGCCACGGGCGAGCACTGCAGCCACTGGTCACCGGATTGTCTTTCAGTTCAATGCCCGCGTCAATTCCCTCGGGCCGGTGACGGTCATCGACGCAACGGGGTCAACCGTTGCCACAACCACCACACCGCTGGAAAATGAGGCTGTCGTGTCGATTGCTGCGATCGCCGACAATCAACGGGTAAATATTTCGCTCCCCACCGTCAATGGCGTTGTCATCAATGCGACCGCGTCGATCGGGTTCCTGGTCGGCGACGTGGACAACTCGCGGTCGGTCGACGCCGCCGATCTCAGCAATTTGAAAGCGCGCTCCGGCCAGATGACGACAGCGACCAATTTCCGCTTCGATTTGAATGCCTCAGGTGCAATCAATTCGGCAGATATTTCTATCCTGAAAAAGCGCGGCAGTGGCCTCTCTTCAGGCACAGTGCCAGTCGCGGCGACGATTTTATTCGTCGCCCAGGTACCCACCTTGAGCGACTTTACCAGTCGCGCTTCGACCTTCGGCAATCATGGCGCCAGCATGGACGCGGTGGCGCGAGGGGGAGATCTGATGATTCGCTATCCCGACGGCACGGTGCGTAATCTCACCAAAGAGGCCGGCTACGGAATGGACGGCATGCAAGGTGCCAACGCGATCGCGGTGCGTGAACCTGCCGTGCATTGGAGCGGCAGCAAGGCGGTGTTTAGCATGGTGATCGGTGCGCCGACTGCACAATTTCAGGTGGCAACGTATTTCTGGGAAATCTACGAGGTGTCGGGCCTTGGCATGGCGCAGAGCGTCACCATCACCAGAGTACCCAACCAGCCGGTCGGCTACAACAATGTATCGCCATTTTACGGAACCGATGACCGTATCCTGTTCACGTCGGACCGGCCCCGCAATGGGCAGGCGCATCTGTATCCGCAACTCGACGAATACGAAAGCGCGGCAACCGTTACCGGCATCTGGAGCTTGAATCCCGCGACCGCCGATTTGCGCCTGTTAAATCATGCGCCAAGTGGCGCGTTCTCGCCGAGCATTGACAGTTTTGGCCGGGTCATATTTATCCGCTGGGATCATTTGCAACAGGACCAGCAAGCCGATGCGGACCGCGCGATGCCCGCTGCGCCACCCAACGGCGCATACAATTTTGTTGACGAAAGCGTCGGTGCCGCAGTGCTGAACAATTCCGCCGAAGTTTATCCGGAGACCCGCGCCGCCAGCGTCAGTGCGGCGTTCGGCCCGGTGAATGGTTATACCTCGAATTTTTTTACGCCATGGCAAATGAATGAGGACGGCAGCGACGAAGAAACGCTTAATCATGTTGGCCGACATGAGCTGGCGTTTGGCTACCTTCCGCCGTCATTTGCGTCAGATCCTGCGCTGTCTTACAACACCAACGACAGTCTGCATGCCAATAATAAAACCATACGCATGGACGGCGGTTTATTTCACCTGCGAGAAGACCCGGCAAACCCCGGCAATTTTTTCGGCATCGCTGCGCGCGAATTTGGTTCGCTCACCTCTGACCAGATTATTAAGCTCAGCGGCGCACCGAATCTTTCCCCCGAAAGCATGGTGTTGACGAACGTCACCGCGGCCGGCGTCGGCCTGACTTCACCCGGCGGACGGTTTCGCAATCCGCTGCCATTGTCGTCCGGAAACCTCATCGCCAGTCACACGCCCGCGACGACAGCAACGGCGGCGCTTATGACCGAATTGCTGCTCAAGCCCCTGACGTTCGATCGCGCGTCGCAGCTCTACCTACCCGGCGCATCACTCACTGGCGGTATCAGCAAATCGGTATCCTGGTTTGACCCGGATACGTTACGCACATTTAACGGCTTGCTGTGGGAAATGGAAGCCGTTGAAGTAGTCCCTCGGTCCCGCCCAATGCGGCCAGCAGCCGCGTTGGCAGCGCCTGAAACCGCGGTGTTCAGCGAAGAAGGCGTCGACGAAAATGCACTGCGCGTGTGGCTAAAAAATAACAACCTTGCCCTCATGATTACCCGCAACCAAACTACCCGCGACCGCGCCGATTTGCAGCAGCCGTATAACCTGCGTGTGCCGGGCGGCGTCTCCACCGTGTCGGCAAAAGGCGGCAAGACTTATGATATTTCACACTTCCAGATTTTTCAGGCAGACCTGATTCGCGGCTACCGCAAATCAGGACGGCGGGTGATCGCGCAGCCGCTGCATGAGGTCAACGGAAAAAATCCAGCCAATCCTGGCGGACCCATCGGCAGCGTAAAAATCGCGCTGGACGGTTCCACCGCCGCCTTCGTTCCCGCGCGTCGCGCACTTGCCTGGCAGAGCACCGATGCCGCCGGCAATCCAGTGATACGCGAGCGCGTGTGGATCACCATGCAGCCAGGGGAAATTCGTGTATGCGCTTCTTGCCATGGCATAAACAGCAAAGACCAGGCTGGACAAAATTCACCGGTGAACAAGCCGGAAGCGCTGCGGGCGCTGTTGCGGGCCTGGAAGATGTTGCCGCCGTAGCTGCAGGTTTACTGAATGCCCACGCCTGCAAAATACACCAGAACGTTGACTGTTGATGAACATGGATGACAAACACCAGCAACGGCGGGCTTCAGCGAGCATTTATGCCCGCATAAGCGCTCCAGCACTTGAGTTTACTTTAGATATCAGGCGTTCTTTTTCGCCACGATATAGTCATCAATTACCCGCTCCAACACCTTCAGTGGCATCGCACCATTCTTCAGCACCGCGTCGTGAAAATCGCGCAGGTTAAATTTTTCGCCTAAAGATTGTTTGGCTTTTTCGCGCAGCGTTAAAATTTTCATCATGCCGACTTTATAGGCAAGAGCTTGGCCGGGCATCACGAAGTAGCGTTCAATCTCGGCAACGACTTCCACTTCCGGCATGCCGGTATTAGCGAGCATGTATTCAATCGCTTGTTCGCGTGTCCAGCGTTTAGCGTGAATACCGGTATCGACGACCAGCCGAACAGCGCGAAACATTTCGGCCTGGAGGCGGCCGAGATTATCCAGCGGATTTTTTTCAAAGCCTGCTTCCCATGCCAGGCGCTCGGCGTACAGCGCCCATCCCTCCGCGAAAGCCGTGAATGGCACCACCTTGCGAAATATCGGCAAATCCTTCAATTCTTGCGCAATCGCGATCTGCAAATGATGGCCGGGTACGGCCTCGTGATAGGCGAGTGTGTGCATGCCAAACTTAGCGATCTCATCGGCCTTCCTCAGGTTGACATAAAACACGCCGGGCTTGGAGCCGTCGAAACTGGGGCCGTTGTAGTACGCGAATGCCGAGGTTTTTTCGGACAATGCCGGCACCCGCTCCACCACCAATTTTGCTCTCGGCTTGATGCCGAAGTAGGGCTCGAGTCCGCCAGTAACTTCTGCAATGATCGCGGTGTAGTCTTTAACAATCTGCGCGCGGCCTTCTTCGCTGTCTGGATATACCTGCGCCGATGATTTTGAGAGCGCAGCCAGGCGCGCGGCGCGGGACGGCTGTCGGTATCCCTCATCTTCCAGAATCTTGTCCATTTCAGTGCCGATGCGCGTCACTTCGTCCAACCCGAGTTGATGCAACTCGTCCGCCTTCATGGTCGTCGTCGTCATCAGCTCAATTTGATGCTGATAGTATTGGTCGCCATCCGGCAGCGACCACGCGCCGTCATTGCGCAACGCTTTTGCACGCAGGGTTTGGATGTAGGCACCCAGTTTGCGGTAAGCCGGGATGACATCGCTCAAGACACTTTCCTGTGCTCGCCGGACAAACGCGTCACGGGTTGGCAAATCCATTTTGTCTGCAGGTAATTTGGCGAGTTTGGTCTTCAACGCCACGGTCAGGGCATTGTCGGCCGCACCGGAAGCGACGAAGCCACTGATCTGCTCGCTCACCTTTTCAATTACAAACTTCGGTGGAATGATGCCCTTGGATTCGCGCAACGTAACGCTGTCAATTACCTGGTCCATTACTCGGGGAAACTGCGCCAGTCTGGCCAGATAATGTTCGGCGTCAGCGGCGTCATTGACTTGCTGGGTCTGGGTCATCAAATTCGGCAGTTCACTTTGAATGCCGAACATCTGGTTGACTGGAAAGTTGTGGTACCGCCAGGGCTCGCCGCGCAATTGTGTGCCCAGAAAATTTTCCAGAATGTCATATGACAGGCGGTCCTGTCCGCTGAAGCCGCTGGCGTCGTAGCTTATTAGCGTGGCGTAATCAGATTTCAACCTCGCCAATGTCCGCTCTGTTTCCGCCGGTGAGGCATCACCCAGTTTTGCATTGTGGCCACGAATGCCAATCTGTTCGAGCATCCGAAATTGGGTCAGCAATTCGGGATTGTAAAGTGCGAACTGGGCAAACACACGGGTGTAGAACCAGTTTATCGACAGCGGTTTGGCGGTCCAGGTGTGAACGGCCAACGCGGCTGCGAGTAGCAGGAGCGAAAGCGCGATAACACCCATCCATTTAAAAGTACGTTTCATGTGGCAGTCCTCGATTGGGCGCTGACAAGTCTAGCAGCCCGCGTTGTGCTGACGCACAGAAAAGCGCCGTGATTCAAGCACCACTTCAGATGTCGGCTGCGGCGCAGGCTCCACGACGGCGCGCCGCGAAGGCGAACTGTCGATGGATATTAATCACGCCCACTGGTATGGAAGAATCGACAAGTTTTGAAAGGGGCGAATACATTTACCTGCTCATCGCCGGCCATCGATGTAGGCACAATTTCAACCTGAGCTAAATTGCTGGCGTGTCAAAACTCGCGTCAGCGCATGTGCACAATATGCTCTGGCGACGCTTCGGATAATGCGTCGGAAGCGCGGAAAGTCGCGGATGTTGCTTTAATACGGCAACACTAGCTGGCGCGATGCCGCGCGAAGATCGCTATTCTTCAACCAAATGCGGTTGTTTGACGGGATTAAAATCCACCCAGTCACCGTCGCGCCACTCACCGTCCGCTTGCTCAATATCTTCCGCACCTGAAATGCGTAGATCGTTGATGACAAATTTTTCACTCGCAGGCCGCGCAATGCGTACTGCGAGTATCACGCCTGCTGGACGAAGTTTCGGTAACTGCTGCGATTCATCCTCCTGCATGCCGCCCATCGCACCGACCAGAGAACCGGTATATGCGGCCACCCCGGCCGCCGCCAACGCCGTCACTGGGCCCCCCGCAAGGCCGAGCGCGCCTGCGGCCAGGCTGGCCGACAGCGCAGTGGTGACCGCCGATTTGCCATCAGCCTGCAAGCCGGCATTTGAAGTTTCAGCGCCACCGGACATCAATGTACCGTGTTGGCCAGGCGCGTTATTGTGAAAAATACATATGTCGCTGCGATCTACATAGCGGACGATCGCGGCGGCGGCCGCGTCGGCCCGGGACTTGGTTTCAAAACGCCCTGCGATAATGTGGTCCATCCCATTCCCCCTGTATATTTTTAACGTGGCTGCTGTGCAATATTTGAAATGCAATATCGTCGACCCATTAGTCAACGATGTTAGGTCACCGGCCCCGACGCGTTATGTAGGCCAAATTGTGAATTGCATGTAGGACAAAATTTGTGCGTCCACTGCTTTTTGCCAACATCCTGGCACGCTAAAAAAGATAGCTGCCGAAACAGCCCTACATCGATGGCTCAGATCTTACAAAACGTCAGCCTTTATGCCCTTTTGTCGCACCCCTTACAATCGCGTGTAACCTTTGTACCACCGCATGCGCCATTGCAAGCTGGCTTCGCGCCGGTTAGACGGGTGCTTCAGAGGCAATGTTTGCGGTCGCGTTCGCAAGCATCCTTCCAGGCTGTCATCAAAACGCGAAACTGCCGCGTTGTACCCATACTTAAAACGTTGCGGTCGGGTTGAAATAACTGACACCGTGGCAACTTTTTTGTTTGAAAGCATCCAGATTGTGGGTAACGTGCGTCAAAGTTTGTACTCCATTAAGTTGACCCGCTGTTTGTCCTTTGGTCATATTTGAACAGTGCATCATTTTGTAAGGAATTATCATGCAGATGAAACCTCTACGCCTTCGGGCTTTAGCCTTGGTTGCCAGTGCCGCCGTGTTGATGGTGAGTGGTTGGGCGAGCGCAGATCCACCTTCGCGTGTGGCGCGACTTGGATACACAGCCGGCGCGGTCAGTTTCTCGCCCGCCGGCGAAAATGATTGGGTGCGGGCGCGGATTAATCGGCCTTTGAGTACCGGCGACCGCCTCTGGGCGGACGGACGTGCGCGAGCCGAAATCCAGGTCGGTGGGGCAGTAATCCGGATGAACGGCAATACCAGCGTCGCCCTGACCAATCTTGATGACCGCATTGCCCAACTACAACTGACGCAGGGCACGCTCAACATCCGCGTCCGACGTCTTGACCGCAACCAGGCGTTCGAAGTGGACACACCAAATCTCGCCTTTACCTTGCGCCAACCCGGTGAATACCGGATCACGGTCGATCCGCAAGGCTATGCCACCGATATTTTCGTACGTCGCGGCCAAGGTGAAGCCTACGGGGAAGGTGCGGCTTACGTGGTCGATTCGCGACAGTCGTATCGCTTTACCGGAACCGGTTTGCGTGATTACGAATATCTGGATCTGCCGCGTTACGACGACTTTGATCGCTGGTCGAGCGATCGTGATCGCCGCTATGACAATTCGAGCTCAGCCCGATACGTGTCGCAGGACGTGGTCGGCTATGAAGACCTTGACAGCAACGGCACCTGGCGCGTCGACAATGCCTATGGAAATGTCTGGATCCCAAATCGCGTAGCCGCAGGCTGGGCACCGTACCGCGACGGACACTGGGCGTGGATAGATCCCTGGGGCTGGACCTGGGTGGATGATGCACCGTGGGGCTACGCGGTATCGCACTATGGCCGCTGGACGAATCTGAGTGGAACCTGGGGCTGGGTACCTGGTCCGGTGCGCAGCCATGCCTACTACGCGCCAGCGCTGGTTGCGTTCGTCGGCGGAAATAATTTCCAGCTTTCCATTTCCAGCGGCAACGGCGGCGGAGTAGCTTGGTTCCCGCTTGCGCCTCGCGAAATTTATCAACCATCCTATGTTGTGAGCCGTGATTATTTTGAAAATATCAACCGCAGCAATACGGTCATCAACAATACGGTCATCAACAATACAGTCATCAACAATACCTACAACAATTCCAATGTGACGAATGTTGTTTACGCCAACCGGCAAGTGCCCGGAGCCGTGATTGCGGTACCGACGGCCGCATTCGTGCAGTCACAGCCGGTTTCCAGGGCTGCGGTGCAGGTCTCAAGGGAGATGCTGGTCAGCGCACCGGTGGCGGCAGTACCGCGCGTGGCACCGACCGCACAAAGCGTACTTGGCGCCGCCGCGCAGGCTAGCCAGCCGCCGGCCGTCATGTTTGATCGGCCTGTGGTGGCTCGCACGGCACCTCCACCGGCGCAACTCGGTTTTGCGGCGCAACGGCAGCAATTGACGGTCGAGCCAGGTAATCCGCTCAACGCAGCCGCTCGCAGGGAATTGAAACCGATGGCCGTTGTGCCCGCGCCCGTCGTCAAAGTGGTCGCGCCGTCACAGGTCGCGCCGCCGACCGCGCTGCCACCACGCGTGGCGCCGGCAGGCAGTGCAGGAGACCGGCGTGTAGCGCCAGACGAACGTGGCTCGCCGCAATCGATAACGCCTGCAATGCAGACCCCGGAGCAACGCGGACGACCCGAACAACGGGGCAACGGTGAACAACGCGGGCAAACCATCGCACCGCCGCCGCCACTATTGCAACGCGCAGCACCGCAGCAGACTGCGCCCGGACAATTCGTGCCGCCAGGACCGTCAACGCAGCCACCTGAACAACGCGGCCGAGCCGAACAGCGTGGTAATGGAGACCAGCGTGGCGAAACGCGTGGTCAGCCCGTCGCACCACCTCCGCCATTGTTGCAACGCACAGCTCCCCAGCAGAACGCTCCCGGGCAATTTGTCGCCCCTGCCCCATCGGCGCAACCGCCTGAACAGCGCGGTCGACCCGAGCAGCGGGGTAATGGCGAACAACGTGGCGAACAACGCGGACAGCCTGTGGCGCCACCGCCGCCGCCAATACAGCGCGCCGCACCGGTTCAGGTGGCACCGGTGCCGGCTGCTGCACTCCCGCCAGCGCCAGCGGCAGAACAGCGCGGTCGACCCGAGCAGCGTGGCAACAATGAACAACGCGCGCAACCGGTCGCTCAGCCCTCACCGCAGCGGATAAAGATTGAATCTGCGCCCGTTGCGAATCAAGCCGACCCGCGACCGCCGGTTGCCGCGCCAAGACCTCCACAACCAGTGCCAAGGGCCGAACCACGTGGCCCCGAGCCCAAGCCGGTTGTGGTCAAGCAGGATGAAAGAAAGAAAGACAAAGATGAGCAAAAGCGCGATGAAGAAAATCGCAGGCTAAAAGACTAATCTTTGTGGTTAACGGCGCAGGCGGTAACGCGGGGGGCAACTGTTTGCGCCCCCCGTTGCTCGCAATGGTTTCATCGACACCCGCTTTGCGCAGCGCCCGCGTGGCGACGAAAGCAAACCAAAGCCTCTGCACAATTCGGCAGGTTATTCAGGCCTTGCCGATAAAATGTGGCCGCCGCAAGTTGAACGGTGCCAACACATAAACGCCGTATTTCCGCGCAGCTGAAGCCAGTCAACAGAACGAGGAATGATGCAAAACTCGACGAGCCGGACTGGTACGATGGCCAGAGTCATTAACAAGACGGTAGCAGTAACCGCATGGGTAATGGCCTTGATGGCGGCGGTGCCGGGACAATCACAGACGTTCAGCGTTGACACGACGCTGGCTTCGCCGTTAACCGGATTGTGGTGGAATGCCAATGAATCAGGGTGGGGTGCCACCATCACCCAGCAGTCCAACATCCTGTTTGTGACGATGTTTGTCTACGATACGGCAGGTAACCCGCTCTGGTACACCGTGTCCTGCACGATCTCCGGCGCCAGCTGCGCTGGGGACATGTATATTTTCAGAGGCGGCGCGGCAGCCAACGCCGCCTGGAATGGCAGCAACGTAAGTTTCTCAAAGGCGGGGAGCATGACAATCGCATTCATCGGCAACGACAGCGCTACGATGAGTTATGCGCTTGACGGGCTCAGCGTCAGCCGCCAGATCACCCGCCAAATTTTTGGACCACTGCCACCAGTTGCGCCTAGGCTCGCCGGGCAGTGGCAAGGTGCCATTATTGAAACGCGAAGTAATTGTACTCAAACACAGAATAACGGTGGCCGTGCCACCTACGGACAATACGACGTCGGCATGGCGACGGGTGCCGGCGGCGTGCTGTCGATTTTGCTATCCGGCGTGACGGGTCTGCAGTGCACCTACAACGGAACCTTTACCACCAACGGCGCGCGTTTGCTGGCCAATGGCACCGTATTGTGCAATGACGGCAAACGCGGGATGTGGCAGTCAACCAACATGCAGGTAACCGCAAAAGCGATGTCACTCGAATTTGCCGTCCAGCTTGACACGACCGAAACCTGCACGATCGCCGCTGTCCTCGGCGGGTCTCGCCCGTAGGGAACGTTAATTAACCGAGGCGGCGCTCTCCCGCTGATTCAAAAGCCGCGTGTTGTTGCCCAGCCCGTCAAACATCTGGCAATGCGCCGCAAAACGGTCTGTTGAGCCGACAGCGATTTACACTACAACCGCGATGGGGTTACTACTTTGCTTTCGCCAACATCGTGTTAAAAAACGTCGTTACCCCTGCCCGGCCCATCTTGCGCGCGTCAGCAAGTTCACCGCCATCGGTCTGATACGCCACACTGCCGTCAGCGCGCAATATCGCCACCGATGGGATACCTTTTTTAATGATATTTCCGTACTGCGCGGCGACGTCTATATTCCGGTCGAAACGGCCGACGTCAACTTTTACCACCACCAGCTGGTCCCGCACCATCTTTTCTAACTCCCCCTGGTGCATTTCGATGTCCAGCATTTTGCAGTCGCCACACCAGTTGGCGCCGAATACGATCAGGGCGGCTTTGTGCTCCACTTTGACTTTGTTCAAAGCCAGCTGAATTTGTTCTTTCGCGTTGGCGGTTTCGTCGTAAGGTGAGTTCTCGGCGGCCCACGCTGGATGCAAGAGGGATATCAATGTCAGCAATACAAATAGTCTTTTCATTTCTCGACCTTTCTTTCTGATTACGGTTTTAGCGCGCGGTACAAAAACGGCAGGCTGCGTTCCATGCGATAGTCGACGCCTGAATGGGTGTCGTCAAATTCTTCGTAGGTGTGTTTGATTCGGGCGGCGGCAAGACGCTTCGATAATATCCTCGCGCCGTAATGAATATGGTATTGATCCCGCCATCCACAGTCGATGAAAATACCTTTCAGCGATTGCAGATTGGCGCGGTACTTCGCAACCAGCCGCACCGGGTCGTGTTTAAGCCACTGCTTCCAGCGCTGCTCGATTAGTTCACCCGTTTCCAGATTGAACGGCAGGCGGAAACCCAATGGTGCCTTGGGATCCGGGTCGTAGCTGGCCGCCATCGCCATCATCATCAATGTGTGACCTTCACTGTCGGAAAGTTTTTCCTTCTTCCAGATAGCGTCCAGAAAATTCCTTACGCGTCCGTCATCCTTGCCGAGCGCGGCACCTTTTTCTTCCGCGGCTACGTTGATCGCCCCCGCTGCACGTTTCACGTTGCGGTAATTCATTAATTCAGTCAGCGTATTCGGCCAGTCGTGCCGGTACACAAAATCAAAATAGGCATCGCCAGAATGGCTGGCGACGGCACCCCAGTATTTCGCGTATTGCATACCGTGGATGACTGCTCCATACCCGCCGGAAGATTTGCCAAAACAGCCGCGATGGTCGCGTGACGCAAGCGTTCGGAATTCGCGGTCAACGAAGGGAATCAATTCCTTGGTAAGGTAATCCGCATAATTGCCGATAGCCGAGGAATTAATGTACTGGTTGCCCCCGAGCGCGGTGAAGCAATCCGGGAACACCAAAATCATCGGCCCCATCTTGCCTTCATGGAGCAAGCGTGCCGCGCGCTCGGGAATATTTTCATCAAAATTACGCCAGTTGATGTGGCTCAAACCTGAACCGGTAAAGCCAACAAGATCGTACAAAACAGGAAACCTTTTACCGCGAGAAATCGACAGCGCTTCATCGTATTGCGGCGGCAGCCAGACAGCGAGTTTGCGGTGGTGCGCATCGCCCAATGCATTACCGGCCAGCACTCGCGAGGTATGCTCAAGAATGACAATACGACCTTCCGGCCAGTTGCGACGTTTCAGCGCCATATCACATTGCTCCCGAAGCCACGAGGTTTTCCATTGCTCATTTTCGCACGTCGTATCGAAATTGCCTGCTAAAATTCCAGCCTTATTTACCAGGAGAAATTCATGACCATTTCCATGTATCAAGCATCGGTCCCGGTATTCCAGAAATCGCTCACCGCCTTGAAAGGCGTGCTGGCGAAAGCGGCGGCACATGCCAAGGACAAGAAAATCGAGGAGAGTGTATTAATGGGGTCGCGTTTGTATCCGGACATGCTCACTTTCTCCCGTCAGGTACAAATCGCGGCTGATTTCGGCAAAGGCCCCGTAGCCCGCTTGGCCGGCGTTGAATTGCCAAAGTACGAAGATGCCGAATCTACATTTGCGGAATTGACGGCCCGCATCGACAAGACACTCGCCTTCATCGGCACCTTTACGCGTGCGCAAATCGATGGCCAGGAAGATCGCGATATTACCCTGCCGATTGGCGGCACTCCGACGAAGTTTAAAGGTCAACCCTATTTGCTGCATTTTGCGCTGCCTAATTTTTATTTTCATATGTCGATGGCTTACGCAATACTCCGCCATAACGGCGTTGATGTCGGCAAGCGCGATTTTATTGGTGGATTCTAAACCCGACGATTTGCGGCCAGGTTCGCGCCGGGCGATGATCGCCCGGCGCGTCGCACTTTCGCTTCTGGGGCTGGGCCTGCTTTGCTATGCGATGGTCGTTGCGTTCGTCTATTTTCGGCAGGAGAAATTGATATTTCATCCGCTGCCGCTCAACGCCGATCATGAATTCAAGATTGCCGATGTTGAAGAAGTAAAAGTGCCGGTTGAAGGAGCCGAATTGTCGGCCTTGCATCTGCGTTTGCCAAATCCGAAAGGCATTGTTTTTTTCCTGCATGGCAATAGCGGCAACTTACAATCATGGCTGACCAGCGTCGATTTTTATCGGCGCGTGAACTACGATTTATTCATCATCGACTATCGGGGTTACGGCAAGAGTAGCGGACAGATCGAGAGTGAAGCCGAGTTGCATGCCGATGTGCGCAAGGCGTGGAACTCGATCGCGCCGAAATACGCCGGAAAGAAACTTGTCGTCTATGGCCGCTCACTCGGCACCGGATTGGCAGCGAAACTTGCCGGCGATGTCCAGCCTGATCTAACCGTGCTGGTGTCGCCGTACGCAAGCTTGAAAGCGTTGGGCGATGCGCGTTATCCATGGTTGCCGACAGCCCTCAATCGCTACCCGATGCGCACCGACCTATGGCTACCGGCGATCAAAGGCGCGGTGATGATCGAGCACGGCGATATCGATAGCGCGATTGTCTTATCGAATGGCGAAGCCCTCAAGCAAATCCGGTCGGCGACCGAACTGATCGTCGTCACTGGTGCTGGCCACAATGATATTCACAAATTCCCGATGTATCTCGACACGCTGTCCGAGCGACTGAAAAACCTCTAGCGTTATTTCTGATTGGTGTCGATGACCTGCACCCGCTCCTTGCGCGCTTTGCCTTCGCGCAAAACGGTAATTTCTGCCGTGTTGCCGATGCCGACGCGATCCAGTTCCGCGACAAATGTTGACAACGTTTCCACGTTGCGGCCGTTTACAGCCGTAATGACGTCACCCAATGCACCGGTACGCTGCACCAGCGGTCGTAAGCCCGCGCTCGCGGCTGGCGACCGGGCGCGCACCCGGTCGATGACGACACCTTTTATGCCGTTCTGCGCCACCACGCCCGGATCAAAAGGAATGATGCCGATGCCGGGGGTTGCTGCATAGCCACGCGCAATCAACTGCGGCACTATACGGTTCACCAGGTCGACCGGAATTGAGAATCCCACGCCTGAAGAGGAGCCAGAGCTTGAGCGAATGGCCGAATTGACACCAATCAAGCGCCCGGCGGTATCGAGCAATGGCCCCCCAGAGTTGCCTGGATTGATGGCCGCATCGGTCTGGATTGCACCGGCAATTTCTGCATATTCCTGAGTCGGCAAATAACGGTCGAGCGCCGAAATAATACCTGCGGTCAGGGTCCGTGAAAGCCCAAATGGATTACCGATCGCGATTACCGATTGGCCGATCTTCAGGTCACGCGAGGTGCCCAAGGGAATCGGTTTCAAGCCGACCGGGATCTGCGCAAGCTTGACCACTGCAAGATCATATTCGGGAGAACCGCCCACAAAGGTGGCCACCAGCGGCTCTTTACCTGCATCCAGTTGCACCACCACTTTCTGCGCATCCTGAATGACATGAAAATTGGTCACCACGTGCCCCTGCGTATCCCAGACGAATCCAGACCCCGCGCCGTGGGCTACGCCAGCCCCAAAGAATCCTCGTTGCACCAGATTTTCAGTGGTGATATATGCCACTGAAGGCGCAGTATTTTCGAACAGCGTCACCAGGCTGCGCTCCACCTCCAGCAGCGGCCCGCGTGGCGTCACTACCCGCGGCGTGATGGGTTTCACCGCAGCTTCGCGTTGCGCATGGATGATGCCGGCCAAAAGAAGAGTGGAGGCAAGGGCGATAGCGATAAATATTTTTTTCATTGTTGCTGGTAACCATTGACGAGAAATCTTTGACGGTATTTTTCAACGATAATTCCATGGAGGCATCGAATGGCCTGCTCCGCGACGTGGCCAACTGACAAAACGAGCGTGACCGGCGCGGACGGCGATGCCGTCATGTGGACACCGTGTTGCGAGCACATCGCTAGCAACGGCGCGGTGTTTGAAGCGTTTATACGCCGAACGCCGCGCCAACTGGCGATCTATATAATTTTACGTACAGCCTTAAAGGTCGAACCCGCCTGCATTCTCCGAAAACGCATTCAATCCCGCCGTCATCGCCGTGATCATCTCCCGCTCCGGTGGTGTGAGGTGTGGATGCCAAATGTCAAAAATCAACACCACGCGCAGCTGGTCACTGTCGTTCCAGGCCTCGTGTTCGATAGTGTCGTCAAACACCCAGGCTTTGCCGGGCACCCAGCTGCGAGACTCATTACCTACCCGAAACCCGCAGCCTTGTGGAACGATCAACGGCAGATGCGTGACGAGTCGCGCGTTGGTGACACCGGTATGCGGCGGGATACGGGTGTTTGGTTTAAGCAGTGAAAACATGGCCGTCGGTGTGCGCGCCGGCTGATCGGGTTGCGGCGCAGTGCGAAGTAATTCCATCGTGCGCGGACATTTACGCACGTTTTCTTCCACCGCCCTGCCGTCTTTCAGCAGATGGAATGCGCTCCATCGTGGCGAATTATTCAATTCCGCCCATTGATTGAGTGGAACGTCATTGGGGTAGGTGATATAGGGTGAAAAGCCCTCTTCCATTTGCAATACCCTCAGAAACTCATCGCGGATTTCATCGGTGGCCGATTCAAATGAATCGAGCCACGGAAAATCACAGCGATCAAAAAATTCAATCGGCGACAAATGCGGGAAGTGATAAATCAGCGGTTGCGAATCAAAACGTTTCTTCCTGCCGAGCGTGAGGTCGAGCGAATCGCGAAAACGGTCCAGTTTTTCGCCCACACGTTGCCGGTAGTGGCTCTCCAGATATTGGTCCATGAACGTGCCTAACTGCCGATCGTAATTATTGCGATAGGCGAGCGCGCGTAACACCGCCGGCCGCAAATCCGGATTCAGACTCTCCAATGCCGGCGCGACCGTCGCGACCGCGCCATAAGCTTTCGCGGCCTGATGTGTTTTCCCCTGCCTTTCGAGTAAATTGCCCCGCATAATCAGCGCGAGCAGATCGCTCGGATCAAGCGATAACGCATTCGTTATCGCCTGTTCTTCGCCTAGTTCGTCCTGCAATTTCTGTAACACCAGCGCGAGGCCGATCCATTGCTGCGGGTCTGAACCATCCGTATCGACGACACGCTGAAACGCGGTACGGGCAGATTCCAAATCGCCTTTTCGAAAAGCGTGCTGGCCCATCGCCGTCAGCGTTTTTGCGTGGTTGGGGTCGATGGCGAGAATGCTGCCCCAATATCCAAGCGCTTCATGTTCGCGGCCCGACTGCAACGCGCAAACAGCGTTGGCTTCAATGACACTTATCTCTTGTGCGGTGGTGCGTCCGTTTTGCATTTTGTCCTTCCGGCGGTGGCAGTGCGGGGCTTAAGCAGGTCAAGATAATCTGGATGCGGGTACAAAAGTTTTTTAGAATTTCGCGAAATGCATCGGGCCATATGAGGTTTTTCTCCAAGCCGTGTTCTTGTCATGGACGCCGCGTGAATGATTGCGCGGCGATTAACGGCGGCTTGCCAGGCGGCCGAACTGCCCCACACCGCTTAATCCCCCACGCCGTTCTTTGCCCATTGAAAGCGTCGATTGACTCACACATAGCGCTCGCCAAACCGCGTTCTACAATTGTCAATTCAGGACGCCATATTTCAAACAATAAAATCACCCGTACCACCATGCGGTCGTTTCAGGCTTCGTGTTCAATGGTGTCATCGAACAGCCGGGCGCGCCTTTGACCCACGTTCGCACCTCATTGCCAACTCTTACGCCGCAACCGTCTGGCACGATCAATGGCAGGCGGCAAATTAAATGCGTGTTCAGAAATCCGTGGTGTGGTGGAATGCTGGGTCCCGGCTGCAGTGACGAAAACAGTACCGATGGTGGGCGCCTTGCCACTTTGGTAAGCGGCCCATCGGCAAGTGCGCGCATGCTGTGGGGGCAACGCGCGGCGTTTTGGGCAACAATGTCGGCATCTTTCCAGAGATAAAAAGCACTCCAGTCGGGAATATTCAACATGCCCTGCTGATTCTGGTTCGGCCGGTTCGACGCGGACTGTACGTAAGGCTTGAACGCACTACGCGTTTTCATAACTTCAAGGAGTTCGGCACGGATGGCAACGGTCTGTGCCTCCAGCATGCCAAGCCACGGAAAATCGTTACGGTCATAGAACTGGCCCTGCGAAAGCTCCGGAAAAAAATAATAGCGCGGTTCCTGCACGCAGCGCTTTTTTCTGTCAATCAGGATATCTAGCGACTGTCTGAAACGGTTACTTGACGCACCCCCATCCAGGCCGCGTTTAACCATCTGCTCATGGGTGATACGCCGAAACTGGGCTGCGTAACGATCGGACATCATTTGCGCATGGGCAATTTGATC
>JAYVKG010000061.1:0-10514 GCA_043768625.1 Betaproteobacteria bacterium
GGCCCGGCGTCCCTGGCAGGGGAGCGCGAAGTCGATTCATGAGCGCGCCAAGGAAGTGCAGGATCGCATCCAGATCGGCCACTGGGAGACCGATACGGCTGTGGGCAAGCGCAGCGACATCAAGCGCACCATTGTGTCGGTCGAGCGGCAAAGCCTGTATGTGGTGCTGCGCCTGTTGCCGCGTGTCGATGCCAACTTGACCGCGCGCCTGATCAAGCACGACCTGCATGATGGCGGGCTACCCTTCAAAAGCGTCACCAGTGATCGCGGCACGGAATTCAGCGCGCTGGGCGATGTTTTCCCTGATAACGCTTTTGCTTGTGATGCGCACCAGCCCAATCAGCGCGGCACCGGCGAGAACGCTGTGGGCTTGGTTCGCCAGTACCGTCCGAAGGGAAAGTCAATGAATAATCTGACACAAAAGCAATTGCGGCGAGACCAAGATAAACTCAACCATCGACCACGCAAATCACTGGGGTACTTAACGCCGCACGAAGTCATGTTTAACTGCCTACCGACTGTAGGGACTCGTCATTGAATCCGCGTTATCGGCCTGTAATGGCCGCCCCTGCTAGAGTTTGTCGTACAGCGGAAAAATATGGCGGTCATCACAAAGCTTTTCTGCCACTTTTTCAACCGTTAATCTTCTCCGCGACAAATCGCTTTATCGCATCCGCGTCTGCATCCATCAGCGCAAATCGCTGCGGCAAATTCTCGATGCCTTTATAGGCAAAAGGTCTTGTCGGCGGCCTGCCGAGCGCCTCAACCATGCTGGCCTCAAACTTGACGGGTAACGCAGTCTCAAGGCATACCACTTGAACGCCGGCCTCGCGATGTTCCAATGCAACTTTCAATCCGTCTGCCGTATGCGGATCGATTTCAACGTGATACTTGTTCCATGCCGTGCGAATCATGGCGATGCGGTCGGCATGGGTGCTGCGTCCGGAGACAAAGCCAAAAGCGGGCATTCGTTTCCAGATATCTGCACACCCGGAAAGATCAAAGCCCCCTTCGTGGTCGACCTTGCGCATCAGTTCCCTAACCGCAGCCGGATCGCGCCACAGCAGGTCATACAGGAAGCGTTCAAAGTTTGATGCCTTGGAAATATCCATTGATGGGCTGGAAGTCTGCCGCGTTTCCTCCGAGGCGCGGGGACGATAGCGGCCAGTCCGGAAAAATTCGTCTAGAACGTCGTTTTCGTTGGTGGCGACAATCAGCCGACGAATCGGCAGACCCATCATACGAGCAATGTGTCCGGCCAGGACATTGCCGAAATTGCCTGAGGGCACGGCGAAGGAAATCTTTTCGTCGTTCGCCGATGTGACCGCAAAATAGCCTTTGAAGTAATAAACGACCTGCGCGACAATGCGCCCCCAGTTGATCGAATTAACGGCACCAATCTTGTATTTCGCTTTAAAGGCAAGATCGTTGGAAACCGCTTTAACCAGGTCCTGGCAATCGTCGAACACGCCGCGCACCGAAATATTGAAAATGTTGGCGTGGTGCAAAGAGAACATCTGCGCGCACTGGAACGGGGACATTTTTTCATGCGGGCTCAACATAAACACGCGAATGCCGTGTTTGCCTTTCATCGCATGCTCCGCACTTGACCCGGTATCGCCGGAGGTGGCGCCAAGGATATTGATTTGCGCGTTGCGCTTGCTCAGCAGATACTCAAACAGGTTGCCCAAAAACTGCATGGCCATGTCCTTGAAGGCCAGCGTCGGGCCGTTAGACAGCGCCAGGATGTGTAGCCCTGATTCCAGCGTCTTCACTGGCGTGATATCGGCGCTGCCAAATATTGCCGGGGTGTAGGTTTTGTCGATAATCAATTTCAGATCAGCCGCCGGAATGTCATCGGCGTAACGACTGATAATCGCGAAGGCGAGGTCGGGATAACCGAGACCGCGCATCGCGGTTAGCTCGTCGTCACGCAATACCGGGTAGCTTTGCGGTAAAAAAAGACCCCCGTCAGGTGCCAATCCCTCCAACAGAATGTCGCAGAACGATTCAGCCAATTTGTCGTTTGCGGCGCTCGCACCACGGGTGCTGACGTAGCGCATGCTCATGACAAGGACACCAGACCAGCCGACGCCTTCCCACAGTGGATCGAAAATATCCGGCCTCCGTCGGGGCACATGAAGCGCGCGTCGTGTGGGCGCTTCGCGATCAGCTTTAGGCCCGGCCTGATATAAACAGCCAAGGCCCGTGCGCTGTGGTCGACCGTGATGGTCACCGGGATCAGGCGCATTTCAGCTCAACTCTTCCACTCGAATACGCACCACTTTTGCCGCGATCGTCGATAACGCTTCAATCCTGGAGATAGCGGTGTTGACGCTGGCCTCAACCGAACGATGCGTAAGGATGATGACATCGACCAATGCTTCCCCCTCTTCCGCTTCCTTTTGCAAAATCGCGTCAATCGAAATGGCACCTTCGGCAAGGATCCGCGTCACGTCGGCCATTACCCCCGGACGGTCGTGAGCGCGCAGCCGCAAGTAGCAGCCGGTTTCTACCTGATCCATCCGCAAGATTGGCGTGTCATGCAGCTGATCTGGCTGAAATGACAAATGCGGAACCCGATGTTCTGGATCTGCGGTCATCATCCGCGCCACGTCGACCAAATCCGCCACCACCGCACTAGCGGTCGCCTCCCCGCCCGCCCCCGACCCGTAATAGAGCGTGGCACCGGCCGCATCACCTTTAACCAGAATCGCGTTCATGACACCCTCTACATTGGCGATCAGCCGCTTGTCGGGAATGAGTGTTGGATGCACGCGCAGTTCAAGTCCGTCTGCAGCGCGCCGGGTAATCGCCAGCAACTTGATGCGATAGCCCAACTGTTCGGCGTATTTGATGTCCTTGTCGGTGAGCGTCGAGATTCCTTCGGTGTAGGCCTTGTCGAACTGCGGCGGCACGCCAAATGCGATCGCCGACAGAATGGTTAGCTTGTGCGCGGCGTCGATACCGTCGATATCAAATGACGGATCAGTCTCCGCATAGCCCTTGGCTTGCGCCTCTTTCAATACCGATTCGAAACTTGCCCCGCGCGAACGCATTTCCGAAAGGATAAAATTGGACGTGCCGTTGATGATGCCGGCAATCCACTCGATGCGATTCGCGGTAAGGCCCTCTCGCAATGCCTTGATGATAGGCACACCACCGGCAACAGAGGCTTCAAATGCCACGGTCACCCGGTTATTTAACGCCGCCGCGAAAATTTCAGTACCGTATTTAGCCAGCAGCGCTTTGTTGGCCGTTACCACATGCTTACCATTGGCAATCGCTTTGAGCACCAGCGCTTTGGCAAAGGTATCGCCGCCAATCAATTCACACACAATATCTATATCCGGATGCGCAACCAGCAGATCGGCGTTGGCCAAAAGCTCAATTCCGCCCAGCGAGAAATTTCTTGGCTTGGTCAGATCCCGCGCGGTAGCGTGCGAAATACGGATTTCGCGACCGGCGCGGCGGGAGATTTCGTGCTGGTTCCGCCGCAATACCTCTATGGTACCGGCACCGACCGTACCAAGCCCAAGCAATCCGACATTGATTGGTTTCATTTGCCCAGTGTTTTCGAAAAATGGAACGCGGCGATGGTGAGGCCTTCACGAAAATAAAACTTATGGGCTTGGTGACGCTGTGTGCCTGAATCGAGCGCCAAACAATTACAGGCACGGGTAGCGGCTACCGCTTCCAAATAATCAATCAACGCATGGCCGACACCGCTAGACCGCACGTTCTCATCGGTAACCAAGTCATCGCAATAAAGCTCTCGACCGCTGTAAGTTTTTTCAAGGACGCGAAAGACGGCAAGTCCGCACACTTGTTCGCCACGTTTGCAGACCGCCATGTCGGCGCCGCTGGCAAATACTTGGCGCATGCGGCTGACGTAATCCGCTTCCAGATTCGGGCGTAGTTGTCTATGCACCGTTTCCGCTTGTTTCAGCCATTCGAGTTCGACAATGTCGTGGCGGGCGTTGGTGATGGAAATAATCTTCATACGAATTCGTGTGGGTTGGCGCACCTATGGAACATCTGAATGTTCAGATCAAGCCATCTTTTTTAAACATTTCTTTGATCCCGCGAACCGCCTGTCTGGTGCGCTCGGTATTTTCGATCAGTGCAAACCGGACATGGTCATCTCCATAGTCACCAAATCCGATCCCGGGAGAAACCGACACCTTGGCTTCTGCCAGCAGTTTCTTGGCAAATTCGAGGGAGCCCATTTTCATATATTGCTCGGGAATTTTTGCCCAGATATACATGGAGGCTTTCGGTTTGGTGGTTTGCCAGCCTGCGTCAGCGAGGCCCTTATGCAATACATCACGGCGCATTTGATATTCCGCGACCACCTCGGTTACACATTCCTGGGGCCCGTCCAGCGCGGCAATTGCCGCAATCTGAATCGGCGTGAAGGTGCCGTAGTCATGATAGCCCTTCATTTTTGCCAGTGCTGCCACCAACGCCTTGTTACCGACCATGAAGCCGATTCGCCACCCCGCCATGTTGTAGCTTTTCGACATGGTGAAAAACTCCACTGCGACATCGCGTGCACCCGGCACCTGCATGATCGAGGGCGCTTTCCAACCGTCGAAGGTGATGTCGGCGTAGGCCAGATCATGGACGACCAGCACGTTGTTCGCTTTGGCCAGTGCGATGATACGCTCGAAAAAATCCAGTTCCACGCACATGGCGGTCGGGTTTGACGGGAACCCCAGAATCAACATCTTTGGTTTCGGATAAGTCTCGCGAATCGCCCGCTCGGCTTCTTCAAAAAAATCGACACCTTCAGTCATGCGCACATGCTTGATCTGGGCTCCTGCAATCACTGCGCCATAGATGTGAATCGGGTAGCTCGGATTGGGGACCAGCACGGTATCGCCGCTATCGAGCGTCGCCAGCATCAGGTGCGCCAGGCCTTCTTTGGAGCCGATAGTGACAATTGCTTCAGAATCAGGATCAAATTCGACGTCAAAGCGGCGTTTGTACCAATCGGCAATCGCCTTCCGTAACCTTGGAATACCCTTTGATACTGAATAGCCATGAGTGTTGGGCCGCTTCGACGCTTCAACCAGTTTGTCGACAATATGTTGCGGCGTCGGCCCATCCGGGTTACCCATCGACATATCGATGATGTCTTCGCCGCGGCGGCGTGCCGCCATTTTTAATTCGGACGTGATGTTGAAAACGTAAGGGGGAAGACGTTTGATACGGGAAAATTCGTGGTTCATGTCGAGTGAGATAATGCGGCGTGGCTTGAGGCGAACGAATCCGAAAGGCTATAATAATTAGCAGCTTGCAGCATTTTTGTGCGGCGCAATAACTTCATTCTAGCAAATCCCCATCGGTCCCCTGTGAAATTACATCTCGATCCTATCACCGGCATCAATGTCATCAGCGGCCACGGTCCGGGTTTCGTTGCCGTCAACGGTGAACAGTTCCGCAACGCGATCATCGTGCTGACCGACACAATCATTAATCCATGGCCAACTATTTCACCAGCGCCTCTGCCCACTGCGCGGTCATTGACGACCGACGATTTCGCTAAATTGTTCGAGCTGCGACCAGCCTTGGTGATTTTTGGCTCTGGCGCAAAATTTTGCTTTCCTGACCGTCGGATCATGGCCGCCTTTGCCGAAGTCCGGATAGGCTTTGAAGTAATGGATACACCGGCCGCGTGTCGCACCTACAATGTGTTGATGGGGGAAGGACGCCGCATCGCCGCAGCACTACTGATCGGCTAGCGTCTTGCTTAGATTCGGTTAAACAGTCAAATTGTCCCTACATCTGGCTTGACAGTGCTTTAACTCACCCAAATCCGCAATTCCGCCGCGGTGCTTTTGCGGCCAGAAGTTTTCGCGCCTCCGACGCCTTCCAAAGACGCTATCGTTTACATCACCTAGATTTCGACCGGCGAGACTTCGAAGCCGAACGATGCGGTGCTTAAATTGCGGCGCGCCTGTTAAAACCCATTTCAATTGCTAAGCCGCAAACGTCGCCCCACCCGCAACCGCTTCCGCTTTGCGGTAAATCGCACCATTCTTTGTCGCCATGAACTTATCAAATGGAATTTCTTCCTGCTTGATAAAGCCTTGTGCAGGCAGCGCACCGGCAGCCACCATTTCGACCACCGCGCAAATGCTTGCCGCCGTCGTCCAGGAAATCGCGCGCCAGCTTGCGCCCTCAAGTTGCATGGCGGGATAGGCGCGCACAAATTCCTCCCGTGAGAGACGACCGTCCTTTTGGCCTTCGACAGCGGCGTGGACGAACACCACGTCCTCGGCAACTTCGGGCAGCGCATTGCGCAGCAGCTTGTTGGCAAGGTCGCGTTGCTCACGCAGGTAAAGCTCATTCAATAAAAAGCGCATTAACTCGCAATGCCCCGGATAGCGCATGGTCTTGTAATTGAGTTCCTGCACGCGACCGAGATAGGTTTCGCACATGGTGCCCAAGCCGCCCGAAGTGGTGAACGATTCCAGTTCCAGACCGTGGACGAGAATCATCTCCAAACCTTCGAGGGCCGGTACCATCTGCGTGCGGCCATTGCGGATGACCTCGCAGTCGTTGATATATTCGTTGATCACACCCTCGGGCGACCAATTGAGTGCGTAGCCGAGCTTGCCGCGAGGATGTTGCGGTAGTGCGCCGACGCGCAGCTCAATCGAGCGCAATGAGTCGAAACGTTTGGCCAGATCGGCACCGACGATGCCGATGAAGCCGGGCGCGAGGCCGCACTGTGGTGCCATTACGCCTTTCGCGCTCGATGACATTTCCATAATGACTCTGGTCGTGGCGACGTCTTCAGTCAGGTCAAAATAATGCATGCCGCGGTCGTGCGCGATGCGGGCGATGCCGACATTCAGATGAAAAGGCAAACAGGAAATCACCGCGTCGTAGCCGCCCAGTACAGCCTTGAGTGCGGCGAGATCGGCTACATCCTGCGCACGCACATCGAACGGCAAACCTGCTGGCGGATGTGCGTCAATGCCGGTCACGCTGAATCCTGATCGTGCAAGCAAAGTGCCAACCAGGCTGCCAACTTTGCCCAATCCTAAAACAGTAACGCGTTTCAGTTCAGTAGCCATTAAATTCTTTCCCGGCAGAGTTTTTAGCGCGGTGGCTTGCCCTGCCATGTACGCTGTAAGGCGCAGATTATATGCCGGCGCGACGCCGCCAACGCTCATTCATGCGCACTGGCGGCGGCGACTGTCAGGCAGACCCCAGCCACGTTTGCACGCGCACACTAGCTGGATAAAGGTCAAAACACTGTGGCTTGCACTGCATACGCCAGAGGCATAATCTAGCGTTCTGAGCGGGATGCGCCGGGGCGCCATTGCCAGACGCAGATTCGGACTGCGAGAGGAATTTTCATGTTTACAAAATTATTTACACAGATTTGTCTTGCCTCTATTTTGCTCGTCGCCAGCGGCAGTGCGATCGCCACTTTCCATCTTTGGCAGATCAAAGAGCTCTATTCCGATGCTGGTGGTACGGTGCAGTTCATCAAACTCACCGCACTGGCAGGCGGCCAGCAATTCATCGGCGGCCGCACCATCACCAGTTCGCAAGCGGGCGTCACTCGTTCGTTTACCTTTCCGACCGATCTTGCCGGCGATACCGCCATCGTCACAGGCGGCGACAATGGCTATGGTTCCTGCGGTGTCTATGGCACGATGTGTACTACCACGTACAAGTCTTTTTTGATTGGCACGCAAGGATTTGCCGCGCTAAATATCGTCCAGCCGGACTACATTGTGCCAAATGGTTTTTTATTCACCAGCAACGGCACGGTCAATTACGCAGGGGTGGACGTGGTCAGTTATGTTTCTTTGCCATTGGATGGCAGGATGTCGCTAAAGCGCGATGGCTCCGTCAGCATCAATTCGCCCATTAACTTTGCCGGCGTAAGCGTCTCGGTCAACCCCGTATCGCTAAGCGTCAGTGCCAGCCAGATCGCGCCGGTGGCGGGAACCAGGGTGTTGTTGAGCGCCTTCACTTCCGCGCGCGCGCCGTCGAGTGCCGCTACCTTTCGCGAAAACGGCATCACGCTGCCCGGCTGTGTTTCGTTGCCGATGGCAGCATTGCCCGGTGCCAGCACCGCGGGTGTTGCCACCTGCAGTATCGCTGCAATCGGCGCGGGTAATCACAGTTACGCAGTAACCCATTCACCCAGCGCAGATGGCAGTTCCGAGCAGGCAACTATTGGCGTCAACGCACTCGCCACGGGCCCGCTGGACTACACCGACATGTGGTGGGCGGGAGAAGCAGAAAACGGTTGGGGCGTGTCGATCACCCAGCACGGCATTATTCAATTCATCGTCATCTACGCCTATGACAGCGGCGGCAAGCCGCTCTGGTACGTAATACCCGGCGGCAGCTGGAACGCCGCGCAGACCGCATTTACCGGCAACGTTTACCTGCCAACATCGTCGCCATTCAACGTCTACGATAAATCCCAATTTAAAATTAATCCGTCAGTCGGCACCGCAACCGTCACCTATGCGGGCAGTGGTGCTGCGACCCTTGCTTACACCATTAACGGCGTTAGCGGCAGCAAAAGCATTCAGCGCGAATTGTTTGCCGTGGATGACGGTCAGCCCAAGTTGCAGGTATACGATTTGTGGTGGGCGGGCAGCCTTGAGGACGGCTGGGGAATGAACATTGCCCAGCAAGGCCGGGTACTGTTCCCGGTCTGGTACACCTACGACAGCAACGGTAAAGCCGTATTCTTTGCGGTGCCCGGTGGCACCTGGAATGGCAACGTATTCACCGGCGACATTTACAGCACCGTCGGTTCGCAATGGCTCGGTGCGGCATACGACAAAACGCTGTTCCACGCGAATTTGGTCGGGTCGATGACGCTGACCTTTACCGATCAAGGCAATGCGGTCATGCGCTACACGGTCAATGGCATCACCCAGACGAAAAATATCGTCAGGCAACCCTACTAACGCTCGCGCCCGGTCAGACCCATTGACCGGCTGATCACTTCCTTCATGATCTCGTTGGTGCCGCCGTAGATGCGTTGCACCCGCGCATCTGCGTAGGCGCGCGCAATCGGGTACTCCCACATGTAGCCGTATCCGCCGTGTAACTGCACGCATTCGTCCATCACTTTGCATTGCAGATCGGTAGTCCAGTATTTGGCCATCGACGCAGTTGCGGTATCGAGTTGGTCGACCATCAGCAGTTCGGTGCATTTGTCCAGAAATACTTGCGCGACCTGCACCTCGGTTTGCATTTCGGCGAGCTTGAAACGGGTGTTTTGAAAGCTGGACACGGCTTGGCCGAAGACTTTGCGCTCTTTGACATAAGCCACTGTCCAATCAATCGCCGCTTGGGCGGACGCCACGGCGGTGATGGCGATTTGCAGGCGCTCCCACGGGAGTTGCTCCATGAGGCAGATGAAACCTTTGTTTTCGTATGATTCGCCGCCCAGCAGATTTTCTGCAGGTACGCGCACGTTGTCGAAGAACAATTCCGACGTGTCCTGCGCCCGCAAACCCAGCTTTTTCAAGCGTTTGCCGACCGAAAAGCCCGCCATGCCGCGCTCTACCAAAAGCAAACTCGTGCCTTTGCCGCCTGCTGCCGGATTCGTCTTCGCCACCACGATGACCAAATCGGCATGCCAGCCGTTGGTGATGAAGGTTTTGCTGCCGTTGAGCAAATACGAACCGTCTGCTTGTTTGATGGCTGTGGCTTTGATGCCCTGCAAATCCGACCCCGCTGCCGGCTCGCTCATGGCGATCGCGCCTATCATCTCGCCGCTGGCCAGCTTGGGCAGGTAGTGGCTTTTTTGCGCCTCGGTGCCGTAATGCAGGATGTAGGGCGCAACGATTTCGCTGTGCAGGCTGTAGCCAATCCCCGTCGTGCCCGCCCGCGCCAGTTCTTCCATCTGAATCACCGAGTACAGCTTGTCCGCGTCCGCGCCACCGTAGGCTTCCGGCATCGACGTGCACAAAAAGCCGTTCTCGCCCGCCTTGTTCCACACCTCGCGCGCCACATAGCCCTGCTCTTCCCACGCCTCGTGAAAAGGGACGACTTCTTTGTCGATAAAGCGTCTAAAACTATCGCGGAAGGCTTCGTGGTCGGGGCTAAATAACGTGCGTTCAATCATAGGTGTCACCTGTTGGACTTGAGTTTTAATATTACAAAGCAATTGCTTGGTGAAAAGACTATACTAGATTTTTGCGAATTGTTCGATTTATTTCCGCACTGCATACAAGGAGAAAACCATGACCGAAGCCTACGTATACGACGCCATCCGCACCCCGCGCGGCAAAGGCAAGAAGGACGGCAGTCTGTACGAGGTCAAACCGGTAACTTTGCTGTCTGGACTGCTATCAAACCTGCAGCAACGCAACAGCTTTGACACGGCTGCTGTGGACGATGTTGTGATGGGCATCGTGTCGCCCATCGGCGAACAAGGGTCTGTCTTGCCGAAAATTGCGGCGCTCAAGGCGGGCTGGGATTTCCGCGCTTCGGGGGTGCAGATCAACCGCTTTTGCGCC
>JAYVKG010000062.1:0-2169 GCA_043768625.1 Betaproteobacteria bacterium
CCTTATCGACAGGCAGAGGCTAGTTGATCATCCTGGCGCGGTCGGTGCGCTAGCACACACAATGCGCGCAGACGTGGCATATGCTGTAAGTCCTTGCCAGGCAATTTATCGGGTTGCTATTGGCGCGGCTGTCACAGCACTTGATACGCGTATTGTGTTGTGGGTTTCTTGACCGGCACCCAGCGCTCGGACAGGCGCTTGTCTTCCCCGTTAGTATTGCCCATTTGTCGGCCCCTTTTGCGAAGGTACGTCGCTAGTCGACATCACCACAGAGGGGCTGTTTTATTGTAGCGGCAACACATCGGGCGCGATTGAGATGCAAGTGCCGGGACTAAGTACGGGACTACATCGGGCAAAGGCAAATTAACACGGCTTTCAATAGCTACGGTGCGCGTTCAAGCGCGCAACGCAGGCAAAAGTGCGCCCGCGCTGCGCGTTCTGCTGGACCGACGATGGCTACTTCGTTGCAGAGACTTCGACGTCGACACGCCGATCAGGCTGCAGACACGCAATCAGTGCCTTGGTCTTCTTGGTGCCCTTGCAATCACCGGGCTTGGTTACCGGGCTGGATTCGCCTGCGCCGGTGGCCGTGATTTTGGCGGCCGGCAGTCCGGCGGGTTCAACGAGATAATTTTTCACCACATCAGCGCGGCGCGTCGACAGTTTGACGTTGTATGCGTCGGAGCCGATGCGGTCGGTGTGTCCCGTTACAGAGATGACATCGAATTTGCTGCCTCTCAGCTCGGCTGCAAATTTATCGAGCGCCTGTTTGCCCTCAGGTTTAACCGCTGACTTGTCGAAATCGAACAGCGCGTCAGCCGAAAAACTTACTCTCCTCGGCTGGGGCGGCACCACCACTGCGGGTTGGGCGGCTGGTGCTGCCGCGACTGGTTCGGGTGCAACCGGGCGCTGCGCGGGAGTGACGGGCTCGGGTGCTGAAGCGCGCGCAATGTAAGCGGGCGTTGGCCGGTTACTGCCGAATCGATAAACCAGGCCCAGCGACGCAAGATCGATATCGCCTTTATTGCCGACGGCGTCATTGATCCGGTAGCGCTCCACTTCTGCTCGCATGCTTAGCCGTTCCGTAAATGCAAACTGCAGGCCAGCGCCGTATTTAACGTTCGCCTCTCGTTTATTGGCGTTGGATCTGAGTAAGCGCACCAGTCCACTTCCTGAAAAAGTATCTTTGGCTTCCGCGTAGTTGACACCGACGCGGGCAAATGCTGAAAATCGATCAGTTAACGGCAGCATGCCCAGGGCGTCAAGATTCACGCCTCTGACTTTAATATCGCCGCGCAGAATTCCGGTAGGTACAGTTATCGCGGTAAAGCCAAATTTTCCCAAATCGAAATAGCCACCTTCGAGGGCAAAATTTTTGTTGAGCTGGTACCCGCCAAATATTTTATAGCCGCTATGCCGGTCGTCATTGCTGATGGTGGTTGACGTAAAACCGCCACTCAGAAGTCCACTGTTGATCCGCAAGTCGTCAATTTTCGCTCTCGACTGGCCACCGTTAAGTCCGCCGTACCAGCCTGCGTCTTCGGCCATGGCAAATGAACTGGCGAAGGTCGCCGCGAGTGCAGCGAGTGCCACCAGACCTGGTGTCCCTGAGGCTCTTGCTAATTTCATGTTTTTCTCCAGAAGGATTTAAAATTCTTGTGCCTGCTGCACCAATTGAACGTAAAGCTTAACGTTAAGGCCGCGCCAACGCCATGCTTACGGCGCAGGCACGTTAATGACCGTATTGACCATCGTCACCGACGCTCCCAGCGACAGCGCCCGGCCGTTGAGCGTCACTATGGTCACGTTCCCGGCGGTAGAAAACGAGATGCCTGACTGCGAAATAATGGTGCCGACCATGGTGCCACCACCGCCTGCGTTGATGGTTGCCGCACTGCCAACCTGCCAATAGACGTTCTTAGCCTGTGCGCCATTGACTAGAATGACGCTTTGCGGGAATGCTGCGCCCGGGCCGCCGACGGTGAGCGTCGACGCCATCTGGAATACCCACACCGCGTTCGCGTTACCTTGTGCATCAAGGGTAAGGTTGCCGCCCTGTAGCCTGAATGACCCTGATGCCGCCGTGTAAACGCCGGGCGCCAGCACCAGACTACCAAGGTTGCCCGCGCCGGGATCCGGACCACCGGGCTGTGCCACCAGCGCGTTATA
>JAYVKG010000063.1:0-24694 GCA_043768625.1 Betaproteobacteria bacterium
TCCATGCGCCTTTACCTCGAATGGTGTCGCAACAGATGAAATTCAATTGCCAGGAATTGGCCAAAATTACCTGCATCACCGTGCAACACTATGATCAGCGAGCCGACCACTTCTGGGAGGACACGCGAGATCATGACGTCAGTCAGAACATCGACGCGCTGCTCAGTTATATCTACGGCGATCCCCCGTTCTCGATTCTTGATTTTGGCTGCGGTCCGGGACGAGACCTGAAGATATTTTCAGAACGCGGACACCGCGCGGTGGGACTGGAAGGCTCTGCGCAGTTTTCCGCGATGGCGATTAAGCATAGCGGCTGTGAAGTATTGCGACAGGATTTTTTAAAGCTTGAGCTGCCGGTCGCCGCCTTCGATGGCGTCTTTGCAAATGCTTCTTTGTTCCATATCCCCGGTCAGGAATTGCCTCGGGTGCTGCTGGAATTGAAAGCGAGCCTTAAACCCGGTGGGGTATTGTTCGCCTCCAATCCTCGCGGCGATAACAGTGAAGGCTGGAACGACGACCGTTATGGCGCGTATCACGATCTGACGAAATGGCGCACCTTCATGACAGCAGCGGGATTTACCGAATTGACGCACTTCTACCGTCCAGCCGGGTTGCCGCTCGACCAACAGCGCTGGCTGGCCAGCTTGTGGCGGAAATGACGCTGGAACAAATTCTCTTCAGCCAGGGATTTGGCGCCCGCAAACTGTGTCGCCTGCTAATCGCACGCGGCGCGGTGGAAGTGCAGGGCATGGCGCGCACCGATCCGGCCTCCGATTGGGATGTGAGCGCCGCTTCTACTGGCGAAGACGCGTTTCTATATTGCGTCGACGGTGTCCTCTGGCAATACCAAATTACGGCGTACCTGATGCTGCACAAGCCGACCGATTATGAATGTTCACAAAAACCAAAATCGCATCCCAGTGTGTATGGTCTGCTGCCAGCGCCATTGCGAACCCGCGAGGTGCAGAGCGTCGGCCGACTCGATCATGACACCACCGGGCTATTGCTATTTTCCGACGATGGCCAGTTTATTCACCGTACCACGTCGCCAAAACATGAGGTGCCGAAAGTGTACGAGGTGGCGACAAGCGAGGCGGTGACCGCCGAGCAAATTACGCGATTACTCGCCGGGGTAGTGCTCGATGACAGCGCCAAGCCGGTACGAGCGTTGGCGGCGGAGTTGACGGCGACGGGCGTGCAGCTCACGTTGGCTTCGGGAAAATATCATCAGGTTAAACGCATGCTGGCAGCCGTTGATAACCACGTCAAACGTCTGCACCGCAGCCAGATCGGGCAACTGCGGTTGCCAAAGGATTTGGCGTTGGCAGAGTGGCGATGGCTCACGCCTCTCGAACTACAGTTGGCAGGAACGGCGTAAAGTTACAATCATCGATTTCGGCAGGATCCGGCATCAATTCATAAAGCGATTAGGCTAGAATCAGCAGCATGATGCAGGGAGGGTAGACTATTTCTTCGTCGCGCGACCGCCACCACGTAACTATCCAGAAAGGACGTCCCATTGGTAAAGCCAAATTACAACTTTGCAAAACGCCAGCGAGAACTCGCCAAGAAGGCAAAAAAAGAAGAAAAGCAGCAACGCAAGGCGGGTGTCGGGAATCCGGCTGAGGGTGAGGCTGTTGAGCCCGGTACCGAAGCGCCGGCAGACCCGCCACACGAGGAAAAACCCGCTGCGTGAGAGCGCCAGCGTCGGCATTTTCCGCGTAGGTTCGGTTGCAAGTGGCTAAATTGGGCGGCGGGATCGCTAATGGCGTAGTTGTCAAGGGCGAGCGTCAAGCAGGGGTCAGGGCGGTTGAGATACACCCGCGACAGTCGCTTGAACTGCTTAAAGAGCTGCACATTCTGACGACAGACGGCAGGATGAATCAGGATAGTCGCCGCAAATTAAAGCAGATTTATCACCTGACCCAATTCATCGAACCGCTGCTCCAGGAAATTCTGTTGCGGCATCGTGACATCACGCTGGTCGATCATGGCTCCGGAAAATCCTACCTAGGATTTATACTTTACGATTTGTTTTTTAAGTCGACATCCGGTCAGCATAAAATCTTCGGCATTGAATGCCGCGATATGCTGGTCGAAAAGGCACGCGCGCTGGCCGCAAAACTTGATTTTCCGAATATGGTGTTCCTGAATTTGTCGGTCGCCGACTCGATTACTTCGGATGCATTACCGGCACGTGTAGACATCGTCACTGCCTTACACGCCTGCAATACCGCTACCGATGAAGCCATTCAGTTTGCGCTCGCCAAGCACGCACGTTTCATCGTGCTGGTGCCGTGTTGCCAAGCCGAAGTGGCGGGAATTTTAAGTAAGAACAAAGCAAAAAATGCCGCCACGACGGCACTGACCGAAATTTGGCGACATCCACTTCATACGCGCGAATTTGGTAGTCAAATAACCAACGTGTTGCGCTGCCTGCAACTGGAAGCACATGGCTATCAGGTGAATGTTACCGAACTGGTTGGCTGGGAGCACTCGCTAAAAAACGAGCTCATCATTGCCACCTATAAGGATTTACCACGCAAGCGACCGGCACAGCGCTTGCAAGAAATTTTGCACACGCTGGGACTAGATGAAATGCAGACGAGGTTCTTCGCCACCGCTGCATAAATTGCCGCGCTGCATCTACCATCTTATTTGCGGGCATGAGAGGATGCAGTGGCAGTACCGGCGCGATTTTCCAGCGCATTACTTTGTGGAAAAGCGTCGTCCTGCAATTTAGATAAAGTTTTTTCTAAGTTGGCAAGATGGGCGACTTGAACCTCGCCTGAATCCAGATACCGATATCCGTAACTTCTTCCATGCAAAGCGAGTGGGTCATCGGATATTCGTGCCACGCTACTTTGTAACCCCGCGCCTCCATTATTGCCCGCGACGACTGCGCCAGAGAAAGCGGAATGACCTGATCCTGCGTGCCGTGGGCCATCAAAATAGGGATTTTTGCATTTGCAATGGTGGCTTCCGTGGTGAGCGAGTCGTCCAGTGTAAGGTAGGTGGAAAGCGCCATGATGCCGCCCAGAGGCTCAATGTGCCGCAGCCCTGTTTGCAGAGCGATCGCGCCGCCTTGCGAAAAACCGGCGAGGATAATTTTGTCGGCCTTGATCCCTCGCTCGTGTTCGCGAGCGATCAGTTGATCGATTGACGCCTGCGATTGACGTATGCCTGCTTCGTCGGGCTTGCGATGCAACGCCGCCATTGAGATATCGTACCAACCAGGCATGACTTGGCCATTGTTGATGGTGATGGGTCGCGATGGCGCCTGCGGAAAGATGAAGCGTAGCGGGAGGTCGTCGGGTAGTCGGAATTCCTTGATGAGGGCAACAAAATCCCAACAGTCTGCACCCAGTCCATGCAGCCAGATAATGGTGCCTTTTGGCGCGGCACCGGTATTGAGTTCGATGTGTTTGATCATTTTCGTGGTTTGCTATTTTGAAAAAATGTCATCGGGGATGCCTGGCAAATGGTGGGTGGCAGTTAGACAACGAGGCGGTCAGGAATTAACTGGCTCAGACTTTGCGCACAGCACTCTTTGGTCGGAATGACTTGACGACGTTGTCAACGGTTTGCAGATAGGGCCCGCCGATCAGATCGACGCAATATGGCACGGCCGCAAAAATACCGGCCTCAACAGGGTTGCCGGTAGCGTCCTTGAACCCCTCCAACGTTTCCCGAATCGCTTTTGGCTGGCCAGGCAAATTTATGATGAGTGCTTGTTTACGAATAACGGCAAGCTGGCGGGAAAGGATCGCGGTCGGCACAAAGCACAAAGATATTTGCCGCATCCGTTCGCCGAATCCATCCATCACCCGGTCTGCCACCGCGCGCGTCGCTTCAGGGGTTACATCCCGCGGTGCGGGACCGGTGCCGCCGGTGGTCAGGACCAGGCAACAATTCTCGACATCCACCAGCGTTATGAGGCTAGCCTCGATCAACTTTTGCTCATCAGGAATGACCGAGGAGACAAACGTCAGCGGATTATGCAAGGCCGACCGCAACCACGCTTCCAGCGCCGGCAAACCTTCGTCGCGATAGATTCCGAGGGATGCGCGATCCGAGATCGAGAGCAAGCCTATTTTTGCGGGTTCGATATTCATCCGGTGCACGACTACAATTCGGGCAAGCGCGATTGCGTCACGATTAGATCGTGAATCTGGGTGTACAACAATCGATAATGCTTTGGTGGTCTGTTTTTTGCCTTGTCATCTTTGGAGGCTTGTATGTATCTCGCCAACAGGTCCGTATCCGCGTCGGCAAATTCATTGATAAACGCGTTGAGCGCAGTGTCATCTTGCAACAAACGTTCTCGCCAGCGTTCGGCCAGATGATGCAATGCGGTTTGCTTTTTGTTAGGCGCTTTGAGCGCACCAAGTTGATCAATAATCGGTAACGGATCGATTTCCCGCATCAATCGGCCGATATATTGCATTTGCCGTTTCATGCCACCATATTTACTCTTGGGGATGCGCTTTGCATCCGTCACGGCAGTACGCAGATTTTCTGGCAATGCTAGTTTGTTGATCGCCTCGGACGACAGCCCGACCAATTCCACGCCGATGTCCTGCAAGGCCAGCATGTCGCGTTTCTTCTGGCTTTTGCTGATAGAATTTTCGGTTTCTGGATTGGCCAACGAATCGTTGTCTGGGTCATTCATGTTTTAGGTTGCATTATCAAAGGGTCAACCCGGATGATACCGTACCGGTCCGGCTTTCCGCTTCGCCCGCCGCCGGCTTCCCCAACTGTTTCTTCATTCAAATCCCCATCGTGCCTCAATCATCCCCTGTAGTTCGCACCAGTCTCGCCGACCTCGCCCATTTTTCACTCGATCGCGCCAAAGTGTTTGGTGCAACCGCGGCCGAAGTTGAAATTTCGACCTCGCTCGGGCAGGACGTCACCGTGCGGATGGGTGAGGTTGAAACCATCGAGCACAATCGCAATAAGGGTCTGGGCATCACGGTGTATCTCGGTCAGCAACGCGGCAATGCATCGACCTCGGACTTGTCACAGGACGCGGTAGAGCGTACCGTCCGGGCGGCAATGGCGATCGCCAAGTACACCGCAGCCGACGAATTTGCCGGTCTTGCCGATCCCGAACAGATGGCGCAACCGCCGTTCGACGATTTCGGTCTTTTTTATCCCTGGAAACTCGCTGTCGATGATGCCATTGCGCTTGGCAAGCGCATCGAGGCGGCTGCGTTTGCGGTAGACAAACGCATTAATAATTCAGAAGGCGCATCGGTATCAACCTCGGAGTCAGATTTCATCTACGCCAATTCCGCCGGCTTTATCGGCGGGTATCCGACCACTCGGCACAGTGCCAGTTGTAGTGTGATCGCCACCAGCAAACAAGGCATGCAGCGTGATTACTGGTACGCGGTGGCGCGCGATGAACACGGCCTTGAATCAGCAGAGTCCATCGGACGTCGTGCGGGAGAACGCACTGTGGCGCGGCTGGATGCCAAGAAAATTGCCAGCTGCGATGTGCCGGTGCTGTTCGAGGCCCCCGTCGCGTCGGGATTAATCGGCAGTTTCGTCGGGGCGGTCAGTGGTTCGGCGCTTTATCGCAAAGCAAGTTTCCTGATGGATAGCATCGGGGAAACCGTATTTTCGCCTCTTGTCTCCATTCGAGAAGATCCAGCCATTCGAGGCGGCTTGGCCAGCGGGCCGTTCGATGCCGAGGGCGTGAGGACCGTGGCGCGCGATGTAGTAAAAAACGGCGTTTTGCAAGGTTATTTCCTGGCCGCTTATTCTGCCCGGAAGCTCGGTCTTAAAAGTACCGGTAACGCTGGCGGCAATCATAATTTAGTCGTGTCGCCATGCGCGATGAATTTGGATTTCGCTGCGCTGATCAAAAAAATGCACCGCGGTCTGGTCGTGACGGAATTGATGGGTCAGGGCGTGAACAACGTAACGGGCGATTATTCACGCGGTGCCGCCGGTTTTTGGGTCGAAAGTGGTGAACTCGCCTATCCGGTTGAAGAGATCACGATTGCGGGAAACATGAAACAAATGTTCAAAGACATCGTAGCTGTCGGCAACGATGATTTGGCGCTGGGTTCAAAGCGGGTGGGCAGTATTTTGATTGAGCGGATGGCTATTGCGGGAGAGTAGTTGGTCCGGGTCGAACCAAATTGCCTGTCACTTTTTGAGGGTTTCAGTCTTCACCGCTGACCAAAAACATAAGTGCAACTTTTGAGGAGCAACCCATGCAGAGGCGTAAATTTTTAACGTCTGCCGGCGCAGGCATGGTCACCGGTGCCGTCTCATTTTCCGCTTTGACAGAAGCCCAAACCGCCGCACTGCCGATGATCAAGTGGCGTCTGGCTTCAAGCTTTCCGAAAAGTCTGGATACGATTTTCGGCGCGGCGGAAGTCATTTCCAAACGTGTCGCCGCAGCCACTGCAGGCAAATTTCAGATCCAGGTATTTGCGGCCGGGGAAATTGTCCCGGCATTCAGCACCGTAGACGCCGTACAAAACGGCACGGTCGAATGCACACATACAGCGCCTTACTATTTTTTCGGCAAGGATCCGACCTTTGCGCTTGGATGCGCGATTCCGTTCGGCATGAATGCAAGGCAGCAAAATGCCTGGATGTATCACGGTGGGGGTTTGGCGTTGATGCGTGAATTCCTGAAGGATTACAACATCATCAATTTCCCGGCCGGAAATACCGGTGCCCAGATGGGTGGATGGTTCAGGAAAGAAATCAAAACTGTTGCCGATTTGAAAGGTCTCAAGTTTCGCATTGCCGGCATCGCCGGTCAGGTACTGGCCAAACTCGGGGTAGTGCCGCAGCAGATTGCCGGCGCTGACATTTACCCGTCGTTGGAAAAAGGCACTATCGACGCCGCCGAATGGGTGGGACCGTATGACGATGAAAAATTGGGTTTTTATAAAGTTGCAAAGTATTACTACTATCCCGGCTGGTGGGAAGGTGGACCTCAGGTGGACCTATTCGTCAACATCAAGCAATGGGAAACGCTACCCTCTGAATACAAGTCGATCCTCGAATCTGCCTGTGCAGAAGCCAATATTAATATGCTCGCCAAGTACGACGCCATCAATCCGCCCGCATTAAAGCGTCTCGTGGCCAATGGCGTGCAACTCCGTCCATTCAGCCGCGACATCATGACCGCCTGCTTTTACGCAGCGCAGGAAGTGTATGTGGAAGAATCAGCAAAAAATTCCAAGTTTAAAAAAATCTACGATGCTTGGAAGGGTTTTCACGCCGATCAAGTGCTCTGGTTTCGCGTGGCGGAGCAGAACTTTGATAACTTCATGGCGACAACGGCGTCCCCGCCCAAATCTGCCGCGGTAAAGGGCTCGCCGAGCTTGAAATAATCCTTGGCGCGGGCCAGCCGAAGCGTGACACGCCGGATCTTAGAATAGCTTCCCGCTTGGGGGGGGGCTTGTCGAAGCGGAGACATTGCGGCAGCCACTTTAGGTGGCGCTGCACCTGCGCCAACTACCGCACTATCCGCCGGTGCGCCGTTTCGTTCACCATTTTGTTCGTTTCGTCGCAATCCATTTGTGGGTATAGAAGTCCGCTCATAAAGTGGCGACGTCAAACACCGCAAGCCCAACCCGTTACCCACCAGGAGCACACGCATGAAAACTACATTTGCCACCAACATGAAAGACAATATTGCCGCCGCAGCACTGCTGGCAGCCACTTTCATTACGATCTTGGGCGGACTCGCCACCAGCAGCTATGCGCATGCCGACAAATCCGCGCAATCACCGGCACGGCAGGTACAAATGCTGCGCATGGAAGCGATTGTTGTTACCGCGCCGCGCAACATGGCAAGCGCAATAAAATCCTGAAAGCCATAACGTAATTGCAAGGCTTGATCGAGCGAGCGCGTAGGCTAATCCGGGCGGATTGAAGACGCACGATCAACTCTCGCTTAATAAGAAAAATTTTAAAAACTCAAGCACCAGCGCGGCTTGTGGAAATAAATGCCGTTGAAAGGCGCGCCCATATTAGAGTTTGATTATTTTTGCCTAATTAAAAACCAGCGTAATACGTCCGCTAGTTATCCTGCTGGCGAGCTTTTCCCATTTTTTCAGCCGCTGTTTCTTCCAAACGCTTGTCCCTAGCGGGTGTCGCTTTTGTGTCGGCTTTGCCATTGCGCGGCGCGGGCGCAACCTTGCCATTGGTCCTGGATGTCGCATCCTGCTGGTGCCTGAAAGCGTTAACACTGCCAATGGCCACTGGATCTTCTGTGACCAGCTTGCTGTCATCGGACTCACTGCTATGTCCGCCCAACGCTTTCATCAGGTCGGCATTGTCGGCAGCGTCATCGTTTTTTTTGTCTTCCATGGCACCCGTTTCGCTTGCCAGCGGCGCAGCGTCAATCGGTAGCTGACCGGACCTGGCTGCGTCGTCCTTGTACACCATCACCATCTGCGGGAATGCAATCACCAATCCCACCATAACGAGCTGAATAATCACAAACGGCACGGCACCCCAATAAATTTGTCCGGTGGTCACCGGGGCGGTAATTTTTTGTGTGACCCGGTCAATATATTCGCGTGCCGGTGCCACGCTGCGCAAGTAGAACAGTGCAAAACCAAACGGCGGATGCATGAATGATGTTTGCATGTTGACGGCCAACAGCACGCCAAACCAGATTAGATCGATTCCGAGCCTGTCCGCTGCGGGCCCCAGCAGGGGAATAATAATAAATGCGAGTTCAAAATAATCGAGGAAGAATGCCAATACGAACACAACAATATTTACCACGATCAGAAAACCGGTTTGTCCGCCGGGCAGCTGGGTAAGTAATTCTTCGACCCATTTGTGTCCATCTACGCCATAAAAAGTCAAGCTGAAAACTCGCGCACCGATCAGAATGAAAACCACAAACGCGGTGAGCTTGGCGGTGGAGTCGACAGCCTGGCTAAGCAATTTAATGCTCAGACGCCGCCGCAGCAGAGCCATGACCAACGCGCCGGTGGCGCCCATTGCGCCGCCTTCGGTGGGCGTTGCCACGCCGAGAAAAATAGTACCCAGCACCAGGAAAATAAGCGCGAGCGGCGGGATTAGCACAAACACGACCTGCTCGGCTATTTTGGAAAGAAATCCGAACTTGAGTCTACGATTGGCCAAGGCAGCGCCGAACGCAAACGCCACGCCGACGGACGCTGCGATGACAATGGTTTCGTCGAGCGCTCTGCCTGCAAATCTTTGTGCAAACGCTACTGCGGTGGCAGTCGAGATTGCAAACAATACAACGAGCGAAAGCACGCCGCTGTTGCCGTCCGGCTCTTTAAGCTGGCGTGCTGCCGCAGGCAACGCTGGCACCCATTGTGGTTTGATGAATGCGACAAGCACGATGTAGATCGCATAGAGCCCGGCTAAAGCGATGCCCGGGATAAATGCTCCCGCGTACATGTCACCTACCGATTTGCCCAGTTGGTCCGCCATGATAATAAGCACCAGCGAGGGAGGAATGATTTGCGCCAGTGTGCCGGAGGCGGCGATCACGCCGGACGCGAGTCGCCGGTCGTAGCCATAGCGCAGCATGATCGGCAGCGAAATCAGGCCCATCGAAATGACAGATGCGGCGACCACACCGGTGGTTGCCGCCAGCAAGGCACCGACAAAAATTACCGCAAAAGCGAGTCCGCCCGGCACCGGGCCAAACAATTGGCCAATGGTATCGAGCAGGTCTTCGGCCATGCCGCTACGTTCGAGGATGAGTCCCATGAAGGTGAAGTACGGCACCGCCAGCAAAGTGTCGTTCGCCATCACACCCCAAATACGTTCGGGCAGCGCCTGGAAAAGTGCCGGTGACAACAGCCCCAGTTCCATGCCAATCAGCCCGAACACAATGCCATTGGCGGCCAGCGCGAACGCGACCGGGTAACCCAGCAGCAGAAACGCAAACAAGCCGATGAACATCAAGGGCGCCATATTGTGGATGATGAATTGCGTCATGCCTGTATCCGGAATGGCTAGTTTGCGGGGCTGGTTTTTTTTACCCGCTTTGAAGCTTCCAGCCGTTGTGCTTCGGTGATTGCACGCGCGAGTTCCTGCTGGACGCTGGCACCTCCATCGTCAACAGCATGATCCGCAATTTCCCCTTGCAGAATGGCGACCCGCTTGATCAGTTCCGAAACGCCCTGCAAGACCAGCAGGAAAAAACCGACCGGCACCAGCAGACGCGCCGGCCAGATAATCAGCCCGCCGGCATTGGAGGACATTTCGTGATGCACAAATGCGTTGGTGAACACCGGCCATGACAGCCACATGATGAGGATCGCCATCGGCAATAGAAAAAACAAAGTGCCGAATACGTCAATGTATAACTGGGTGCGCCGCGCATATCGGCTGTAGATGACGTCGATACGCACGTGTTGATGGTGGAGCAGGGCGTAACCGCCGCAGAGCAAAACGACCGCTGAAAATAAATACCACTGGAGCTCCAGCCAGGCGTTTGAGCTGTCGTCAAAAATATAACGAACCGTCGCATTGCCCGAACTGACGAGCACCGCAACCAAGGTGAGCCACGATGCCCAGCGACCAACCAAATTATTGAGTGCATCGATCAGATTAGATACTTTCAAAAATACCCGCACGTCAATCCCCTCTTTTATCTGCCTGTAACCTACTAAGTTAAGGTGTTTTTCCGTGGCGAGTATAGCGGCTTAATTGTAAACTCGGGGTATCGAATGGCTATCAATAGGTAACCTGCAGCTTTTGCCGTAAGCGCGGTTCCGAGTTGGCACCCGTAGCTTTGGAGTGGGTGTAGTATTTGATTGCACATCGATGCGGTGCCATGAGCGTATCAACAAAATCGCGCCGTGTTGCTCGCAAGAACCGCAATTAACTGCAGGATCCGCTCAGGGAGAGCACCATGGTTTCTTTCAAACGCAATTTCGCGCCAGACGGGAGCAGTCGCAGCAAAGAATGTGTGTTACCCACAACGCTCCCGTCGTCGGCAGTTGGCAAGTTCCTGGCTCAAATGGCGGCGGTTTTCGCGGCGTTCGCCATGTTGCAGATGGGCAACGCGAGTGCGCAATCAGTCGCAGCCGGTGCAAATTTGTGGGCAGCTTTTGATGCGGTGACAAATCCGACGGGACAGGGCTGTTCTGGTTGCCATGGCATGCCTCCCGATGTCTTGCGGCACAACGCGGCCAACGCCGTTTCAGTGATCAATTCCGCCATTGCAAACAACGCCGGCGGCTTCATGGCAACTTTCGCCGGGCTGACGTCAACAGAGAGACAGAGTCTCGCGCTTTATATTGGTTCGACTATTAGCGGGAGCCAATCCGCTTCGGTTGCCTACAACAGTTCGGTCACCATTACCCTTAACGACATTGCCACGACCAGTTCTTTGCCTGCCTCGACGGTCATCAACGGCATTTCGACCGTTGGTTCTCCGGTAGGCGGGACCCTTGGCGCCTACAGTCTGATCGCACCAAGTGTGACTTACACGCATACCGCGAACAACTGTTCGAACGGAAGCTTTATTTTCCGCGGGACCGGCAGCGCTGCGCCGTCATCCTCAACAAGTAACCGAACGGTGACGATCTCTATCACCGCGCCAACACCGCCAACGGTAACGGGATCGACCGCAACCGTCGCTTATAACAGTGTGACGCCGACTAACATCCCGCTGAGCCTGGGCGGGGGGCCGGCGACCTCGCTTATTGTTGGCGCGCTTTCAGGCGGGGCCGGCACTGTGAGCGCTTCCGGCACAACGCTTGCCTACACCGCCAGTTCCACTACCTACGCAGCATCGCAAACGTTCACCGTACAGGCGATTGGCCCCTGTGCCACATCAACGCCGGCAACGATCACGTTGAATGTCGGCCCGCCGCCAGCACCTACTGTTACAGCACCAGCAGGACCGTTCCAGACGCCTTTTAATACAGCGGCTGCGCCAGTCAACCTCTCCGCGAGCATTAGTGGCATCTCAAGCAGTATCACGGTCATGAGTGTCAATAATGGCACTACGACAGTGAGCGGAAACTCGGTGACTTTTACGCCGACCACCAATTTCACCGGGACCGGCTCTTTCACTTACCGCGCCAATGGTCCCGGAGGACCGTCGACGACGTCCAGTGCGGTGAACATTACTGTGCTGCCCGCGCCTCCATCGGTGACAGCCGCACCAGGACCGTTTTCAACCGCGTTTAACACACCGATTAATATCGACCTTAGCGGCCGCGTCACCGGCACGTTTACCAGTATTGCGACCACCGGCGTTACCAACGGAACTACCACGGTCGCGGGCAACGTGGTGACGTTTACACCAGCGGTCGCTTTTTTTGGCACCGGCAGTTTCCAATTTACGGCAACCAATGCCGGTGGAACGTCGCCGCCCTCCGCCGCAATGAACATTACCGTGTTGCCACCGCCGCCGGTGGTGGCGGCCAGGTCAGTTTTGGTGACCTTTCAGCTCCCGTTGCCAATTGACCTTTCGGCCCAAATCACGGGGGTGTCGAGCAGCATCGCGGTTGTCACACCGGCAGTCAATGGCAGCACCTCGGTGACCGGCAACGTGGTGACATACACCCCCAATGCGCTATTTACCGGTGCCGACAGTTTCATGTATCAGGCAAACGGCCCAGGCGGGGTGTCCAACAGTGCGCAAGTCTCGATTAGCGTGGTGGCGCCCGCGCCACCGACCGCGACCGCACCGCCGCCGGTGACCACCGCGTTCAATACACAAACCGCCATAGATGTCAGCGCGCAGGTCGGCGGGGTTTTCACCAGTGTCGCGGTCGTCACCGTACCCACCAACGGAACAATTGTATCGATCGTCGGCAATATAATTACCTACCGTCCGAATACGGGATTTGTCGGTGCCGATGCCTTTAGCTTCCGGGCGCAAGGGCCAGGCGGGACGATTTCAACGCCACCGGCCAATGTGAGCATTACCGTGTTGCCGGCAGTGCCGATTGTTACCGCACCGGCAACTGTCACAACCGCGCTTAACACGCCGGTGGCAATTAATCTTGCCGCGCAAATCAGCGGCGTATTTAGCAGTATCGCCATCTCCGCAGCTCCCAGCAACGGCAACGCGACCATTGCGAGAACGACCGTTACCTATACCCCGAACACCGGCTATACGGGAGCTGACAGCTTTCGATATACGGCAGCGGGTACGGGCGGAATATCGCTGCCGTCTCCACCGGTCAATATTAATATTTTGCCGGCAGCGCCTGTCGTCACCGCAAGGTCAGTCGCAGTCGCATTTGCCACGCCAATCGCAATTGACCTGAGCGCGCAAATCAGCGGCAATGTGACCAGTATTGCGGTGGTCTCACCACCCTCAAATGGCACTATCGCGTCGGTGATTGGAAAAGTCGTTACCTATCTGCCTAACGGTGGCTTTGCCGGCGCAGATAGCTTCACCTATCGCGCGACCGGACCGGGCGGCAGTTCAGGCGTGGCGACAGTTACGATCTCGGTGACGTCAGCTCCCGCGCCGACGGTGATGAATGGAACCGCGGCGGTAGCGTTCAACACGCCCAAGGTAATCGATCTCACGACGCAGATATCAGGATTGTTCAGCAGCATCGCGGTAGCGACTTCGCCCGCAAATGGAACCATTGTTTCCGTGGCTGGGAACGTAGTGACGTATGCGCCGCGATCCGGATATGTGGGAGGTGACAGTTTCAGCTTCACCGCGACCGGCCCGGGTGGAACCTCGGCACCTGCAACACTAGCGCTCACGGTAGCAGCGCCACCCGCGCCGACGGTATCTGACAGCGCGGTCACGGTATTATTTAATACAACGTCGACGATTAATCTCAGTCCACAAATCAACGGTGTCACGACGGCTATCTCGATCGTCTCGCTCCCGGCACATGGCAGCATTTCGGTAGCGGGCAATATCGTCAGTTTTACACCAGTGCCCGGTTACTTCGGCGATGACAGTTTTACCTATACAGCAAGCGGACCCGGCGGCACCTCGGCACCAGCTAGCGTCGCGATTACGGTGGGCATCCAGGCACCTACCGCCGGTTCGTTCAAGATGATCGTGCCGTTAAACACGTCCACGACCATGGATTTGGCACCATTCATCACTGGCTCCGCAGTCTCCGGAATCGTCGTTATCACCGCACCAAAGCACGGTTCGGCTGCAGTAAATGGAACCAAGCTGACTTTCACGCCGCTGCACAATTATTTTGGCGTCGACAGCTTTTCATACGCTGTGTTTGGTAATGCCGGCACCTCGCCTTCTGCAGTGGTAACGGTAGCGATCGTGGGCAGGCCCGACCCAACCCAAGACGCGGCAGTTACTGGCTTGGTCGCCGCGCAGGCGGATGCGGCGAAACGTTTTGCCAGAACACAGATTTCAAATTTCCAAAGTCGCATGGAGTCGCTGCATCGCATCGAGACCACGGTGCCGTTGCCCGCGTCAGCGCGCGGTGCTGGCGGCGTCGACGATCGTGTCCAGGTCGCTGCCAAAACTATGCCCAAAGACGGGGCCAGCTTACGCAACCAAGGCAAAATAACCACCGAGGAAAACGCGTATTTGTCTGCTTCTTATGCGTCCGCCCCCGTAATGCCTGAAACCTGGGCCGCCGCCCAGAAACCGCTGCCTTTTCTAAATGACGCGGTTTCGCTTATTACCTCGGGGTCGATCAATCTTGCGAGTGTCGCGGGTGCAGACGTCGGCGCTGTTGGGGGAGCCACGGGCAACAGCCGGACGTTTCTTCCCAGTCTCTGGCTGGCCGGATCGGCGAACTTTGGTACCCGCGCCGCCACTGGAAGACGTACGGGGCTTGATTTTACGACCGCCGGTGTCAGCATGGGTGCAGATCAACGGTTTGGCGACCAATGGGTGATGGGTGCGGGCTTGGGCTTTGCGCGCGATCGAACTGACATCGGTAGCGAAGGCTCGTACAGCCGCGCAAGAGCATTCTCGGTGGTTGGCTACGGCAGCTATCAACCTAGCGCGAGAACATTTGTCGACGGCCTCATCGGCATAGGTTCAATTAATTTCAAATCGCAGCGCATGGTGACCGCGATCAACGACATCGCCAGCGGGGAGCGCAGAGGCCGGCAGGTTTTTGGATCACTAGCCGCCGGTATCGAGTACCGCGACAATGGTGTGCTTATCTCGCCGTACGCAAGACTGGATTATTCTTCCGACCGGCTCAATCAAAATACAGAAATGGGCGCGAGCCAGTACGCGCTGACCTATTTCCAGCAAACCACGCCCTCTCTTCAGGGGGCAATAGGCGTTCGCGCCGAATCCGTTCACAACACCAACTTTGGTTGGGCGGCACCGCGCCTGCGTGCAGAATACCGGCACGATTTCCAAGGTGAGCGTCAGACATCAATTGGGTATGCCGACTCGATTGGCGGCCGGTTCGGTCTTACTACCGGGGCGGTATCAAGAAATACGCTCGTGCTCGGCATTGGCAGCGAATTTATTTATCGCGGTGGCTGGACACTCGGTGTTGACTACCAAGTCGAACATTCGACGTCTTTTTCGGGGGATTCAAGCCAAGGCATCAAGTTCACAATCACCAAAGACCTTGACGCCAGGGAATCGCCGTATTCTTTGATCGCGGCGGCGATTTCGCCGCAAAAACCCATCGATATTCAGGTTGACGCTGGCATCATGTTTGACAGCAATGTGACCCGGGCGAAGGAATCGGCAGAGAAACTTTCTGATCGTATATATAGCGTAAACGCAAGCAGGAGCAAGATCTTCCCGATCAATGAAAATTTGCGCGCGATTTTGACCGGTTCGGTCGGCGGCGAGAAGTTTGCCCGCTACTACAAACTTAGTCGCGCGACCGCTGGCATTCAGGGCGAACTCGTTTACCGCCCCTCCGCCGATTTCGATGCACCGACCTTCTCTGTATTTGCGCAGTCTTCGGCTGAGCAATATGAATCCAGGCTTCGCGATGGTTACCGTTATTCTGCGGGCGTTTCCATCCGCAAGCCGTTGACAGACCGAATCGCGTTGTTTGGCGCGCTTTCACACCATGAGCGCTACACCAAGAGTGCCGTATTCAATAACCGCTTCAACGCGGCGCGCATGAATGTCGATTACACGCTTAGCGCTACCGAAACGATCTACCTGAGCGGCGAATATCGCCGCGGCCAGATCGTTTCCACAGGCCTATCCTCGCTCGAGAATCTCGAAGTCGCGGACGTGTTCGTTCAGGATGACGCCTACGTTGGGGGACAGTTGTTCAGTTACCGATTCTTTGGCAATACAGTGCTTTCAACCCTAGGTTACAATTTAGGGCTGGGTCCGCGTCACTCGCTCGACTTGTCCTGGCGGCGTGCACAATCCACGCCGCGTTTCAGGCCGGGTTTTGCGACTTCGCCGTCAAGCTACATCGCCGACCAATATTCACTCGTTTATCTAATTCGTTTTTAATGGAGGCGATAGTGCGCTACATCCACCCTTCGGCCAACGTTCCCCTGCTGATGGTCACGATCCTGCTCGGCGCCTGTGGTGGCGGCGGGGGCAGTTCTGCTGACGTGTCGCCGGCGTCGCCACCTGACGTTGTTATCACCGAATCGACGCCGAACCGGTTTTTGACCTTTCCCAATCCACAGGTTCAAGCCGATGGAACAATACAGACCACATCGACGTTATGGGCACAGGCGTATTACGAGGCGGTTGACCCTAACAACCAGAAAGACACCCTCGCCAAATGGAAGTCGGCAAACGGTTTCGGCAGTGGCACCGGCACCGAGGTCAATGTTGTTTTTGGCGACGTTCGCGATCTTGGGTATGGTCGTAATTTGACCTTTCGTCAAAATCCGAACGGCACCGTCGCTGCAAACGTTGAAAATTATTTTGTGGTGGCCGCTGCCGGCTACACCTATAGCCGCATCAACCTCGACGCCGCCGTCATAAAAGATCCGCTCTCTCATAAAGGCACCAACGCGATCGAAATTACGCCCGGTCCCAATGGGGGCGCAAATTTCGCCAAGTTCTACACTTTCGATCCAAGCACGGGCGCACGCCGACTGACAATCGACATGGACGGTCGCGGCGAGAAAGCAATGCCTGGTCCATGTATTTCCTGCCATGGCGGACGCGGCGATGCGCTCACGCCGCCGGACGCCACCGGGAAACGCCAATTCAACCTTGTGCAAAATTCCATTTCGCAGACGCGTGGCGATGTACAGGCGAGGATGCACCTGTTGGAACCGGATGTATTCGATTATTCGACCGTCTCGGGATTATCCCGGGCCGAGCAAGAAGCAAAAATGAAAACCATCAACAAGATGGTGCTTTGCACCTATCCGCTCGCCAACGCGTCGTCGCTTCCGGAAGACGCCTGCCGACCCGCGGCAAATATCAATGAATGGCAGGGCACCGCCGCAGCACAGATCAAAAATGCGTACGGCGGTGATGGCCTGCCCAACGCGGTATTTAATGACAACTATGTACCGAATTCCTGGCTGGTCGCGGGTCAATCCACCCTTTACAGGGAGGTGGTCGCCACATCCTGCCGCGCTTGCCATAATTTGCGCGGCACCGGCAATCAATCGGACCTCGATTTTGAAGCATATGAGAAATTTCAGAGTCATTCGGATCGAATCAAGGCGCATATTGTCGACCGTGGCAACATGCCTCTCGCCAAATTGGTGTCGGAAGCATTTTATGCATCGAACCGACCGCAAATTCTGGCAAATTTTCTGGAGGGCAGGGGCTTTACCGTGCGTGATGCCGCTGGTGCCGTATTAAAGCCGGGAAGGCCCATTAGCGATCCTGGTCCTGATCGGGTGGTGCGCCCCGGTCCGACCACGCTTTCAGCAGCAGGCAGCCTATATGCAAATTCCTACGCATGGACGCTTATGTCCGGTCCAGCGGGTGCCACACTTACCAACCAAAATACGCTGCAAGCCACCTTTAATGCGCCGTCAAATGGAAGCTACCTGGTGCAACTTGTCGCCAGTAATGGCACCGTGCAGGGTGTTCCCGCGCGGCTCACCATCGTTGTCGACAGCGCACTGGCGATTGCTCCGGCCGCCATTCGGTTTGCGGACATCAAGTCGGTACTGCAGTCGTCCGCGGCGGGATGCACCAATGCTGGCTGCCACATTCCCGGCGGCACCGGAGTCAAACCCCCGCTGTTTTATTCAAACACAGATCGCAACGGCGACGGTATCGTCGGCGATGCCACCGATGACCTATGGTTTTACACCGAGGTGCGGGGACGCATTAATTTCACCGATTTGATCGCCAGTCCATTACTTCGCAAACCTTCCGGAAATCACCATAACGGTTTGCAACGGCCGGGGTTCAACACTAGCGCAGAGCCCGGGCAACCGGCGCGCGCCGGTTATGATTTGTTCCAGAATTGGATATTGAACGGCGCGCCGCAATAATCAGCGCGTGCCGGTTAGTAGGAACGTCGAGGTGCCGTGTATGCTTCTTTGGAAAACACAAATGCTGGCTCGCGCCCAACCAACGTCTCGATTAGCGCCAATTCCTGATCGGTGTGGTTAATAAACGGCGCATTGCGGATGTTCTTGCCTTTGCCCTCATTGCTCAGTATATAAACCGGACGATCATGCTGTTTGGCCACGATGGTTTCCTTGTTCTCCGGGTCCGCATTGGCGGCGATTTCGGTGGTTCCGTAACACGTGCAGAAATAGGTTTGCTCTGGCTCTGCTTCGATATAGAAACCGGTGCCGCGGATGCCGACCGTCGCATTCGGCGTGCGCACCCGCATCGGCGTGTTGCGTGAAACTGATAACAATGCACCGGTCAGCAATCGGAGGCCACTGATAACTATCGAGGTTGCCGATTGTTTTTCCGCTTCAATGGTGACTTTGCTGCCACCGCGCAGAATCATGGAGTTACTGTTAACGACGAAAATAATCTCGCTGCCCTTGCCTGTTTGCACGGTATCGCCTGGTGCAACCACCGTTGCCAAGGTGGCTGGTTTATCGTTGACCGTCGCCTCGCCGGATATACGATAAATTGACTGCTTGGGGGGAAGCTTTGCGGGCTTACTGCCAAAGATACTAAAGCCTTGGGCGTTCGCTTCCGGCAATCCGGTGGCAAACATGCCGGCCGCAAGTGCCTGGATAAGCACACGGCGCCGTGGGTCTTCCGCTTCGTCAACACTTTTCATGAATATTCCTGGTTGTTTGGCCATCATCTGCACCCGACAATAAAATACTGCAATCGGGTGCTAACGAACTTACGCTAGCATTCCAATAATATCCGGATGTACCAGCCGTTGGGAAAAATATTGATCGCGATTACGGGATGGTAGCCAACGCTGCATTTTGAATAAAAAAATGAGAATGCGCCCGCTCTTGCCGAATTGCCGGGCTATTTGCAGTTAGAGGCGTGGTTGTGGCCCACAATCCGCGCCAGTCCTAGCGCCTTTTCTATTTCTACTGCTAAATAATGTATGCCCGGCTCCGCATAAATGCTAGTAATACAAAGACAGGGTGGTAAAGACGTTCTCATAAGCAGATTTTTGACAGTCTATTCCAGCACGTTCCTGCGCCGTCCCCTGTCAACTGCCACCCTGGGCGGCGTAAGCGCGATCGAAACGCTCGAATCATTGCGGCTCGCGAATTAATGTATCGCAGTCGTGAGTGGCTGAAACGCGACATCTTGCATGTGTTTGAAACAGATAAACATGGCGGCGAAATTCTTAGTTGGAGTGACGCGAGGCAGATCATGCGAATCGCCGTATCACCATTTCCGCGGACCAGCGCAAAACGTTTCACGAATGGCTGGTGCCATTACCAAGTCCCGCCATGAATTGCTAAATGCGCACAAGTAAGCAACGCTCCAGTACGGCGACAAGTGCGTTTTCAGGCAATGGCCGGATTCAAATGCTCCAAAGTACAGTTTTAAGATGGCGACAAAAAAACGCCGTACCGAGATTTTCGTTTTTACTAAGCCTCCAACAAGCCGCTTGTCGTATGTGTAGACGCACATATCAAACGATGTTCAGATTCGTCGATCACTGCGCTTGCAAATTTAATGGCACTCAACGATATGCCTGTTGGAACTCGCCGATGCCGTATCTGGAATAATCGCTTCTGCCGGGGCGGATCTGAGCCATCGGATCGTTTGTCTCGCAAGAGCCGTCTCTGGAATGCGCTTAATATCCCAGCAAATCTTTGAAGCAGGTAACAGTAGCGCTTTAATCCATTTGAAAGATACTTCTCTATCGAGCGCTTATCAACGGGATTCCAATGCAACGCTTTCTCGTAGCGACAGTCTTTGGGTCGGCATTTTTGTTTGCCAGCGCATCGCCGACGAGATAGTGAGCAATGTCACCGGATCTTACGCTAACTTTCTTCTCAACCATTGAGACAGGCAGGGGCAACACCAGCCGCACGCATACTCTCCCGCGCTTGCGGGCGCCGGTAAATGCATGGCGCAACTTCTTTAGGCGAGAACTCATCGTTACTATCGGCGAATTGTTTGCGCAGGTCGCTCTGAATGCAATCGCTGCGTGAATTGAATGCGGGCATGGGATCGCAATTTTTGTTGGTGCCCCCGACACGAATCGAACGTGTGACCCCCTTCTTAGGAGGAAGGTGCTCTATCCACTGAGCTACGGGGGCATGACGCGAGCGGTACAACTATAGATGCGCATCGCGATGCCGGTGTTAACCGATTTGCTGCGCATCCGTCTTAGCGCAATTTACAATCGTTTTTGTGACAACGAGAACTTAACTTGGCAAACGTCGAAATTATCCACCATCATGCAGATAATTAAAAAATAAATAAAAAACCATTTTTCATGTCTGCACTTTGACAGCTTGGTATGGGAAAGCTCTGTCGACTGCACTTCAAGAGCAGCGAAACTTCTGCTACGACGTTGCAAATGTTGCGCCAGCGCCAAAAGTTTACGCGTAAAATGGTGCGCTGCACAACCTGCAGTTTGCGAACCGGGGCGTCCGTTTACACATTGCGCGGTGCTTAACTTCCGCCCCAGTGTCGCGGCTCGGTTATGCATATTAATCGTTTTTTTATTTCTACTCACATAGATCGCCGCCTAGTCCATGCCACTTCTCCAATTCAAAAATCTGGCATTAGCCTATGGCGATGTCACACTGCTGGACCACATTGAACTGACCATTGAACCGGGCGAAAGAATTGCTCTAATTGGCCGCAACGGCGCGGGCAAGTCGAGTTTGCTGAAGATTCTGGCCGGCCTCGCGACGGCGGATGACGGGACTATTTCGCAGTCGCCAAATCTGAAAATTGCGTTGGTCTTGCAGGAGCCGCAGTTTGAGGAGAAGCAAACCGTGTTTGACGCGGTCGCCTGTGGATTGGGTCATGTGGCAGACGATTTGATCGCTTATCACGCGCTCACGCATGGCGCGGCAGGCGCGGGCGACGCAGATGCGCTGGATGAATTATCCGTGCTGCAGTCACGCCTCGAGGCGCACGACGGCTGGCAGTTGCAATCGCGTGTTGGGCACGCCGTTGCCAGGCTTAACATCGATGAAGATGCCACGCTGGGCTCACTGTCGGGCGGGCTGAGAAAGCGTGTTGCGCTCGCGCGTGCGTTGGTTGCAGCACCCGATTTGTTATTGCTCGACGAACCGACCAATCATCTCGATATCGAAGGCATTGGGTGGCTGGAAGAAACGATCATCAGTTATCAGGGCGCGGTGCTGGTCATCAGTCATGACCGGCGATTCCTTGAAACAATTGCAACGCGGATTATCGAGATTGATCGGGGGCAACTTGTCAGCTATCCAGGTTCGTTCGTCGAATATCTGCGCCGCAAAGGCGACGCGCTGCACAATGAGTCTCTTGAAAACGCGCGTTTCGATAAAGTTTTGAAAGAAGAAGAAGTGTGGATTCGCCAAGGGGTACAGGCTCGGCGAACGCGTAATGAAGGCCGGGTGCGTCGACTTGAGCAATTGCGCCGAGACCGGGCCGCGCGCCGCGACCAATTGGGCAGGGTGAATTTTTCACTCGATGCTGGCGAGCGCAGCGGTAAGCTGGTCGCTGAGCTCGACGACGTGAGCAAATCTTATGGCGAAAATCGGGTCATCAAGCATTTCAGTTGTATCGTGCAGCGCGGCGACCGTGTCGGGTTGATCGGGCCAAATGGTGCGGGCAAATCAACTTTGCTCAAACTGATTCTCGGCGATTTGGACGCGGATAGTGGCACGATTAAGCGCGGTACCCAGTTGCAAACGGCATACTTCGATCAATTTCGCGAAGCGCTCGATGAAGAAGCCACATTAGGCGAGGTAATCAGTCCAGGCTCTGAATTCGTTGAACTACCCATGGGTAACAAGACAGTGCGTAAGCACGTTATCAGCTACCTTGGCGATTTCCTGTTTCCACCGCAGCGCGCGCGCGCCAAGGTGAAATCGCTCTCCGGCGGCGAGCGCAATCGGCTGCTGTTGGCGAGGCTGTTTTCGCGGCCGGCGAATTTGCTGGTGCTAGATGAGCCCACCAACGACTTAGATATGGAAACGCTTGAACTGCTGGAAACGCTGCTACAGGATTATGCGGGCACCGTGCTGCTGGTAAGCCATGACCGCACATTTTTGAATAATGTAGTCACGCAAGTTTTTGCTTTCGAAGGTGACGGCCTGGTGCGGGCGTATGCGGGCGGCTACGATGACTGGCTGCAACAACGACCTGCAGCAACCGTGTCGGTCACGCTGCCCGCGTCAGTCAACCTCAAACGTGACGCGGTGATTGCCAACCCAAAACCACCCATCCGTCGCGTCAAAATGAGCTTCAGCGACGTACGCGAATTGGCAGGCCTGCCGTCGAAAATAACCGCACTCGAAAAAGAACAAGCCGCGTTACAGGTGCGTTTGTCAGATCCGGAAATTTATGCCAAATCGCCGCAGTTGGCCACGTCGCTAGTCGAGCGTGGTAATGAAATCACGGCGCAACTCGAAAAAACTCTAGAGCGGTGGGAAGTGCTGGAAGCGAAAAATGCGGAAGCTAACGCGTAAAGAAGTTTGTCCGGACGGTTATTAATAAATTCCTCCCCCAGATAATAATTTGCATTTCGGATCAGGAGCTTGGGGAAAAATCGGGGCCGCTAATGGCCCCGCAGTCTGTTGGATGCCGTGAACAAATCAACGCACGATCGAATAGTTCACCGGAAGCCAATCGTAGCCGTTGCCGTCAACTCGCAAATGCCCGATGCCCGGAAACGGCAGATGCGCGGCGGCAACAAGATATCCCTGCTTTGCCGCTTCAGCATAGGCTTTCTTACGCTGCACCGCTGCTGCCTTGCTGTCAATATCGAATTTTATTGTTACGCCAGGATTGACAAACTGCACTGAGGCTACGTGCATCAGATCGCCCCACAGCACTAATTTTTGGCCCTTACTTTCTACTGCATAAATACTGTGGCCGGGTGTATGCCCCGCAGTGGCAACAGCCTTAATTCCCGGTATCAGGTCGGTGTTGCCATCAAACGGTTTGAATTTGTCGGCCTTTACATAGGGGTTAAGCGATGCCATCGCGCCCTGGAAAAAACCTTTGTCATCGGCCGCCGCCTTGTCAAGATTCGCCTGGCTAAGCCAAAAATCGGCATCGTGTTTGTCGGCGCGGACTACCGCATTGGGGAATGCGCGCTGTTCACCGGCCATCAGGCCGCCAACATGGTCGGCATGCATGTGGGTTATGTAGATCTCGTCTACTTGTTCGGGTTGATAGCCTGCAGCCTTCAAATTGGCCACGAGATTGCCGAGCGTTGGACCGAACAAGCCGGCAGCACCGGTATCAACCAAGACCAATTTTTCACCGGTGTTGATCAGGTAGCCGTTAACGGAAGTTTCCAGTGGGTTTTTCAAGTAAAACCTGTTGAGTGCCTTCTCCGTCGCGGCCGGTGTGGTGTTGGTCAACAAATCTTTGACCGGCAAATTCACAGTGCCATCCGACAACGCTGTGATCTCGAAATCGCCAAGCATCATGCGGTAATAACCAGGTGCCGAGGCTTTGACCATGGGGGCGGCAGCATGCACTGTCGTTGTAGTGATCGCTGTGATTACAGCCGTCGCGACAAGGGCGGCAGTCATGCATTTTTTAAGGTTCTGGATGCAATCCATGAATGGAACTCCGTAGTTAGCGCTTGAGCACAGGCGCAAGTGAATCAAATGGATGCAAAATGCCGACGATCTGGCGTTTTTTGCGATGATGCTGGCGGAGAGAGAGAAATTCTCATTCCGACATCGTAAGTTATTGAATATATATAACAAACTTACAGAAGCAAAGGCTTATTGTAGCATTACTCTGTGACGATTAAAGTCCGCTAATCATTGAGGGACGTCACTTTCCATGCGCTGCGGCAGGCGTTGCAAGATGAATCGGCTTCACGATTCCTAGGCACTAGCGCATGGTGGCGTCGTTCGAACAGCAGACGCTTGCCTCCACAGCGCGGGTAGAACAAGAGGAAATTGACCCGGCAGCGCTTGAAATCAATACCGCACTTAAAAAAACGCCTTCCAGCGAATCGTCACCCTACGCGGGCGCTATCTGCCGCGGAAGGCGAGAAAGGTTCCTGTCCACAGCATCACGCGCAAAGATCGGCCCAAATCATTGCGACTTGCACGCTTAGTGTCTGCTGGTTAAGCCCCAGCCAACTAAAACTAATCCGAATAACCTACAACGGCAGGCCAATTCGACGACAAGAATTTCCTTTTTAGGCCGATGGAATACGTTCTATACGCGCGGTATGCTCAGTCGAGTAGTTCATCGGAAAATAACAAT
>JAYVKG010000064.1:0-2773 GCA_043768625.1 Betaproteobacteria bacterium
TGTTCGCTCGCCTCCAGCGCTTCGATGCGGTTCATTTTTTGTTGCCGCATGTTTTTGAGCGCCTGCAGACGGTCCACCCAACCGCGTAATTGGCGGACACGTTGCAGACGCCGAGGCAGCCATCGCCTGCCTAGCCAAAAGAGGTTATGTCGATGTAAAGCGCACGGTCGTGTTAGGCTTTAACACGGGTTTCGCCACCGGCATAATTTTTGTCTGCAGCGCCGGACTTTGGTTGTGCTGACTGCCACGCCGATAAAGCAATTTAGCACTGCACTCTGGCGATAAAAGTATCGATTGTGTGGCATTTCATTGTAGGCGCTTGCTGCAATAATCTAGGTAACAGTGACTTACACCGTTGCCGCCCGTTTCTCGGTTCCCGCACTGTTTGCGCGTATTCAACAATTCCACCTACTACAAGAGATAAAACGCATGGGCACTCGTCTCAAGATTAATCTGGTCCTCTGCATCACTTTCGTGGCCCTCGCCGCGATAGGAGGCTGGTACATAAACAATGTCTTCAAGAAGCAGAGCAATGACCACGTTGTAAAGCAGGCGGCGATCCTGATGGAGGCCGCATTGGCGGTAAGGAGCTATACGGTCGACCTGGTCAAGCCACAACTGGACCCAATGCTCGAACAGAAATTCCTGCCGCAGACTGTGCCCGCCTTTGCTGCCACCGAGACATTCGAACGCTTCCGCAAAAACTTCCCCAACTTTAAATACAAGGAAGCGGTGCTCGACCCGACCAATCCGCGCGATCTTGCCAACAAACAGGAGCAGGGGATTATTGCTAAATTCGTCGAGAATCCGTCGCTTCAGGACACTTCGGGTGAACTGTATCGGAACCAGAGCCGCTACTACTATGTTGCGCGGCCAATCCAGATCAAGAACCCTGCCTGCCTTGTCTGCCACGACACCCCTGAACGCGCGCCTGCCACAATGCGCCAGATTTACGGCGACAATGGCGGATTCGGCTGGAAGCTGAACCAAGTTGTGGGCGCGCAGATTATTGTCGTACCGGCCTTCGAGCAAGACGCCGTTGCCAGCGACATGCTGAAGATTATCGCCCTGCTGTTTGCAGCAACCTTCGCCATTCTGCTGCTGGTGATCAATCTGGCGCTGCCGCGCCGGAAACAATAATCGCCATCGGCCCAAGTCAAGCGGCTGAAGTCGATTTTTACAGGATAAAATTACCAAACACCAGCATCCACGGGCTTTTCCAAGCACTTTATGCCTGAAACGTCCGCCAGTGCTAGAGTCTTGACACCTAGACTGACAAATTAAGTCTGGTCCTGCTTACACCATGCGGCGAACCTGCCTGCCTGGAATCAATCACTTCAAACGCACATCCCAGCCACCGCTGGGATTGTTTGTTTCTGCGGCACTATGACTTAGGTCTCAACCAGGCAAAGCCGCATAGTCCGTATAGCCTTTCGCACCGGGTGTGTAGAAGGTCGACATATCCGGGGCATTGAGCGCGGCATCTTTTTGCATCCGGATGACCAAATCCGGGTTGGCTAAAAATGCGCGGGCAAACGCGATCATGTCTGCCTGGCCTTCATTGAGTGCAATTTGCGCGGACGCCGCATCAAATCCCCCGGCAAGGATAAAGGGGCCGTTGAACGCGTGCCGTAGTGCGAGCTTGAAGGCGGCGGGTACCGGTGGCGCACCCATGGCCGCATGGTCGAGTACATGCAGGTAGGTGAGCTTCAACGCAGAGAGTTCCTTGACCAGTGCAAGATACTGCGCCTCCAATTCGGGAAATGGCGCAGTCGCATTAAAGACACCGTAGGGCGAGAGGCGAATGCCGACCCGTTCCGCGCCGATTGCCGCCACAGTCGCGCGGGTGACTTCCAGTGCAAAGCGATTGCGCGCCGCGTTCGAACCGCCGTACCCGTCGGTTCGCGTATTGACATTGGCATTGAGAAACTGCTCGATCAAATAACCGTTTGCGGCATGCAGCTCCACGCCGTCGAAGCCAGCCTCAATGGCGAGTTTCGCGGCGTTGGCGTATTCGCCTACTGCGTGGTCGATGTCGGCTTGCGTCATTGCGCGCGGTTTGCTATGCGGCTGCATGCCTTTGCTATCGGTATACATCTCGCCGGGGCAGATCTCATCGGTGGGGCCGACGACCTCGGCGCCCGCCGGCAGATTGGCGACCTGGGTGACGCGGCCGGTGTGCATGAATTGAATGAATATCTTTCCGCCTTTGCCGTGCACGGTATCGGTTGTCAGTTTCCAGCCTGCCACTTGCGCCGCATTGAACAAACCAGGGATCCGCGGGTAGCCCAACCCATTTGCGGAGGGCGAGGTGCCTTCGGTGATGATAAGGCCGGCGCCGGCGCGTTGGCCGTAGTACTCAGCCATCAGCGCATTGGGGGTATTGGCGTCCACCGCGCGGCTTCTTGTCATTGGTGCCATCACAGCACGATTGGCAAGCGCCAAATGCTTCATCGCGTAAGGAGATAAAAGAGTGGTCGGTGACATGGCAGTCCTGTAGAAAATGAGGGAAGGGAATGCGGAAAAGGGCGTTATCGGAGCGTGCGGTGCATCTCGCGGTGCATGAGGCCGCGAGTTTGACGTGATGTTGGGGCGGAATTGGCAAATTCAACGGCCAAGAAGCGTTCGGCTATAAACAGCAAACATGATTGGAATCAGTCTGTCCAATCTGGTTGCTGACCGTGTAGCGTATTCACTTTCCACTCAAGCGCACCAAAACATCATGCACGCAAAGCCCAAACGCGCCACGCAGAACGCAACCAAGAAAACGCGA
>JAYVKG010000065.1:0-3483 GCA_043768625.1 Betaproteobacteria bacterium
GGTCCGAGGGGCGCTGCGAACAATTCTTGAAATTGACCAGGCTCGGATAAAGTGAAACACGGAATTAGCATTTGAACAACTGCGCTCGCATTCTTAACCGAATGCGAGCGTTTTTTATTGCGCTCGCCATCTTTAAATTATCGTAAGGAGTTTTATGAACGCAATTTTCAAACCACGAAATCTGATCGACAACGACTATCACGTTGCCGACCTTAAGCTGGCCGCCTGGGGCGACAAGGAAATAAAGATTGCCGAGACCGAAATGCCGGGCTTGATGGCGATTCGGCAGGAGTTTGCGGTTACCCGCCCGCTCAAGGGCGCGCGCATCACCGGTTCGCTGCATATGACGATTCAAACCGCCGTCTTGATCCAGACGCTGGAAGCGCTGGGTGCACAAGTGCGCTGGGCTTCATGCAATATTTTTTCAACGCAGGACCACGCCGCCGCCGCCATCGCCGCCAGTGGCACCTCGGTGTTTGCCGTTAAAGGCGAGACGCTCGAAGAATACTGGGATTACACCCACCGCATTTTTGAATGGAAAGACGGCGGCTACACCAACATGATCCTGGATGATGGTGGCGACGCTACGCTGCTGCTGCATTTGGGCACCCGCGCCGCCAGTGATCCTTCGTTGCTCGCAAATCCTTCATCGGAAGAAGAACGCATTCTTTACGCGTCGATCAAGGCAAAGCTGGCAATTGATCCGACCTGGTATTCAGTGCGCCTGAAAGCAGTCAAAGGGGTGACTGAGGAAACCACGACGGGTGTGCATCGGCTGTACCAGATGCACAAAGACGGCAAGCTCGCCTTTCCCGCCATCAACGTTAACGACAGCGTCACTAAATCCAAGTTCGACAATCTTTACGGCTGCCGCGAATCGCTGGTCGATGCGATCAAGCGTGCAACTGACGTGATGATTGCCGGCAAAGTTGCCGTGGTCGCAGGATATGGCGACGTCGGTAAAGGTTCGGCGCAAGCGTTGCGGGCGCTTTCAGCACAGGTTTGGGTGACCGAGATCGATCCGATCTGCGCATTGCAGGCCGCGATGGAAGGCTATCGTGTCGTTACCATGGACTACGCCGTTGATAAGGCCGATATTTTTGTCACCGCCACCGGCAACTATCACATCATTACCCACGACCATATGGCGAAAATGAAAGACCAGGCCATCGTCTGCAATATCGGCCATTTTGATAATGAAATTGATGTTGCCGGCATTGAAAAGTACCAATGGGAGGAGATCAAGCCGCAGGTCGACCATGTTATTTTTCCAAACGGCAAACGCATCATTCTGCTGGCCAAAGGACGGTTGGTTAATCTTGGTTGCGGCACGGGGCATCCTTCTTACGTAATGTCATCTTCGTTTGCCAATCAGGTCATCGCGCAAATCGAGTTGTTCGGCAATATCGAAAAATATCCGGTCGGCGTGTATGTGTTGCCAAAGCATCTGGACGAAAAAGTTGCACGTTTGCAACTGCAAAAACTCAATGCGCAATTGACCGTCCTGTCAGATCAGCAGGCGGCCTACATCCAGGTCTCCAAGCAGGGGCCGTACAAGCCGGATTCGTACCGGTATTGAGTTGGCATCAAATCGCCTCCACGATGACGCGTTTTCAAGGCATTTTGGAGGCGATGATGCCGGTCAACCCGGCAATCAAAAAACCCGATGTTGCCTTGAGGGATGATTTTTACCCGCGCGCGCCGCGGCCAGCCATCTTTTACAGCAAGGCACCGTGCTGGCTTGCTGCAGCGCATGCTTTGCTGAAAACGCGGCGTCGCGGCATCGCGTGCTTCAAGGGAATGCCTGACACCGTTTAAATTTTTATTCGACCGCTGCGTGCGCGACCAGAAAGCTTTCCGTCGCACTGCGCACATGTTGATGTAGCGGGCGAGGCGGCGTGACTTCAGCGAAGTCTGGAGTGGCCGATAGGCATCACGCGTTGACGCTGGTCGGGCACCATATGTTCATTCAGGTTGACCCTGACAATATTTCTGCGCTGGTCGACAAACTTAAAGAATGCCTGTGACAACCACTTACAAAAGCAGCGAGACGTCCGAGTGCAAATTTTCATTTGAGTTCTTCCCTCCCAAGACAACGGAAGGCAGCGCGAAACTGTGCGAGACGGTGAAGCAGCTGGCACAGTTCCATCCGGCTTTCTTTTCGGTCACCTTTGGCGCGGGTGGTTCCACGCAAGAGGGTACGCTCTTTACGGTGCTCGATATTCGCGCGGCTGGTCATGCTGCAGCGCCGCACATTTCCTGCATCGGTTCCACCCGGGAAAGCATTCGCGGCGTCATTCACCGCTACAGGGAATCGGGGATCAGGCACACGGTGGCGTTGCGCGGCGATTTACCGTCCGGGATGGCGGTGGCAGGCGAATTCCGCCATGCGATTGACCTCGTCACTTTCATTCGCGAGGAAACAGGCAACCATTTTCACATCGAAGTTGCTGCTTACCCGGAATACCACCCGCAGGCAGGCCGCGCGCAGGAAGACCTGAAGCATTTCGCCGCCAAGGTTAACGCGGGTGCCAACTCGGCGATCACACAATACTTTTACAATCCCGATGCGTATTTTCATTTTGTCGAGCAGGTGCAGGCACTGGGTGTGTCGATTCCCATTGTGCCGGGCATCATGCCGATTGCCGGTTTCTCGCAGTTGGCGCGTTTCTCCGATGCGTGTGGCGCGGAAATTCCGCGCTGGGTGCGTCGGAAAATGGAGGGTTACGGCGACGACACCGCTTCCATCCGCGCATTTGGTTTGGATTTGGTCACCGAACTTTGCAGCAAATTGCTTGAGGGCGGTGCCCCGGGGCTGCATTTTTACACGCTCAATCAGGCCGGTTTAAGTTCCACGATCTGGCAGCGCCTGGGCATTTCCTGAAGCCATGTTTTAATTCATCAAACACAAGCAAGGGCAAGCCTTTCAAGCCGAAAACGCGGATTCAAGTACGAGCCCCTACAGTCGGTAGGCGATTAAACATGACTTCGTATGGCGTTAAGTACCCCAGTGATTTGCGCGGTCGATGATTGAGTTTATCTTGATCTTGCCGTAGTCGCCGTTGAGTCAGTTTGTCCATTGATTTCCCCTTTGGCTGGTACTGTCGAACGATGCCAACAGTGTTTTCGCCGGTGCCACGTTGGTTGGGTTGGTAGGCATCGCAGGCAAAGGCATAGTCAGGCAAGACATCGCCAAGTGCACTGAACTCGGTGCCACGATCGCTGGTGACGCTCTTAAAGGGTAGTCCGCGATCATGCAGGTCGCGTTTGATCAGCCGAGCGGTCAAGTTGGCATCGACGCGCGCCAGCAAGCGCAACACCACATACAGGCTTTGCCGCTCGACCGACACAATGATGCGCTTGACGTCGCCGCGCTTGCCGACGGCCGTATCGGTCTCCCAGTGGCCGATCTGGATGCGATCCTGCACTTCCTTGGCGCGCTCATGAATCGACTTCGCGCTCCCCTGCCAGGGACGCCGGGCC
>JAYVKG010000066.1:0-30685 GCA_043768625.1 Betaproteobacteria bacterium
TCGGGTGTAGATCACGTTGCCCGTCAACACATCGGAAAGATAGGCGGGAAATCCCGCTCCACCGTAGGCCCAATGTACGCTGCCGCCCACGCTGCTGCCGGCACCCCCGGTGCCGGCACCGAAACCGAAGCTGCTCACGCCATTCCAGCGACCGAGAACAATCGTGGTGCCACCGCCGATGGTTACGGTCTGAAGGTCAGCGGCAGTGCCGCCGACCACATTGGCCCCCGTACCACTCTGGCTGCCAGCATAGGCTGTGTAAGCGCGCAGCGCGCCATTGGTATCGAGTGTGATGCCAGCCGGAATCGCCTGATCAGAAACGGTCGCGCCGCTGTTGGCAATAACAATATTTTGCAGGTTGATGGGATCAGCGCCCAGGTTGGCCGTGGCATCAATCACAGAAAATCCAAGGCCATTGCCACCCAGAACTTGTCCGCCGGTGCTGCCGGTGCCGCTGCCGTTGCCGATCTGCCCGGCCAGTTTGTCATCCTTGCCTTCAAGTTCCGCCGCCTTGCCTTTACCGTTTGCCATGATCTTGCCGGCATCAAGCAAGCTGGGCGGAGTGGGAATAAGTCTGGGTGCCTGACCCTGCACCACCTGAACGGTCTGGTTGGGATCGGTGAAAATCGGCGGGAAATTGCCATCGATGCTGGCGACGACGTAGCTGCCCTCGATGGTATGGTGATTAGTGGTGGCGTCGTCGACAACTTCAAGGATGCCGCCGGAGCCGCGAATACCAACCGTGGCTACTTTGGTGCGCATCTGGTAACCCGCCCTGTTGGGTGAGGTCAGCAACGCAGTAAAACTGCGCAGGGTGCCGCGCACCAGATTCAGAATGACCCCAGGCTCATTGGCGGTTACCGGATATTGCTGCACAAACAGTCGGGAGTTGGATCGAAGCGACAGCTTCGCCTGATCCACCATCGCCAGCTGCGCCATGCCGTCGGCACCGGTGACAATCACATCAAGCGGTCTAACGGTGTCACCGCGCACCGGGGTGATAGGGGCCTGCCCGGGACGCTCGATCGTGACTTTGCCGATCACATAGGTGAATTGACCGCTTTGCGCGTGCGCCTGGGCCGCCCATATGCAAACCGCAAAGCCGGCCAACGCGGCGACCAATCTGGTTAGAGTCCGTTGGGTGATGACAATTGCGAGCGATGCGTTGGTGTTCATTGTTTGTCCTCTAATCGGCGATGACAGATCAGCCATTCGTTACAAAAAATCACAGCGAATCGTCGATGACACCTCGTGACGGGTGTAATCGTAGATCGCAATATTGGAGTCATTTCGTGACGCCAACCACTGCGCACGCAACGAGCACTTCGGCTGAAAGCGCCAGTTCAGGCCAAGCGTGAGATCTGCCAGACGGTCGCGTCCAAATTCTATTTCGGTAGCGCGCGAGAACGCGCTCTGGTCGTTGCGCCGGGAAAATCCCAAACCGTTAAACCAGGCCAATTTGTCAGTCAGTGAATATTGAAAATAACTGCGGGCACCAATGACGCGTTTGGATTTATCGCTCTTGCCATCCGCCAACTTGCGCAGCGCCTCATCGCGACTGTAAAAAGCATTCAATTGTAAAACCGGTGAGCCCTTGCGCTCGAACGCCTGCAGGAAACCCGCACTCACCGTCGTCGCGTTAAAGTCTTCGATATTATTGCTGAGGAATTTCACCCGCGAGCCAGCCAAGCCGACGCTTAATTGCTGGCGCTCGTTTAAAGCAAGCCGGTAATCGGCGGCCACCAGTGCCGTGCTTCGATCATTAGTCGGTTTTGGTTCGCCGGGAGCCAACCCGTCCTGCGCAAATCGGTTGTAACCAGCCGTGAGTCGCAGTTGCTGTGGGCCGCTAGCCCACGAGGCGCCGGTCCGCGCTTCACCGGCAATGGAATTGAACTCCCCTTCGCGTCGATAGGCGCGACCGCGCGCTTCGCCGCCGACGAATGCCGCCCATCCCGCTTTCAACGCGTAAAGGTAATCAGCGCCCACGGCAGCGGCCAGGTAAGGCGCTTTACGTTTGATCGAGTTGCCGGTCGGACTGACACCAGTAAGATTGAATGCCGAGGCAATGGCGGAGCTGAAATCGGTCGGCACACCGGTAATATTGCTGTCATACCCCAGCGCAGTTTCGCCCCATGCGGAAAAGCTATTGTTCGTCTGGCTGCGGCGATCGCGAATCGCGGCGAGATATTTGTCGATGGCAATTATCGCTGCAGGCGGGGGATTGCTCCCTTTAAGTTCCAGAAAATTCGCTTGGGCAAGGTCCATGGCACCCGCGGTGAAATAGGCACGGGCCAAATCCAGCCGCGCGCCGGCGTTTTTCGGGTCGGCCTGCAGCACGCGTTCGAAGGCGATGATTGCCTCGTCAATTTTGCCGCTGTCGAGTGCCGCCACGCCGAGCAAATAGTCGAAATCAATGTTGCCGGCCAGTTGCGGTTCCTGCGCCAGCAGAATCATGTACGCTTGCTTGGGATTGCTCGCCGCCAACAGCTGCCGGGCATCCTGCAGGAGCGCCGGATTGGCGAGCAGGCTCGCGGTGAACAACAGGGAGGGTGAAATTACCAAACAAAAAATAATGCGTGTGCGCATGGATCGTTGTCTTCTTATCGTGGGCATAACCGTTCCGGTTGCCAGCGCCGCCAACCTGATTCACGGCACTGAACGTGATTGAGCTTCCCTAAAAATTCAAGCCTCGCTTAAAATTTTCCTGGTCTCACCATGCCGCTGATTCGTAAGAATAAGTTGCCAAAGCGGCGAGCACTAGATACTAGGCTCACTCCGCACCGTTGTAAACCATGCCCTTCCACCCATTCAGGGGATGCGGCCAGGCGGTGCGCGGTTTAAAAGTATTTAGGCGGGCGCGCTAAACTAATCGAGCGCGCCGACGGGTATCATGGACAGTCACATTGCGGACAAGGTATCCCATGGACTCGCAACACCAACCGGCTGGCGCGCCGTTGCTGATTTGCCAATTGGATGGCGTGGTTATTTTGACGCTCAACCGACCGCAGCAGTACAACGCGCTCACACTTGCGACGCTGCACGCATTGCACGCGGCACTGGATTCCCTGGCCGCTGACGATGCTGTAAGGGTGGTCGTCATCGCGGCCAATGGCAAAGCATTCTGTGCCGGCCACGATCTAAAAGAAATGCACGCCGCCAACGATCAGGCATTGGCGACTACTTTGTTCGCGCTTTGTTCGGACCTGATGCTGAAAATCGCCAGATTGCCCGTGCCGGTGATCGCCGAAGTCAACGGGATGGCAACGGCAGCCGGCTGTCAGCTGGTGGCGCAGTGCGATCTCGCGGTCGCTGCCGATCAGGTGCAATTCGCCGCATCCGGCGTGAATCTCGGTTTGTTTTGTTCGACGCCGGCGGTGCCGTTATCGCGGGTAATCTCCCGCAAACGTGCGGCCGAAATGCTCATGACCGGCGAATCCATAGACGCGGCGACGGCGCTGGATTGGGGCCTGATCAATCGTGTCGTGCCAGCCGCACAACTTCGTGCAGAAACGCTCAAACTCGCCGCAACCCTCAAAGCCAAACCGCGTGCGACGCTGGCCTTGGGCAAAGCGCTGCTTTATCGCCAAATGGAGCTAAGTCTCGAGGCTGCCTATCGGGATGCCGCCGCTACCATCGCTGGCAATTTTATGCAGCCTTACGCGCAAGAAGGAATCAGCGCATTTTTGGAAAAACGCAAACCTGCCTGGGATTAACGCCTGCCGCAGCATGTTTAAACCGTTATAAGTCGCGGCATATTTCACGCGCCGCGTTGTGCCCCGGAATACCCGTCACGCCGCCACCCGGATGGGTCCCCGCCCCGCATTGATACAGCCCTTTGATCGGCGTGCGATAGTCGCCATAACCCAACACCGGCCGCGCGCTGAATAACTGGTCCAGTGACAACGCGCCGTGAAATATATCGCCGCCGACCAAGCCAAATTTACGTTCCAGATCCAGCGGCGTGTGAATTTGTCTTGCGATCACACTGCCGCCGAAATTAGGCGCAAATTTGGTTACGGCAGCGATCATCAAATCGGCCACTTCTTCACGAAGGTCATCCCAGCCTCGCCCCTCGCCGAGCGTGGGCGCAACGTGCTGGCAAAATAAACTGGCGACGTGCAGCCCGGCGGGCGCCAGTGAATCGTCTACCGTACTCGGGATGAGGATTTCCACGATGGGATTTTTTGACCAGCCGTAGGTACGCGCATCGAAATATGCCTGCTCCATGTAACGCAACGTCGGTGCCATGATGATGCCCGACGCATGGTGCGGGCCGGGTTCAGGATGGCAGCTAAAGCACGGCAGTTCCGACAACGCCACGTTCATCCGAAAGGTGCCCGATCCGCATTTGTACGCGCTGATACGCTGCGAAAACTCCGCATCCACCGCGTCCGGTTCGACCAATTGTTGAAACAACAATTTCGGATTCAGGTTCGATACGACGATTTTCGACCGAACCTCGCTGCCATCTTCCAATATGATGCCAACCGCGCGACCGCCGCGCACCACGACACGCGATACCGCGGCGTCAAGCGAAATTTCCACGCCGCGATTTGTCGCCTCCTTCGCCATGGCTTGGGTAATCGCACCCATGCCGCCAATGGCATGCCCCCAGATGCCGGGTTTGCCATTAACTTCGCCGAATACGTGATGCAGCAACACATAGGCCGAGCCCGGCGTGTACGGTGAAGCGAAATTGCCCACCACGCTGTCAAATCCAAAGCATGCCTTGATGGGATCGGATTCAAAATAGCGATCCAGCACATCGCCTGCGCTTTTAGTAAACAAATCGACAACGTCGCGGCGTGCGGCCATATCCAGCGCCTTAAAACGCTTGCCGGCTTTCCATGCCCGCAACAAGTCGGTGACACCGCCGCCGACATTCGGCGGCGTCTCCAGCAGTAACTCTTTCAATATCGCCGCGACCCGATCCAGCATCGCATAGTAGGCCGGCAGGTTTTCTGCATCTCGCCTCGAAAATTTTGCCACCTCTGCCTGGGTGGCGGCGAGGCTCCCGCCGACTTTGAGAAATCGCCCGTCGTCGAGCGGCAAAAAATTGGAATAAGGTCGTTCAACGATGCGCAACCCATGTTCAACCAATCTGAGGTCGGCAATAATCTTGGGGTTGAGCAGGCTTACCGTGTAGCTGGCGGTTGAATTACGAAATCCCGGGTGAAATTGCTCCGTGACCGCAGCACCACCGACGATATTGCGCCGCTCCAGCACCCGCACATGAAGGCCTTTGGCGGCGAGATAGCAGGCGCACACCAGGCCGTTGTGGCCGCCGCCAATAATGATTGCGTCCAGCATCAGGCTATGCTCTAGGAGTATCGATAACGCACGCCGCTTCGATACTATCGTTGGTGATGTAACATGCAGCGAACAATATTGGCAGCGAAAGCGGGTCGGCAATGATCGCGCCAGCCCACGTTGAAATTTGCGGTGAAGCCCCGTCAAACAAGAAGTTGGGACGGCGTTCGGTGGTCATTTAAGATCTTAATCGGAAAATAACAGTGACGGCAAAGTTACCATATCATCCTGTTTCCTGCGAACGTTCAGTGCTGATTTTGGTCGCGCTGATGTTGTTGCTGGCATCGTTGCTTGGCGGCTGCACCGGCGGCATCGCCGAATTCAACGGCCCCGATGCGCCGCAGTTCGCACCTTACCCGCCAGCCAAACGCCCACACCTCGCGTTGGTGCTCGGTGCCGGTGGGCCACGCGGTTTCGCACATATTGGGGTTCTGAAAGTGCTGGAAGCCAATGGCATCCAGCCGGACCTGGTGGTCGGCGCGAGCGTTGGTGCTATGATCGGCGCGATTTATGCAAACGGTACTTCGGCGGCGGAAATTGAAAAGATGGCGCTGGCAATCGATCCAACGAGGTTCATCGGCGTTTCAACTAATGGGTTTGAGGGTAACGGCGATGCGCTCGAGGCCTTTGTCCGCGAACAGACCGGTGGCAAGCCAATCGAATCATTCCAGCGCAAGCTGGCCGTGACGGCGAGCAGGCGCGACAACAATCTGCTCGCTGTTTTCACACGGGGCAATACTGCGGCTGCGGTGCGCGCGTCGAGTGCCACGCCCGGCCAGTTTGCGCCAGTGCGAATTCGCGGCATCGAATATCACGATGGCGACGAGGCCCAGCCGGTGCCGATCCATGTCGCGCGCGAACTGGGCGCAGACATCGTCATCGCCGTGGACGTTTCAGCTTACCTTGAAAGCACGCCTTCCGAAGCGCCGAAAGCATGGCGGCTGCGCGACCGAAAGCGTACCGCTCTCATCGAGCAAGAACGCCCGCTGGCCGATGTATTCATCCATCCCGATCTCAACTATTACGCCGGCATCAGCGAGGAGTATCGTCGCATGTGCATCCAGCGCGGTGAGCAAGCGGCACGCACGGCGTTGCCGAAAATTCGCGAGTCACTGCGGCAAACAGCAGCGCGAATTTCAAAACCGTAAGCGTGGGGAAATGACGTTCTGTGTAATTTGAGGTTATGAAAATACGTTCACGCTGCGTATCGATTTCTCCCGATTTTTTCCCCGGGATTCAATATTATTTGGTTACCAAAAATAGATTTGCAGGGCATTCTCTTCGACTCTTTTCGGAATATCGCGCAACAGATCTTTCTGATCGCGGAAATTTGCGGCGCTACGCGTTAGCAGATTGTCGATTTCCGCCATGTCGTATTTGCTTTCGTCCATATTGGCGGGACGCAAGTCTTGTTGATCAGGGAAAATACCCATCCCCGACATGATGCAATACCAGGAAAAGATCGGATAGCCTTTGCCGATCACCTGCTTGCCCACTCCGGCTGCGATGCTTTTTCCCGCCATCCAGGTGGCGTAAAGCTGCTGCAGCGAGTCGGACAAATTCATGTTCGCGGCGTTGGCACGCCAATAGTCGGTATCGGTTCGCGAATTGGTTTTGTAGTGGGTAACGATGTAGTCGCGCGTGCCTTCGAAGTGTTCATTGACGAGTTGATTAAATTTTCCCTGCGCAGCTTCGCTCAGGTCACCCTCCTCCACAAACTCCACAAATCTGGTGGCGGTCCGCTGAATGAAAAGCAGCGCGGTGGCTTCCAGGGGCTCGATAAACCCTTGCGACAAACCAACGGCAAGACAATTCTTGTTCCAATGCTTGGTCACGCGACCAATCTTCATTTTCAGATGGCGGGCAGGCGTATCTGATTCCAGCAATCCCAACGTCTCCCGCAGTTCATGCTCGGCTTCATCGGCGGAACAAAAGGCGGAACTGTAAACATAGCCGTTGCCATAGCGGTTGGTAAGCGGGATTTTCCATTCCCAACCGTGTTTCAACGCGGTCGACACGGTTTGCGAGGGAATGACCTCGCCGAGTGGTGTGGGAATCGCGACGGCGGAATCGTTGAAGAGATTATTTGCAAAGCTCACGTAGGGCGTCGCGAGTGTTTTCTGGATCAGCATGCTGGCAAAGCCGGTGCAATCGACAAAGAAATCCGCCACGATGATTTCGCCCTCCTTGGTCGCAATCGATGCGATCTCACCGCGTTCATTCAGATTGCCGTGGGTGACGTGGCAGCTCCGATATTTCACGCCGCGCTCGACGGCTTTTTTGTGCAGAAATTCCCCCACCAGCACCGCATCGAAGTGATAGCCGTACCAGACATCGAAGGGAAAATTGCGATTGGGCTTGGGTGCCAGATTTTTTTCGGCAAGGCGCGACGCGATGAAAAAACGATTGGGGTGCGCGTGCAGGTCGGCACCATTCGCGCGCGCCTGCGCATTGTGCACAAACTGGGTCATCGTGAGGTTATCGAGCATCGAGGCAAATGGGTGAAAGTAACTCTCGAAGCCGGGCTTTGTCGACCATTTGTCGAATGTGATGCCGCATTTGTAGGTGGCGTTGCATGCCGGCATCCACTCGGCTTCCTCGATGCCTACGCTATCGAAGAAACCCCGCAGCCAGGGTGTAGAGCCTTCCCCCACGCCGATAATGCCTACCACGGGCGACTCGACCACCGATATCTCAACGCCGCGCCGCATGAGGGAGTTGGCCAGAATCATCGCCGTCATCCATCCCGCTGTTCCACCACCGACGATGACAATTTTTTTTATCGTCGGCGGGATGCTGGTATCTTTTGTTGTCTGCTTGAAGGAGTAGCTGTAATTGAATAGCGTCGCTGTCATGGATGGGTCCGTGCGGTTAACGGTGCCGATGGAAAAAGGTACAAGGCGCGGCAATCTTGTGCTGAAATGTACTGCGCAAAATAAAGCAGAATAAAAATAACTGCGCCTACTTTTCCTGCCCCCGCATTCGGCAAACTAACCACGCCTTGATCTCTTGCTCAAGTGCCGGCGTTACGTTGCCCAATACGCCGCGTCGATGTTCCGCGATGTGCGCGGCAGGATCAGTGGTGGTGTCAAAAACATAATGATCGAAGATCGCCCGCCACGCTTCCCTCTGTTCGGGTGGCAACGCATTCATGCTCAGCAGGCAGTGCAGCAGACAATCAAAGGCGGAGTTGGAATTGGATTTGCTGGCCGAACCCGTTGCTCCTTTCCACCAGTAGTTGATCAGGATGTTCAAAGCTTTAAGCGATTCGACGTGATGCCACCATAGCGTAGGGATGTATATCGCATCGCCGGGCTCAAGCTCGGCAACTTGTGCGGCGGCAAGCGCTTCCCTGAATTTGGGGAAGCGCTCGAAATCAGGCTTGTCGAACGCGACCATGCTGATCGGTGAGCCGGTCGGCGTGTAGTCCACCGGGCCAAGATACAGATTGGCCACCTGCGCTGGCGGAAACAGGGTGAAGCGGCGCTTGCCGGCAACGACGCAGGCAATATTGTTTGACTCGTCAATGTGCGCGGGGGTCGTGATCGCGTTGCCCATCCAGATACGCGGTGCCACCGAATCATCCATGACAGGCAGTTTATGTTCGGCCAAAAATCCCGGCAGGCAATTGGAAATCAATGCGCTCTGGACCGCGACCGACGGGGGATTGGGAAATTGCGAATATCGGGCGATTTGCTCGATAACCGCCGAAATTGGTAGCTTGTTTCGCATGAAATTGAAGCCATTCATGTCGTCCCGATAAGATATTCTGCCGTTGACTTCCGGTGGGAGCAACAGCGCATCGACGGTGTTTCCATTGTCGAACGCCGTCAGGTAATTGCATACCGCCTCGGGCGACTGCCGGGCGCGCAGTACGACTGGCCAGTCATTCACAAAGCCCCTTAAAACGGCCGGCCGGTATTGGCTGATGATTTCTTCCCGGAACATATGATCATCGACATCGTGCCATTCGGGAATTTTTTGTGGCGCTGAATGCATCACGGTCGCATTGTGCGCGGATTCAAATGCCATAGGTAAGATCTCACTTATTCACGACGAGGGTCGCTGGGGCGCGTTACTTTTTCTTCGGGTAGTAGGCGGCGTACTTTTCGAGCGCAGTCGCGTAAGCGGCTTTGTCATCCAGTTTTTGCGCGCTGCTGACCAGCACTCTCAGTTGTTCTTCCGAGGGTTTGATGCCGGCCCGCTCCTCAGCCTGAATGTCGGCGCTGACTTCCTGCGTGGCGCGCGCATAGTCGTTGTTCAAATAATAAGAAAGCACCAGCGCCCGGCGCATATCGACATCGGTACCGCCCTCGCTGAAATAGCGCCTTGACCAAGTGATCGCCTTTGGAAAGTTCTTCTGGTTGAAATAATTGCGCGCCAGCAGTTCGGAGAATTCAGTCCGCTCATTCGCAGCTATCTGGCCCGAGGCGATCACGGCCTCGATTGAGCGATTGAGCAGTATCTTGTCACTGGTAATTGAAGCGACCGCGACGCGCGTCCGCTCAATGAGATAAATGTCGCTGGCGCTTTTGTCTGCAACGCTGTCCAGTCTCGCAAGCGTAACCAAAGACTCTGGATATTTCCCGGCTCTCATCAGATCCTGTGCCATTTGCACGGCGAGTTTGACGCGGTCCGTGGATGTCTGCGCTTTGAGGGTTGGCAGTGTTTTTAGTTTTGACCGTTCCAGTTCCAATCCCGCCTTCGACTTTCCGGGTGCATCGTCGATCATCGACGTCGCCCCGATTATCGTCCCGGGCGCAGACCCTTGGCCAAGAACGCATGGGGCAAAACTCATGCCGAGCACCACCATAATGAGAGCCGTGGCTGTCGGGGTTGTGTATCGCGCGGAGTGTTTCATTTCGTGCTATCCCTTCGCAAAACTGACAAGTTGTTTTTCCAACGATAACGCATCGCCATGCAGCAAGTGGACGCTGTCCGGCTGTGGCCGGGCAATGCCGCGCGTGATGAGTGAACGCAATGCAGATTCGTTGACGGCATCCGCTTCGAGTACCGAGATCAATACGCGTCCCGCTGCACCTTCAATGCGCTTGATGTTCGCCGCACCGCCCAGCGCATTCAATATTTGTGCAACCTTTGCGGGATCGATAACTGCGCCGACTTCAGAGACGCGAATCGCCGCAGGCGATGTGGTTGCAGCGACTGGACTGCGCCGCATTGCCCCAAGGCGGGTACGGATGTCGCCTGCGACCTGATCCGCAATCGGCCCGAGCACCACCTGCAATCCATCGTTGCCCAACTTGACCACACCGCGCGCCCCGAGTTTGCGCAGCGCATCTTCGTTGATCGCCTCGCGATGCGCCACCACTAATCGCAGGCGGGTGGTGCACGCATCGACCGAGGTCAGGTTATCCGCACCACCGAGTGCCGCGATGAAACCGTCAGCTTGTTCGTTACCACCTTTTACATCTGCAAGAACGGCGGCGGATTCTTCAGGTTCGCGGCCCGGCGTTTTTAAATTAAAGCGCACGATGAAATAACGGAACAGTCCGTAGTACAGCGCGAAGTACACGCCACCCACCGGTAAAAGCAACCACGGATTGGTCGCGAGTTTGAAGTTGAGCACATAGTCGAACAGGCCCGCCGAAAACCCGAAGCCGAGGCGGCTGTTGAGTAGATCCATCGTCACCATGGCCGCCCCGGTCAATACCGCGTGCACCACAAACAGCATCGGCGCCAGAAACATGAAAGTGAACTCGATTGGCTCGGTGACACCGGTCAGAAAAGAGGTGAGCCCCATCGACAGCAATAACCCGCCAGTCGCGCGACGGCGGGCAGGCAATGCGGTGTGATACATGGCCAGACATGCCGCAGGAAGACCGAACATCATCACTGGAAAAAAGCCGCTCATAAACACACCGGCGCTGGGATCGCTGGCAAAGAAGCGCTTCAGATCGCCGGTGACGCCGTGGAAATCGCCGACCAGGAACCAGGCGACATTGTTGAGGATGTGATGCAGACCGGTGACAATCAGCAAGCGATTGAGCACACCGTAAGCAAACAGACCAAATTCGCCAGCCGAAAGAATGCCGCGACTCAGCGCATCCATGCCGTGTTCCAGATAGTACCAGCCGAAACCGAAAACGGCAGCGACCACCAGCCCTGCGCAGCCCGCTGCAATCGGCACGAAGCGCCGGCCACCAAAGAACGCGAGAGAACTGGGCAGGCGTATATCGCTGTAGCGGTTATAGAGTGCGCCGGAAATCAGACCTGAGATAATGCCGATGGGCACACTCAGTTTTGCAAGCTGCCGCGCCTTGTGCGCGGCGATGGCGAGGTCGTTGCCTTTACGACCAATAGCGACCAGCAAATCCGGTGGTACCTGAATCAGGACTTCCGCGCCCTTGGTGGCAACCAAAAATCCGACGACGGCCGCAAGCCCTGCGGCACCGTGATTTTCGCGTGCCAAGCCAACCGCCACACCGATGGCAAACAAGATGCCAAGATTGGAAAAAATGGCGTCGCCCGCTGCCGCGACGGGTGCCAGATTCATCAAGTCAGGTTGCCCCAAGCGCAGCAGCAAACCTGCAACCGGAAGAACGGCAATCGGCAGCATCAGCGCGCGGCCGAGTTGCTGGGTCGATTCGATCAGGCCTTTCATTGCGCTACGCTCCCGAAACGGATTGTGCCGATTGGCGGACCAGCCAGGCTTCAACGAGGGCGCGAACCGCAGTAGCGCTGGTCTGCGCAAGCGCTTCCTGCGCAAGCACCGCGCAAGCACTTGCATCGAGTGACCGGATCACCCGTTTGATACGCGGGATTAAAGCAGGTACGGCTGAGACTTCATCCACACCTAGCCCGATTAAAATAGGAATTGCGATCGGATCCGAACCGAGCCCGCCGCAAACCGCAACCTCCTTGTGCTGCGTGTTACCTGCATTGGCGACGGCTTCGATCAGACGCAGCACCGCCGGGTGCAATGCATCGAGTCTGGCGGCGAGCTCTGGATGCCCGCGATCCATGGCCAGCGTGTACTGCGAAAGATCGTTGGTGCCGATCGAGAGAAAATCGACTTCGCCAACCAGTTGATCGGCAAGCAATGCGGAGGCCGGCGTTTCAATCATGATGCCCAGCGCAGGCAATTCGGCAATGCCCATTTCTATCTGCAACTCATTGAGCAAGGCGCGCACTACGCGCACATCACCGATATCGGTCACCATCGGCAGCAGGATGCGGCACTGGCTCGCTGGTTGCACCCGCAGAATGGCGCGCAATTGTGTGCGCAATAATTCAGGTTGCCATAAACTGGTACGCAGGCCACGCAGACCCAGTGCGGGATTGTCTTCACGCGGTAGTGGCAAATACGCAATGGGCTTGTCCCCGCCAATATCGAGCGTACGGATGGTCAGTGGTCGACTTCCGAGTGTGGTGGCGATCATCTGATATTCGCGTGCCTGCTCGTTCTCATCCGGCGGTTCGCGCCGATCCAGGAACAGAAATTCGGTACGCAGCAGGCCGCAGCCTTCCGCGCCTTTGGCCACCGCTGGCGCGGCCTCGGCCAAAGCGCCGAGATTGGCATAGACTTTTATTTGTAGCTGATCGCGTGTCCGGCAAATGTCTTGCGCCGCAGCAATGTCAGCTGCCTGCTGTGACGCGCGTTGGGCAAGATCTTGTTGCGCCGCCTTGATTTCGACTAGCTCGGGCGACACATGTAGATGGCCGCGATCCGCATTGAGGATGAGGCGTGTACCATCGATAATCTCAAGTATCAGCGGGCCTGCTGCCACCAGCGCCGGAATACCCATGGCCGCAGCGATGATGGCGACATGGGAAGTCGGTCCGCCGCGCGCTGTGCAAATACCGGCGACGCGAGCGGGGTCCAGTGACACTAGTTGCGAGGGCAGCAATTCATCGGCGATCAGGATCGCCCTTTCGGGCAAATCGCGCGTTTGACCCGGGCACCGCCCATCCAGTACCAGCAATACCTGGTTTTCAAGGTCACGCAAATCGGCAACTCTTTCCATCATGTGGGCATCGCCATCCGCTCGCAGCGTATCGACAATTGAGCGCAATGCCTTGCGCCAGGCGTAGCCGGCACTCGTGCCGCGCCGCAGCCAGTCATCCGCGCGCGACGCCAATTCGGGATCCTGAATAAGTTCGACATGTGCCGCGAGAATAGTTTGCTGTTCACCGTTTGCCGTCTTCACCAAGGATTCAATGTTTAGCTTGACGATGGCGATCGCCGCGTTGAGCGCTACGGTTTCCCGCTCGACGCCATCGCCGATTTCCCTGACCGAAATTTCCGGCTGAAACAACTGCGCGGCCTCGCCAATCGCCACACCGCCGCTGGCAATCACCGCCTTGATATGGCCCGCCCGGCTTTCGACATTTGGGATTTTCACAACAGCAACTTCCTGCGGCAACGCAACGACGGCTGAACCGACCGGCGCGCCCAATAACGACTCCAGTGCCGCCAGCGCATTCTCCGCCTCGCTGCCAGCCGCCCGGACCTCGATGATGTCACCGCGGTAAACGCCGAGCGACATCAGTGCAACGGTACTGCGCGCGTTGGCGCTGCGATCGCGCAGGATGAAGGTGACACGCGCGTCGAAAGGTCGCAGTGCGGCGGCCACCCGCGCCGCGGGTCGCGCATGCAATCCATGATCAAAGTCGATATTGAAAAATTGACTGATCTCTTCGGCACCGACCGCTGGCGTTCGCAATTCGCCGACCAGCAAACCCAACTCGACCTCCATCAAAAAATCGCCGACCGCCACAACACCGCTTTCAGTGCGCCGCCGAACGCTGCCCCCGGAGGCAAGAAGGATTGGCGTCACCGCACTACGCGCACGTCGCGCGATGAGATCGAGGTCGAACCTGAGCAACGCCTGACCTGTCGTGACATGTTGACCTGCTTGAACGAGTGCCGCGAAGCCTTCACCAGCCAGTTTTACGGTATCGATGCCGACGTGGAGCAGGATATCGTGACCGCTCGCTGTGTGAATTGTCAGCGCATGCTTTGCGTCTTTCAGTGGCACGATGACGCCATCGCAGGGTGCGTACAGGATATTGCCGGTCGGATCGATAGCGACGCCATCGCCTGCCATGCGTTCAGCGAATACCGGATCCGGTACCTCGGAGAGCGGCATACACCAGCCCGCCAGCGGCGATTTCAATAACAGTGTCGTCATTACTTCGCGGTTTCGCGCTCCGTCAGGTTGATCCAATCCAGCGCCCATACCGGATCGGTCTCAGGCGTGGAAAATCGTTGCGCAAATCGCATGCACAGATCGTGCTTGCCCGGTCGGGATGCAATCGGTACAGGCGGCAGCACCGTGACAGCATTCGACGTCACCGCGGGTGCCAGCGGCAGGCGCGCAATGATTTCGCCATCGCAGGTACCGAGGTGTATTTCGAGTTCTCCCTCCGCGGTCGTCGGCGTCGCGAAGCGGATTTTTTTCAGGTCTTCGCCGATCTGAAAATTGAACGGTATCTGTCCGACCGCCGCCACCATTCCCACGATCGAGTCTAGTTGCGCTTGCGGAAATATCCAGCACGGATTGTTAATATCCAACATGAACACGGCTCGTGGTCCGCGCACTGGTGCGTCATCCTCCAGAGAGAGGTCGATGTTGGCGCTGCAAAGTTTAAGCTCGTGGCTGGTGCGGCGCTGCGCGAGTTCACGACGCAACGGAATGCTTCGCGGCCGGGACAATCTTGTGTCACCAGCGAACGTTGCCGCACGCATTTCACCCGGCAAGGGCACGCGCAGCGGACCTTCATATCGGGTTGATATCGAAGTCGGTTCGCGTCCGTCGAGCGTATAGCGAATGTCGCCAAAAATTGTTTGCGTCGATAGTGTCACCATGGCTTCTGTCGGCGTGTATTGCGTGCTCGCTCGCACGGCAAATGCACTGTCGGCGTATGGTATTTTCAGCGCCTCATAGCGCCCGAACTGTGTCGCAAGTCGCTTCACGAAATCAGGCCAATCGCGCCGTTCAGGTATAGACCAGCCGATTTCTGCAATAGCGGCAGCGCGCGGAAATGTCATCGCGCCAACTCGCTCATCGGTACGGATATGTTCTGTCCACACGTTGCCCTGCAAGCCGATGACGTGGCGCTGCTGTTCAGGCGTCAGTTTTTCAGGCATGGGCTCGAAGCGGTAAACGTCTTCGATGGAAATTACGCGTCCGCGACCCGGTGGCTCGTCAGCAGCGCTGCTCTGACGATTGTCGAAATAGAGCGTTGGCCAAGGAGAGAGTATCGTATCGAAACCCTTGGTGGCCGCGTTTAGCGCACCTTCGACGCCGCGCCACGACATCACCACCGACGAAGGCGGTAATCCCGGTTCCAGGATCTCGTCCCAACCTACCAGTCGGCGTCCGTTTTTCTGCAAAAATCGACCGATGCGTTGCGTGAAATAGACCTGCAATGCAGCCGGCTCGGTGATGCCGAGAGTACGCATGCGTGCCTGCACCTGCGGCGATTCTTTCCATTGTGTTTTCGCGACCTCGTCACCACCGACATGGATGTACTTGCCGGGAAACAGCGTCATCACCTCCTTCAACACATCTTCAAGGAAAGCGAAGGTGGGGTCTTCAACGTTATAGACGTTCTCATAGATACCCCAGTCGGCAGGAACGAAGCGTGGCGGATTGACGGTGGCACCAAGCTTGGGGTACGCGACCAGCGTCACCGTCGCATGGCCCGGCATCTCTATTTCGGGCACGATAGTGACGCCGCGATCCGCAGCAAACGCGACAATTTCGCGTACCGTCTGCTGCGTGTAAAAGCCACCGTATTGCCGCGGTTTACCGGTAGCCGGGTCGATGTCGGCTTGCGCAGCCGGACCGGCGGGGACGCGAAATCCACCCACTGACGTCAACGCCGGATATTTCTTGATCTCCAGGCGCCACGCCTGATCATCGGTGAGATGCCAGTGCAGGACATTGAGCTTATGCAGTGCCATCCAATCGATAAAGTTGCGGATGAATTCGGGTGTCTGAAAATGCCTGGCGGAATCGAGCATCACACCGCGCCATGCAAAGCGCGGTGCGTCCGCGATTTTGACCGCATGTACAACCAGCGTACCCTTTCCAGGATCGCTGCTTAGCAATTGCCACAGTGTGGTGCCGCCGTAAAAAAGTCCACGCGCAGTGCGGGCCGAAATGGTAACGCGGGCGCTAGTCGCATCGATCTGATAAGCCTCGTTACCGGATTTGCCGCCACCGGTACGTTGAAAATTAATGTTGCCGTCACTTGGCGGCCCTGTGCGAACCGGCACGCGTACGCCGCGCGTTCGCAAGACAAGATCACTGAAGTATTGCGCGACACGCTTCGTTTGCCTGTCGTTTACGGAAACCACGATCGACGTTTTTGCAGACAGCCTAAATTCGCCTGGTTGCGAAGTCATTGCAGCCGGGTTCGGTATGACAGACGGACCCTGTGCAGCCGCCATCGCATGTTCCACCACCAGTATCGACAACACACCTACAAACATGCGCAGCGCACTTGCAAATCGCCGGCGGCTTTCCGCTATTGAATGTTCGTTGAATGCCATGCGCATGCCTCTGTTCGGTCAAGCGGTAATTAATAGACAAAGAATCCGCATGCACAGTGTACTGATCAAAGGCTAACTGGCGCGAACCATTTTTGAACTACATACCGACAAGAAAAAGAGGACGGGTCAAAACTTTCCCCACCCTCCTCAGAGCCGTGTACAACTGCCCTTGATGCGTAGGGGCAGGTACACACGGCAACTCCAGGCTTAAGATTTAGAATTTGAAACGTGCGTTCAGGTAGTACTGTCGGCCATTCTGATAAATTGACCGTGGCTGATCGTTATTGAGCGCGTAATACTTCAGTTTCGGATTGTTCAGGTTCTGGGCATCGAAAGTGAAACTCAGGTTATCACTGAACTTGTAACCGAACGCCGCCGACACGTTGGCAACATCATCTTGGTAGAACGCCGTATTGCGATCGAGCCCGCTGTAGAAGTGGGAGCGGAACGTGTAGGCAACACGCAAGCTGAACATCTGATCTTCATAGTATCCGCTCACGTTGTAGGTGTTCTTCGATGCGCCAACCAGTGGTCCACCGCTGTCTTCCTTGGCGTCGGCGTACGTATAGTTGGTGGCGAAGCCAAAGTTGCCGAACAAAGGTTGTTCGTAGGACAGCTCGACTCCGCTCACTTTCCCACTGCTGTTGATCGGCACAGACAACACATAATCCGTCGCAATTCCGTTCGGGAAGGCGCTGCTGAAAGTCTTAAAGTTCTTTGTCACTTGCCCGAGGCCGATATAGTTGTTCAGGGTCATGTGGAACAGCGTTGCCTGCGCAAGGGAACGAGGTGCGAAGTAATACTCCAGCGTGGCGTCAAAATTGGTCGATCGAATCGGCTTCAGATCGGGGTTGCCGCCACTACCACTGCCGACGCCACCCGCAACGCCAGGCGGGCTCAACGACACGCTGCTTGCCAACGCCGAATAATCGGCGCGCGTCATCGTCTTCGATACCGCCAGTCGCGCGACCACGTTTTTGCCAAGATCAAACTTGAAATTGGCGCTTGGCAGCACATCGCTGTAGGTGTGATCGGTCGGTGTGATCACGAAAGGACCGAACAACGAGGTGGTGATGACGCCAGGCGTTTGCGTCGACGCACCGTTGTAGCTCAGGACATGCTCCTTGGTTTGCACCAGCCGCAGTCCCGCATTGCCCGACCAGCCCTTGCCCTCGAAATTGGCCTGCAGATACGCCGCCGAATTTGTTTCTTTCACGCCGTATTCTTCGCTGTAAGGTTCGCGCGAGCCGTCAGTGGGCCGATAGGCTACTTTGGAAGAGAAGGCAGCCAATTGCGCGGCGGTGTAATACCAGACGCTCGTTGGGAAGCCGCTACCGAGGCCGCTACCGAAGTTGGACGGATAGTTGGAAATGCCCTGTGGCCAGTTCGCTGTATTGAAGGCACTGCCATCGAGGGCCGGACGCTGGTTGACAATGCCGTTCAAACTACGCTCGTGCGTGTTGCGGCGAGCGCCGAATTTCAGCGTGGTGAACGCGCCTGCGTCGAGGGCATACTCGCCGTCGAGCTGCGCCCAGTTTTCCTTGTCGATTACGTTGATGCTTTGGTCGCCAAACATCCAGTCGAGGCCGGCCACAGCCGACAGATTGGAATTATTGGCATTGCCGAAGGCGAAGCTAGGCGCGCTGTTAATGCCATTCAATTTATAGGACGTGCCGCTACCCACCGCGAAGTCCCATTCCGCAACATCCTGAGTCGGCGTTTTTCCGTGCCCGGTCGACGTGCCTAGCTTGCTGGTCAGCGTCAACTTGTCGCTGGGGCGAAATTTCGCGTCAAAGGCGAAAAAATTGGAATCGGCGCTTTCGTTAGGCCGGGAAATTTGGTCATAGATACCGTACTGGGTACCCGGTACACCGGTGAAATTCGCCTGCACCAAGGTGCCGTTTCTGACGACGTAGCCGGAGTCGGGTGACTGCCCGGCGCCGCCGTTGATGAAATGCGAACCCCATTGCAGATAATTGCGGTTGTAGTTGGACGCGTTCAATTTGGAACTAAACGCGCTGAAATCCAGCGTGAGCTCATTGCTGGCTTTGATCTGAACGTCGATCAAGCCACCATCACGTTTGCGCTCCTGCTCGAACAGCGCCACGCCGAGCAGCCCGGGATAGTAAACACCCGTGAGGTCGGGGTGGGCGAGGGCGACGGCAGAACCGGGGGCAATCAACTCATAGCGCAGCAATTCCACACCATCGCGACGCAGATGACGCTTTTCCGAAAAGCCCTGCAACAACACGCCAATAGTATTGGTGTCGTTCTTCCAGTTCATTAACGCGCTCACCTGAGGATCGGTTTTATTCGGTAGCGTGGCATGTACGGCACCTACTGATGCCTCAAGTGTCAGCGGCTTGCGGAAGTCCAGCGGCTTGCGGGTGATGATATCGACCGATCCCGCCACACCGCCCTCAATCAGGCTGGCTTCGGAACTCTTGTGGATGATCACCTGGCCGACCAACTCGGACGGTAGCAGGGTGTAGCTGACACTGCGACCTACCGTTCCGCTCTGGTTCAGCACAAACCAGTCGCCCGATGCAACGCCGTGGCCGTTGATCAGAGTCTGCGTCAGGCTGGGATTGGTACCGCGCAGACTGACACGGTCATTCTCGTCGAATCCGCCCTCGGTGGCGCCGGCGGAACTGATGGTGACACCCGGCACGCGCTGCAATGAGTCGGCCACATTCTTGTCCGGCATTTTGCCAATATCTTCGGCGGTAATCACATCCACATGCGTGTCCGCGTTCCGCTTTGCTTCCAGCGATTTTTCCAACGAGACGCGAATACCGGTGACGACGACGGCTTCCACCTCCTGCTTCCTGTTTGGCGTCTTGCCAAGTTCCTTCTGCTCCGCCTGTTGCGCTTGCGCCGCGAAAGCGGTGCTGATTAGTGCGAAGGCCACTGCTGATGCGATTGGTGTCTGTTTGAATTTCATGACTGCCCTCCAGTTTTGGCCATCCGATTGGAATGAACCCTGTTCTCACCCGGAATCCCGGCTCCCCGACCCGCTGCATTCGGAATGCGTTGACCCCAACAATACAACCCCTGCAAAACCAATGTCATGCCAATATACTACCATTGCGTGCCAATATGCTACCATTTATTTACAATAAATGTTATGCTGTTGCCAGAATCATACACAGCCTCTGTGCATATTCTTGCTATAGCGCCGGGATTTTTACCATGATTTATCCAGGCAATTCTGCATTTTAATTGGTATTATATTGGTCATATATAATTTGCCCCTAGCCTACCAAAACGGGTGCATTATCAATACCGAATGGGAAACAGCTGAATGACCTCACTCGCCGACCTCTTGCCGCCGCTGGATCCGAACAGCAGCCTTCCTCTGTATCAACAGTTACAGCGCGCAATTCGCGACGCCATTGAGACTCGCGTCCTTGCGCCGGACGACGCGCTTCCAGCGGAACGGCAGATAGCTATCGACATGGCGGTATCACGCATTACCGTGCGCAAGGCCATCGAGGGACTAGTGGAAGAAGGACTACTGGTGCGCCGCCAGGGTTCGGGCAATTTTGTTTCGGCACGTATCGAGAAAAATTTCGCCAAACTGACCTCGTTTTCCGAGGACATGCGCGCTCGCGGACGCAAACCACACAGCGTCTGGTTGAAGAAAACCGAGGGAACAGTGTCGCCGGAAGAGGCGCTGACGCTTGGACTCAGCCCCGGGACCCCGGTCTATCGCTTCCACCGCATCCGCTATGCAGATGACGCACCGATGTCGGTAGAGCTCGCGACCATCGTCGCATCCTGCCTGCCTTCGCTGGCGACTGTCGATACTTCTTTGTATGAGGCGCTCGAACTGGCTGGCAATCGTCCGGTGCGCGCCTTGCAACGGCTACGTGCCTTGTTGCTCAACGCCGAACAAGCCAAGTTGCTCAATGCGCGTGAAGGCGACGCCGGATTGCTGGCGGAGCGCCTGGGTTTTCTTCGCGATGGTCGCGCCGTCGAGTTTTCACAGTCGTTCTATCGCGGCGATACCTATGATTTTGTGGCGGAGCTCAGCGCGCCTTGATATTTGGCACCGACAATTCACTCAGCACCGCAAGCAGAAAGCCTAACATGCCGGAAAACGAAATCAAACGGGTAGATCCCGAGACCACCCACATGTTCCGCGAGGCAGCGGAAGCGGCTGGCGCGGTGCGCGCGCAATATGAGAATAATCATTCGTGCGCACTTGAGCTGGGCAGTGCGTTGCGTTTGCACGCGCCGCGCGCCGTGGTCACCTGCGCCCGCGGCAGCTCAGATCACGCCGCCACCTTTGCCAAGTATCTGATTGAAACCCGCCTCGGCATACTGACCTCTTCTGCGTCCCCTTCGGTAAGTTCGGTGTATGCCGTGAAGCAGAATTTGCGCGACTGCCTTTTTCTGGCGATCTCCCAGTCAGGTCGCAGCCCCGATCTGGTCGCAGCGGCTCGGGCGGCCAAAACGGCCGGTGCCACCGTCGTTGCCATGGTAAATACTGACAATGCACCGCTCGCAGATGTAGCTGACTACCTGCTCCCCCTATGTGCGGGACCGGAACAGAGCGTCGCCGCCACTAAATCCTATATCGCCTCATTGGCGGCGATAGTTCATTTGGTCGCAGCCTGGACCGCTGACGACATTCTTCTTGATGCACTCGCATTGGCACCCGAATCGCTCGACATTGCCTGGCACCTTGACTGGGGTGCCGCCATGCCCACGCTGCGGAGCACTAGTCACCTCTATGTGATTGGACGCGGTGTGGGGCTGGGTATTGCCCAAGAATCCGCGCTCAAATGCAAAGAAACTTGCCGACTGCATGCAGAAGCATTCAGTGGTGCCGAGGTGCGCCACGGTCCACAGGCACTTCTGCAATCCAATTTCCCGGCGCTGCTGCTCACACAGGACGACGAGACGCGTCCCGACCTAGAAGCGCTTGCGCGCGAACTGGTCGCGCGCGGCGTAAATGTGATGATTGCCGGCAGATCGCTCACCGGCGCGACAGTTCTGCCGACGATACCAGCGCATCCGGTGATCCAGCCACTGCTGTTGGCACAGAGCTTTTACAAGCTGGCCAACGCGCTGTCGATCGCGAGAGGCTGCGACCCGGATCGGCCACCGCATTTACGCAAAATTACGGAAACGCGCTAGTGGTCGAGGCATTGATCAATGGGCGGGTACTCTGCGATGAAAGGCTGGTCCATGACCGCGTGGTCCTAATCGACGCTGATCGCATTCTCGCCGTGGTGGCACCGGACGATTCACGTTGCGCCTCGGCTACACGTCGCGATCTGAAAGGTGGATTGTTGCTGCCGGGTTTCATTGACACGCAGGTCAACGGCGGCGGCGGCGCGCTGTTCAATGATGACCCAAGTGTGACGACCATTCGTACGATGGCAGCGGCGCATCGGCTTTTTGGCACCACCAGCTTTTTGCCAACTCTGATTAGTGACGATCTTTCCGTAGTGGCTTGTGCAATCGATGCGGTTCGCGACGCCATGACAAGCAAAGTACCCGGCGTCATTGGTGTGCACCTGGAAGGACCGTTTCTAAACGAAGCCCGCAAGGGTACGCACGACGCGGACAAGTTTCGTCACTTGGATGGCGATGCGGTGGCGCTTTTGTCATCGCTCAAAATCGGCCGGACGCTGGTGACACTCGCGCCCGAGATGACTACAGCGGAGGTGATCGCATCGCTCGCGGCAAGGGGCGTCATTATTTCTGCCGGACATACCAACGCAACTTACTCTGTAATCGAAGACGCGCTGCGACATGGCCTCACCGGTTTCACGCATTTGTTCAATGCCATGTCACCGCTAGGCAGCCGCGAGCCCGGTGTCGTGGGTGCGGCCTTGCATGACGCAAACAGTTGGTGCGGCATCATCGTCGATGGACATCACGTGTCGCCGGTGATCTTGCAGGTTGCGTTGCGTTGCAAACGCCACGACCGTTTCATGCTGGTTACCGATGCGATGCCGAACGTCGGGACGACACAAGGCTCGTTCCTGCTGCAAGGCAAGAAGATCCTCGTCCGCGATGGCAAGTGTGTTGACGAGAATGGTACTTTATCCGGCTCCGCACTCGATATGGCCAGCGCGGTGCGCAATGCCGTTGCAATGCTCGGCATCGGCCTTGCCGAGGCGGCGCGGATGGCAAGTACCTACCCCGCCCAATTTTTAGGGCTTGGACATGAGCTCGGACGGATTGCACCTGGGTATCGGGCAAATCTTGTACTTGCCGACGATCAACTGAATATCCACGAGACCTGGATTGAGGGCCAAAGTACTCTCCCGCAGCCGTAGTACGATGGCGCACCGCGCGCGATCCGGCTAACCTTGCTTCTGGCGCTGCGCCTACGTTCCAATCTCTCCATGGACTGCAGCGCATCCGACGTTGCTGAATGATCGTGACTATCCAAGATTGATTTTTGTCCCGCGTAATTCCACCCATAGGACTTGCTTACGCTTTCGCGAACCAATGTTTAGCCGCAGTACGCCGCTACTGATGGCTGGTACACCATGCTGCAATCTGCCTGTCATCGAATCGGCGCACACGAGACAGGTTTCCAGCCGGGTAGCCATCGCGTTTATTCGTTGGATGAAACACCCCAGAACGCCAGAAGAACCGATCCCGGTCACTCGCGCTATCTCGCAAAAATAACCTGGACGCATTGAGTCAGCATCATGCTAGAAACGGAAGCACCCAGCCTTCAACACACGAGTCTCGATCAGTATGCGGTGGGCGATCTGGTCAACGCCTTCGTTGATGACCTGTTCAAAGCGGTAAATGCGGTACGCGCAGCGAGCGTTTAGCTCGCGCTCGCAGTCACTGCGGCTGTGCCACGACTAGAAGCCGGCGGACGCCTAATCTTCGTCGGTGCCAGTACTTCAGCCGCCTCGGATTGCTCGACAACGCTGAACTTTGCCCGACTTTTTGATGACCAGGGAACGCGCTATTGCTTTGCTCGCCAGCAACCGCGATGCGACTTTTCAGGCAATTGAGAGGGCCGAAGATGAACGTGATCAAAGTGCTGCGGATCCCATCAATACTGCTGCCGGGACGAACGATGTTGTCATCGTTCTCGCTGCCACTGGTACTACGCCCTAAGGGATGGGCGCAATGGTAGCCGCATGCAGCGCCGGCGCACTTAACATCAGCTTTGCCAATAACGCCGATGCCCCGTTGTCGACCGAGGCCGACAACGGCATTACGCTAGATACCGGGTCCGAAGTAATTTCCGGCATTACGCGCCTCAATGTAGGCACCGCGCAAAAAAATGTGTTCAATATATTTTCCAGCGCGGCGATGGCTCGCCTGAACAAAGCTTACGGCAATCTGATGGTGGACTTGAAGGCCACCAACGCCAAGCTGATGCGCCGCACCATCAACCTAACCATACTGGCGACCGGAACCGACGAAGCGACCGCGCGAGAAATGCTCGAAATATGTGAGTTTCAAGTCAAAGTGGCCATTGTCGCAATCAAAACAATCAAAACCGTCGATGCTGAAGCGCTGCTTGCCGAAACCAAAGACTTCGTGTGTTTGGCAATGGCCCGATGGTGCGCCGATGCCAGTAACCGCGCGGGAACGAAATCCGTGGTGGCGGATTCCAACCCTCTATTTTGGCCAAAGGATTCCCTATGTTGTCGTGATGACGCGTTTGGTCATCATGTACAAGAATCTGGGGCTCTCCAATTCTGATATCGCGCTCTACACAAGCTGGTTGTATCTGCCGCGGGTGATCAAGCCGGTGTGGTCGCCGGTCGTGGCTATGTTTCGCACCAATCGCCTTTGGATCGTGAGCTTGCAACTGCTCATCGGTGCGGCGTTAGCACGCGTCGCGCTAACGATTCCGGCTGCGCATTTTTTCAGGTCACGCTAGTCTGTTCTGGCTGATGGCGTGCAGTTCGGTTACGCACGATATTGTTGCCGATGGCTTTTATATGCTTGCGCTGGAGCAGCACGAGCAAGCAGCGTTTGTTGGTGTGCGCAGCATGATTTACCGTATCGCGATGTTCGTGGGCCAGGGCGGGCTGGTAATTCTCGCCGGATAAATCTCTGCGCAAGCCGGAAATGTTTTGCTTGCGTGGTCGATTATTTTTTGCATTCTGGCTGGAATTTTTTTATACTTTTTGTGTACCACCGGTTGATACTGCCGGCGCCGCCAAGCGATTAACCGTTAATACGTGACGGCGAAAGCGATGTCATCGGCGGTTTTGTCTCGACCTTCACCGTGTTTTTCAAGCGCCGAAATATCTTCATCATTCTCGCCTTTCTCCTGTTATTTCGCGTCGGCGAGGCGCAGACGCTAATGCTCGCCGCACCGTTCTTGCTCGACCCAGCCGACAAGGGCGGGCTCGGCCTGACCACCTCGAAGGCTGGGTTGGCGTATGGGACGATCGGCGTGATTGCGCTTACGCTCGGTGGCTTGCCAGGCGGTTGCTGCGCAGCGAGATGACGACTTACTTCAAGCAACTGCCGGCCTGCCTGATTGGGCTGGAAGCCTGTGCCAGTTCGCTCCACTGGGCAAGCAGACGCAGCGGGCAGGGACAAACCGTCAAGCTTCATCGCTCCACAGTTTGTGAAGCCCTACGTCAAAGAAAACAAGAACGACACCAACGACGCCGAAGCGAATTGCGAATCCGTCGGGGAGCCCAACATGCGCTTCGTACCGATCAAAACCATCGAGCAGCAAAACATCCAGGCACTGCACCGCATCGGAACGGAACTGGTGCGCCAGCGCACGGCAAAAGTGAACCAGAGTCGAAGCCTGCTGGGCGAATACGGCATCGTCACCAGACAAGGCGTTGCCGTGTTGCGCAAAGCCTTGCCTGACATTCTCGAAGACGCTGAAAACGGCCTGATGTCAGACTTCCGGGCAATGCTGACGGGCTGCGAGAAGACTTGGTCTATCTGGATGAATGGGTGGCAACGCTGGAGCAGACCATCCAGACACTGGCAAATTCCCATGCGGACGCGCGGCATCTGCTCAAGTTGCGCGGGGTTGGGCCGATCACGGCGACCGCACTTGTCACCTCGCTCGGCGATGGCGACCTATTCCAACGCGGGCGAGATGCCTCGGCCTGGGTGGGGCTGGTGCCCGGCCAACACAGCATCGGCGACACGGCAAAGCGCAGGGGCATCAGCGAACGCGGGGACGTCTACCTGCGCACCCTGCTGGTCCAGGGTGCCCGGTCGGCGATCATAACGGCGAAGGGCAAGGACGACAGCCTGAGCCGATGGGCGCAGAAGTTGTGTACGCGGAGTAACAAGAACATTGTTGCCGTGGCGCTGACTACCAAGCCGATTACGGCAACCAGGCAACGGCGCAAACCGCCTGATTCGGACCAGCCAAGCAAGTTCAGACGTAAACACGCACCAGAAAGGAGCGGCATTCTTCACGATTGCCAAGCACCAATCATTGATGGCAAACAGGGCAAATCGGCGTCTGCAAAACCTTGAAATGGTGAAGTGCCAACGAGCACGATAGTTCGATCAGGAACAGACGCGGGAATAGCCCATCATGGTCTGGGCAAATGCGCCCAACGCAGAGACCGTATATATGAGTGCAGTCGACCCTCATTGCCAACAATGAAACAATGCTCGCAAACCGGGGGGAGTCAATATGCGCCACTTGTCGAACTTCTTCGGGCATATTCGTCCCGAAAGCCGCGCTAGTGCTAGCGTAGTGCTTAGCCCTATCAACCGTCGTCCAATTTCACCTGACCATCGACCATGGTCGCACTGCGCTTGGCGCCGTCTTTTGAAACCGAAAATCCTTTGGCTCGTTTCAAACCTTGTTCGAAGACGCCTTCGAACCAGTCGCCGTCATTAAAGTAGAACTTGCCTTCACCGTTCAACTGCGCGTTAACGTAGCTGCCCTCGGATTTGTAGCCTGTTGAATAGAAATACGACCCCTTGCCGGTCATCGCGCCATTGGTGAAATCGCCTTCGTAGCGATCGCCGTTGGAAAAGTAATACACGCCTTTGCCGTGCGCACGATCGTTGGCGAAGCTGGCTTCCCAGCGGTCGCCACCCTTGGTGATGAAAATGCCCTTGCCGGACATTTTTCCACCCGCCATTTCGCCTTCGTATCTGTCGCCATTGGCAAAAACGTAGATTGACTGCCCGTTGGCCTTGCCGTCGACAAACGCGGCGTCGGTTCTATCGCCGTTCTTCGCGACAAAAATTCCCTTGCCATTAAACGCGCCTTTGGAATACTCACCCTCGTACTGATCGCCGCCGACGAACACAAATTTGCCGCGACCGGACGGCTCGTCGTCAACAAAATCCCCTTCGTAAAGGTTACCGTTGGCCCAGATATAAGTACCCTTGCCTTGTTTCTTGTTTTCGCGGAATTCGCCCTTGTAACGAAATGCCGGTGAAATAAATTCACCTTGCCCATGCAGAATCTGCAATTTATCCTTGGTCTCCTTAAACTCGCCGTTATAGGTCGCACCGTCCGGGAATGGAATGACGCCGCTAAGGGCTTTCGCGATGCTCGGCACTGGCGGCAACGCGGTTCTTTGTTCGGGCGCGATCGCCGCCAATTTATCATTGTCGGGCGTTGCCAGCCTGGCAGGCGTCGCAAGCGGGCGGGCATTGGCTGTCTCGTCGAGCGGTTTTTGTCGAGCGGTAGCCGTGCTCGGCGGGTTTATGTCGATCCCGCGTGAATCCCTAGCATGGTTGGGTTGCGTCGTCGCGCTTGCGATCACGGACTTGAATGACAACGCCTCGGTTGATGCCGACAGCGTTTGCACCGGCGTTGATGCCTGCGCTTCGCGGGTGGGGCCGGGTTCAGGCACCAGAATTGGTGCAGCCGTGACCGCACTGGCCAAAAGCGGTGAGCTGGCCACCTGTTGCTGGGACTTTTCCTGTTTCAGGCGATCAATTTCGAGTCTCGCCAGCGAGGCAAAATTGCCATTCGGATATTTTTCGGCGTACGCCTGAAAACCTTCAATCCTCCTGCTCTCTTTCGCGCTGCGCCAGAATTCGCCCTCAATCAGCGCCTGTGCGTCGCCGGACAGGCCGGCCGGCGCTACCGCAGCGGCACCTTGCCCGCTGCGCTCGGCAAAGAAAAATGGAACGCGAAATAGTGGCGTATTGTGAAATTCCGGCAATTGCTTGTTCTGGCTTTCCTGCGCAACCAGCGTCTGCACGCGCTGAAACATCGCGGCTGCGGGTTGCTGCGGATCACGCATCTCTCTGGTCAGCGTCGAGGTATAGCGGCTATTGACGCCTTCGGCCCCGTCGGGCGCCACCTGACCTGCGGCGGCAGCGAAGGAAACGATGGTGCCGGGCGGCGCCTGAATTTTCGCCAGCCCGGTTGAAGTGAAGACGGTACTGAACGGGTTGTTGCGACAGGCATCGAGAATAATGAACTTGTGGCGTACTTTCGCTTCGTCCATGGTGTCAAGAATCTGCGTCACTGGCATTGCGTTGAAGGCAATTGACGCCTCCGAGGTCAATTTTGCATCGGTCGGAATCAGATAATTCTGGCCCCGGTATTGGACGCCATGCCCGGCGTAGTAAAAGACGGCTGCGGTGGCACCTTCCATCACCTTCGCAAATTCCACTGCGGCACTGCGCATTCCGGCGAAATCCGCGTTTGTTTTGATCATGACCTTAAACCCCAGGTCACTGAGCGTCTTGGCCACAGCCTGCGCATCGTTCACCGCATTCTTCAATGAGTCAGCGGGATACTGGTCATTGCCAATCACCAGCGCGACACGGTCGTCGTTGGCGGCGATGCTGGATGTGGTCGACAGCAACGCGGCGACGCACACCAGCAACGCGCCGAAGCGACGAATCCACAGACCTGTTGTGAAAATAAATTTGTGCATGAACGCAACGATATTGAAATTTTGATTATTGCGCGATTTGCGGCGGATGAAAAACATTACGCATATAAAAAACATTGGTTTGGCGAGCGGCATTGACACCGCGTAGGCTGGCGTTTTAATGTTACTTCGCCAGTGCGGATAACTCAGGCAGGTCAGGCCGTTCTTCGGCAAGCTTCGCCCAAATCTTGGCGGCGTCCTGGTCCGCGCCCAGGTCTTTCAGTGTCAAGGCGTAAAGTAACCAATCAGAAAATGCCGCCTTGTCGTCAGGTTTACGCTTCTGCGTTAATTCGAGTGAGTGCGAAGGCAGCGTCTTGAAAGTCGCCTTGCCAACCTCGCCTGCCGCCGCAGTAACCATCCACTGATATTGTGCATCGGCTTTAAGCTTGATATTTTTTGGCAATATCAACGACATTGCGCTTGTCCTGGCTTTGTACACTGGAACTACTTTGGCATCGGTCCCGGACTTAAGCTCGAAATCAAACGGGCCTTTCGGATTAGCGGCCGTCCATCGAAATGCAGGCTGCAGTGTTGCTATGCTGGTGTCTCGCGGGTAAATCAACCGCTCCGCCAGCGACGATGCCGGTTCAACTTGTTGCGGAGTACCGAGGCTGCGCATGCGAATCGACGCACTCGATGACTGCGCCGCTTGTGCCACCACTTTGGAGGAAATTTTCCAGTTGGTCTCACGCATGGTCGGCGGCGGTCCGATCTTGGCGACTACTTCAGAATCTCCCACCAAAAAATCGCCCGGCCCTTTCAGCACATATTCCTTGCCGGAAATCAAGTACATCACGCCCACCGCACATTCTCTGGTACAACTGATACGCGCGCCTTTTTTAACTTCCACCATCAACGTGGCCTTACCGGCATCCATTGCAGCATCGCCTTTGACATCGGTGACAAAAGCGATGCCGTTGGTCTGCGCTTGGGCTGTGCCTGCCAACATCGCCATCAAAACCGCCCAGCGTAAATAATTTATTTTCATGTTGCCTCCCTTGATAATAATTTACGGCTGTTCCAGGCGCGGCTCCAAACCAGAGGTTGCGTTTGGCACTGCATTCACGCCCCAGATCTGGAGTGAACTGTGACCGCGTAACGCTTGGTCGCCGAAATCAATCATATCGAATCCAATCGACAATTGCGTCCGCACCTGGTCTGTCATCACGATCGGCGTTCCCAGGCGCTTGGTCAGTCCTTCGATCCTTGAAGCCACGTTCACCGCATCACCAATGGCCGAATAATTGTGGCGCTCGGTGGAACCAATGTTGCCAACCACTACTTTTCCATAGTTTATGCCTATTCCAATTTCCACGGGGGGCAAACCTTCCAGGGTAAATTCCGCATTCAGTTTTCGAAGCTCTTCCACCATATCCAAAGCACACCTGACCGCAGATTCGCAGGGGTTGGCCAAACTGCGCGGCGCGCCAAACAGCACCATCATGCCGTCGCCCATGAATTTATCCATGGTGCCGTCGAAGCGATGGACGGAACCGACCATGCGGTCGAAATACCGCGTCAACAAAGACGTGACCGCCTCCGGCGATAACGATTCCGATATTCCCGTGAAGCCGCGAATGTCGGTAAACACCACACAGACCTCGGCTGTTTTTGCCGAGACGCCTTCGGACAGATTGCCTGCCAGAATTTCGTGCAGCACCGCCGGCGAAACACTGCCCGAAAAAGACCGGCGGATGAGATTTTTTTCCGCCAGGGTTGCCATGCCATCCGCTACTGCACCCACGCCGACGGCAATCCACAGAACGATGGTGAAAGTCAGTGCCGGGATGTACCAATTAAAGGTGATGAGCAACACTGAAAATATGAAAAAAACCAGCGGCGCAACGATGAACGCAAAAAAATAAGTGCGCCTGTTCGAGGCAACAAAAACAAATACCAGCAAAACTGCGCAGATCACCCACAGCCACCAGATCGGCAACGGGCGCAGCAGACCATCGCCCAGCAGGTCGCGCAATACCTGAAAGTGAATGGTGACACCGGGCTGGGTGGTATTGAGCGT
>JAYVKG010000067.1:0-7587 GCA_043768625.1 Betaproteobacteria bacterium
CGTACTTTTTTCACTTCATCCGCCGTTATCCGCCCGCCCGGGTTGCCCCAGGTATTGAACACATAAGACAGGATGTTGGCTACCTCGTCGTCGTTCAACTGATTCATCGGTGGCATAACTGAGTTGTATTCCTTGCCATTGACGGTAATCTTGCCTGTTAACCCCTGCAGTACCGTGCTGATGACGCGTTTAGTATCCTTGGCAAGGTAGTCCGACTTGGCCAGCGGCGGGAACACGCCCGCCAAACCTTCGCCGTTTGCCTGGTGGCATACCGAACACGTTCCCGTGAACAACACTTTACCGGCGTCGATCTGCTCCTGCTGCGTGAGCGTTCCAGAGGCAGCCGCTTTAGCCGCTGTGGCGACGGCATTAAGATTGGGCTGGGCGCGGTCGCCAAGATAGACCGAGTCAAGTTCCTTGCCGGAATAGATCGCCTTGTTCTCTGGTCCTTCCACTTTCAGGATCGCGAGCGCACCCTTATTAAAGGCGCGAAAAATTGAATGATCGACCAGCACGTAGCTGCCAGGCACTTCGGTGTGGAATTCGACGATGGCTGCCCCGCCGGCAGGGATCAGTGTGGTCTGCACATTGTGCTGAACATTGGAGCCGCCTTCGTAGCGCACATTATCAAAAATTTCGCCGATAACATGAAAACTGGATACCAGATTGGGGCCGCCATTGCCGACGAACATGCGTACGTTCTGATTGGTTTTGACCTTGAGCGCCTTGTCGCCCGTCAGTGAACCTTCTGCGCCGTTGAAGAGTACATAGGTGGGTCTCTCGTCAATGGCTTTTTCCATATCGAATGGCTGCAGGCCTTTTTCACGGTATTTGCCGGAGGTGTAAAAATCGCCCTGCATTACGTAGAACTCATGGTCCACTTTCGGCATGCCGCCGGGAGGTTCGACCAGAATAAGTCCGTACATGCCGTTGGCGACATGCATGCCTACTGGTGCCGTGGCGCAGTGATAAACATAAATACCTTCATTGAGCGCCTTGAACGTGAACTGCGATTCATGTCCGGGTGCTGTAAAGCTGGACGCTGCACCGCCGCCCGGACCGGTTACGCCGTGCAGGTCAATGTTGTGCGGCATTTTGCTGCCCGGATTATTTTTAAGGTGAAATTCGACGGTATCACCCTGCCGCACGCGGATAAAACTCCCCGGCACGGTGCCGCCGAAAGTCCAGAAGGTGTAGGACACCCCCTCCGAAATCGGCATGTCTTTCTCGATTACCTCGAGTTCGACGATCACTTTCGCCGGGTAGTTGCGATTGGTAGGGGGCGGCACGTGCGGTGGACTGGTGAGAATCGCCTGAATCGGTTTGCCGCGTGGTGGCCCGAAGTCGCCGGCCATTTTGCCGCCTGCAGCATTGGCTGAGTCAACCGTGATGAGTGAACCCAAGATGAGTATCAGCACCGCCGCGACCGACGCGGCCAATGTCTTTATTGTTTTATTCATTGCGGGCTCCAAAGTTCACGATGACAGAACCTACAAGATACGGACATGCGAACCGCTCGATTTGATCCGTATCAAAGGTGATGCAGTTAACCGCTGCGCGGCGCCTGACTATTTCCCGATAAAACACCAGCACTGTTGCGGTTCGCATGCATAAAATGGCTGGCAAGGCCCTAACAATGGCGTTCTACGTGTCTTTATTGATCGGGAAAGCCGCAACCGTCGGCGTAAACGGCGCCACCTCAACCGGCGCGTAGGAAACGTCGATCACATCCAGTTCCTCAACGCCGCCAGGCGCTCGAAGGGTGACCGCGTCGCCAGGGCGCGCCTTCATAAGTGCGCGCGCCAGCGGTGAAATCCAGCTGATGTGGCCGCGCTTCATGTCAATTTCATCTACGCCGACGATGGTGATGGATTTTTCATCACCATTTGCATGCGCGTAGGTCACGGTGGCACCGAAAAAAACCTGATCAGCCATCTCTTTATCGCGTGGCGTTTCCGGGTCCACCACTTCCGCCGCGTCCAGCCGTTTGGTCAGGAAGCGCAGGCGACGGTCTATCTCCCGCAGCCGCCTCTTGCCATATTGATAATCGGCATTTTCACTGCGGTCGCCATTTTTGGCGGCCCATGAAACTACCGCAGTGACAGCCGGACGATCCTTCTTTAACAAATAGTCAAATTCGTCTTTCAGACACTGGTATCCGGCCGGCGTAATGTAGTTTTTGCTGCCAGGTGGCATTGGCACGGCGTCCGCCTGCAGATCGTCATCGTCGTCCTGGTCATTTTCTTTGGTAAACGCTTTACTCACCTCAGCGTACCTGCAGCAGGAACTGCTTGATTCCGCCCAACAGCATTTCGACGGCGATCGCCGTGAGGATCAAACCCATCAGACGCTCGATCGCTTCCATCGCGCGCTGGCCAAGCAGCTTCTCGATCTTTTCGCCCAATACCAGCAGGATGGCGGAGACTACCATCGCCGCGGTCATCGCTGCCACCCATACCGGCAGCTTGGCGGGTTCGCGCGACACCATCAACATCACGGTGGCCAATGCCGATGGACCGGCTATCAGCGGTATTGCCAGCGGCACAATGAACGGTTCGTGATCCAGCGACTCACCAAACACGCTCTGGGTGGATTTAAATACCATGTTAATGGCGATCATGAACAAGATCACGCCGCCGGCGATCGACAGTGATATTTCCGACAAATGCATTAGGTCCAGAAACTGGCGGCCGCCGAACATAAACGCCAGCAGGATGAGATAGGCAATAAAACATTCGCGAATGACCACCCGCGCGCGACGGCTTGAATCCACCTGTTTTAGCAGCGACGCGACTATTGGCAGGTTGCCCAGCGGATCGAGTACCAGAAACAGCAGCACAAAAGCGGAAATGAGATCGGCGTCCATACGCGCATTTTAACGCTTGCGCTTCGGCCCACCCCCAGCCGCTGAAAGCGCTGGAAGAAAGACCACTTCATCCGTCACGAGATGCGCAGTTGTTTGCGCCAAATCAACTACCGGCAACGCCATGTCTGCATAATCGATTGAAACCACAATGTTGGCGAGCTGGGAATCCTTCATGTCACCTAGATTACAAACTGCCACGCTGGCAATCGCGACCGCCCTGGTGGCCACACCCGCGCTGTCCCCGGCGGCAACCGCCATCGGCGAATGTCCCCAGCCACGTTTCACCGGCAAAGCGCCCGCTGAATATTTGGAGCGCAATAATCCGCTAGTGGAGACCCTGCAGAATCTGGGCGCCGGGGAGCAGCGATTCCTCGGCACCAGCGATTACGAATCCTGTGCGATTTGCCATGGCCGCAAAGGCGATGGTAAGGGCGCGCTGGCCAGGCAATATGATCCGCCGCCGCGCAATTTCACCTGTGCAAAAACCGTCAACGGGGTTCCAGATGGTCAACTGTTCTGGATCATCCGCTTCGGCTCGCCCGGTACTTCCATGCCGCCGTTCGGCAATCTCAGCGACGACCAGACTTGGCAATTAGTGATGCACTTGCGTAAGCTTGCAAAATGAAGCCGCGACAGCGTGTCGCGCTGGGCACCTCGGCAGCACACCTGTTGCGCATTCAACGCTGTCCTTTTTCGGGAACTCAAACATGAGAGCACTGGTCGCCATCGATGGATCCGAAAGCGCATTGCGCGCATTGCGTTACCTGATTGATCACCAGAATTTTTTTAGCGCCAACTCTGAACTGATACTGGCCAATGTGCACCTGCCGCTCCCTTCCGGCCGCGCCAAGGCAGTGCTCGGCGGCGACGTGGTCGCCAGATACTATCAGGACGAGGCCGAGGAGGTGCTGGCACCGGCCCGCAAAATGGTCACTGGAAATTCGCTCCGCGTTAGCGAACAACAACTGGTTGGCCAGCCCGCCGCCGAGCTTATCGCGGCCGCAATGCAGGGTGGCTGTGACTGGATCGTGATGGGCACGCATGGCCGCGGCGCGCTGGGAAATCTGCTGATGGGCTCAGTGGCAATGCGTGTTATCGCGAATTCGCCGATACCTGTGCTCAGCGTGAAATAGACCTGCCCTGTCGCTACGCTGCGGGCGCGCGCGAACTTGCGCCTGTCAATGCGGTGCCATTAGTCTGAGAGACTGGGCGGTTGCGTCGGTTAGTTCCGCGTCCAGCGTAATGGCGTTGCTGTCGTGCGCCACCGTATTGCTGGTGGCAGCAATTGCGCGGTTTACGGCTACGAGGGCTCTGGCGGTGGAGGCGATGGCGTCGACGATCACCGGCGTGCACTGTTTCAGCCAAACGGCGTCTGGCACGCTCACCGCCACACGCTGGTCGCCGCTTCGCACCGTGTCGACTATCAGAAATGGTGCATTGGCGTGCGTCGCGACTGCAGACACCCATTGCCGGCTCCCGGTATCAGGCCCGATCGGGGCCGCGTTTTTCACATGCCCTCGTATCCGCGTATCGATCACCGACGTCGCGCTCACCGCCACGGTCAAAATCCGGCAATTCGAAGCGAACGACGGGAACCGGTGGAGATGGGGATCGGCAGTGGGGAGCCAATCAAAACTTGCAGAGATCAGACCGGCAAAATTTTTCGCAGTCACCGACCCGCCATGATGAAAGCGCATATCCCGCCGCACATACGCCCGATGGATGCGAGCAGCCCGACGCTGCTGGCACCCAGGTCGCGGGCTAGGCTGGCGGCAAATAGCAACGCGGCGAGTTTGTCGCCGGGATGGTCAATCGTACAAACGATGGCAACATCCCTGCCGACAATTTCGGTCGGCATCCGCAGCGAAGATTCGCCTCGGGCAATCGGTGCAGGTCGATACCGGCCGAATCACATGCAAGTTTGCGCGCGATCACTGCAGCGGCGCGCTCGTTGCCTGGCATGGCGAGCAGGCAAAGCGCTATTCGCGCTCCAATCTAAATACCTCGGGCCCGGCTACCAGCGACGCCAGGGCATATTGCAATTCTCCGGGCGTCTCGGCATGCACCGTGAATAGCGGCATGCCTTTTTCAACCCTGCTCCAGCACATCACGTGCAGATCGATCCCCGCTGCGGGTGCGCGCGGTGCGCCCGCCAGTTTGGCAATGCGCGCCAGACGCCGATTGCCTACTTCGATGATCCGCCCGGCCACGTCTGACTCGACGACATGCATAAATGCAGCCCGCGGCGGCTCTTTAAATCCACCTTGCGCATCACAAATCGTTAGAAATTTTTTAAAAGCCTGTCCAGAGTCCAGCAATTCCGCTGCTCTGGTGTGACCGTTGCCTTCCGCAACGCTACCGCAGAACTCCAGCAGCGAGCCGGCCAGCAGCAGCGAACGTTCGCGCAGATCGAGAGGTGCCGCGTGATCGCGCCGCAGCACCTGCAGCACGTCGCGTGCTTCGAGTGCCGGGCCGATGCCGCGGCCGACCGGCTGCAGGCCGTCGGTGAATACAATCTGCACGGCAAGGCCTAGTGCCGAGCCGACTTGTTCGAGCAGATTGCCGAGTTTCCGTGCCGCGATGTGGCTGCGGACCTTGGCGGTCGGCCCCACGGGGATGTCGATGATGGCATGAGTCGACCCGGCGGCAACTTTTTTTGAAATCACCGACGCCACCAGTTGCGCGGGACTGTCGATATCGAGCGGTCGTTCAACGGAGATCAATGTATCGTCGGCCGGACTGAGCGCAACCGAACCACCCCAAACGATACAGCCACCTTCACGCTCGACAATGCGGCGCATACTTGCCAGGTCGTGCGTAACGGGTGCCAGCACCTCCATGGTATCGGCGGTACCGGCAGGTGAGGTGATTGCGCGCGAAGATGTCTTGGGCATCGTCAGGCCGGCGGCGGTAATGATCGGCACAATGATCAGCGAGGTGCGATTGCCCGGCAGTCCACCGATGCAGTGCTTGTCGGCAATCGGCGATCGCGGCCATTGCAGATGCGAACCGGCTTCGAGCATGGCGCGGGTCAGACCGATCGTCTCCTGCAACGACATTCGCCCGGCCGCGCAAGCCGCGACGAATGCGGCCAAATGAATATCGGCGTAACGGCCGGCTGCAATATCATTGATGATCGCATTCCAGTCCGCCTGTACCAGTGTTTCGCCGAACAATTTGGCGCGCACCCCGCGCAGTGAATCCAAGTCCGCAGCGTGACTGATCGTCAGCACATCACCGTCGTCACCGGCCAACGCCTGCCAGGCGCAATTTGAGAGGCCGCCCTGTTCGGACGTCAACAAATCCGAGTCGACGACATTGAGCGTCGCAACAATATCGCGGCCATTCAGTTCCACCTTCACCCGTGCCTGCGCGGCAAAGCCTTCGGAGCGGCAGATGTAGCACTGGCGATGCATGTAGATCACCGGTTGCTTGTAGGTGTCGATCCCCAGACGCTTCAAGCGCAACTGGTCAGGATTGAGAGCAGGCGTGTTTTCCGCCACCGTTAAGCCCCGAAATCGAGGCTGATCGTTTCCAAATGTTCGGGCACGTGGGCGGCCCAGTGCAGTTCATCCTGAATGCGTTTACGCAGCGCATCGGCCGCATCGGGTTCGCCGTGCGTGATGAACACCTGTCGCGGTGCCCGCTCAAATCCACGCAGCCAGGCCATGATTTCATCGGCGTCGGCGTGCGCCGAATAGCCGCTCAGCTGGTGCACCTGCGCGCGAATCGGCACAATTTGCCCAAAAATCTTGACCGAAGGTTCGCCAGCCACGATGGCCGCCCCGCGAGTCCCACCTGCCTGGTAGCCGGCGAAGACAATCGAATGGCGCGGATCAGATGCATAAGCAATCAGGTGATGCAGTACCCGACCACCGGTGGCCATGCCACTGGCCGCGATGATTACGGCGGGTATCTGGAGCAGATTGAGCGCCTGCGATTCCTCGACGGAATTAACAATCTTGGCCGCCGCACACATCGATTTGCATTCCTCCGCCGTCAGGTGGTGCATGTCCGCATGGCGCTGGTAAATCGCGGTCGCATCGGCCGCCATTGGACTGTTCAGGTACACCGGCAGATCCGGTATTTCGCGGCGCAATTTGAGGCGATGAATGGCATACATCAACGTCTGGGCGCGTCCGACGGCAAATGACGGCACAATCGTGACTCCGCCGCGCTGGGCGGTCTGCCGGATGATTTCGCCGAGTTGGTGCTCGGTATCGTCGACGGAATGTTGCCGATTGCCGTAAGTGGATTCCACCACAAGATAATCAGCTTGCTTGATCTGGGCAGGCGGCAGCAGGATTGAATCGTGCGGGCGTCCCAAGTCGCCGCTGAACACGATATTGCCTCGGCTGGTCGCGAGCTCAACCGTGCCGGCACCGAGCAGGTGGCCCGCATAACGCAGCCGCGCGTCAATGCCCGGCATGATTTCCCAGGCTTCATCCATTGCCTGTGCCCGGATGCGCTCGAGTGAGCCAATGGCATCGGCCTTGGTGTAGAGCGGCTGCGCGGGTTGATGTTTCGAGGACCCGCGGCGATTGGCATGGCGCGCTTCTTCTTCCTGCAGATGCCCGCTGTCCGGCAGCAAAATGCCGCACAGATCAAGGGTCGCACCGCTGGCATATATGGGTCCGCTGTAGCCGTCGCGCACCAGCACAGGGACGTAGCCGCTGTGGTCGAGGTGCGCGTGTGTCAGGACTGTTGCGTGGATGGACGCA
>JAYVKG010000068.1:0-20713 GCA_043768625.1 Betaproteobacteria bacterium
CCCCGCAGGCCCGCGCTGGCGCGAAACGGCGCAACGAAAATTGCGATGCCGGCAGCGACCTGCGCGAACTGGATCAGGTACGGCGAAGACTTGAATAAACTTGGCATGAAGGTTGAACAACTGCAAATTTTGCGCAAGTGTTATGGGTTGAACGAGCAGTTGCAGACGACGGACGAATCTTGTTGTTCTAACCGTTGCCGACCAATTCGCCTCACGCATTGTACTGGACGTCAGCGGCACTTTCTCTTTCACTGCAGCGTGGGGCGGCGCCGTAGATCGGTTCGTCAATCAACCAATCCCCAGGTCGCACTGGCCACTTGCGAGCGCAAGGCGGACATATTCCGGATCAACACATTCTTGCCGTCCACTGTAATCCACTTTTTTGAATGGAAGTAGGACATGGTGCGACTAACGGTTTCAAAGGTAAGTCCGAGAAAGTTACCGATGTCCTTGCGGCTCATAAACAATACAAATTCATGCTTGGCGTAGCCTCGGCCCTCCCAGCGACCCGACATGTCGAGCAAAAATGTTGCTACACATTGTTTCGCGGTGAGGATGCCAATTGCAGCCGCGTGCGTCTGGACACGCGCAATCTCGCCGACCAGAAGTTGCCGCGCATGAACCGATTCCGTGTGGTGCTCCAATAATTTCTCAAGTTTATTGGCGGGAATTTCACAGACTTCGCAACCGTTCAGCGCAATCGCATCGGTGATATGCATGCCTGTACCAAGGCTATCGAGTCCCAGTGCATCGCCCATGGCGTGGAATCCAACAATTTTGGTTTGTCCGTCCGGCAGATTGATGCGGGTCTTGAGGAAGCCGGCCTTGACGGCGTAAAACCCGGTCTGCAGGTCGCGAGCGTGAAACAGGAATTCCCCGCGCTGCAGCCGAATTCGCTTTTCTTTGGCCAACGGGAATAGCGTTTGAAAAGCGACCGGCAGGGCATGCGGAAAACACAGCTTATCAAGCGCGCATTGTGAACAGGCGGCTTGTGCCGGTACCACCGCCGCACCGGCGGGCGTTGCTTCTGTATTATCCACAGGACTGTCCCTTCGCGAATCCGCGCCAAATTAAATTTGATGGAGTCAGCATTTGTCACAAACACGCAATCCGGCGCTGATTGTTGACCGGCATCGAGCAGGCCGGATGTATTGCACTCCGTCAATGACGCTCCGCCAACTGCCGCCATGATTACGCGTTGTGCAAGACGCCGTTTTGATGCAGATCAAAGATGCCATGAAGACGTTCCCCGGCCCTGTGTCCGCCGCCGGCGTCTGTGCATCCGGGGGGGGGTAGTGCCGGTGCAGTCCGCGTTTTGCTCATTTGCAAACACGGCGTCACAAGCGCGCGGGCTACCTGTTTTTTACGTCGCCGCTGATCGCGTGCCGGACTCAAAGCAACTTCAGCCTATCCATGCCGCGATGCAGGCCATGTATGAATTTGCGCATCTTTGGCGCGGGCATTGCATCAAGCGTATTTTTGATTAGCAATGCAAGCTAAGTGTCGCCCTCCACGACGACGCGACGGTCAAAATAAAGTCTGTCCGCATCTTCTGTTCCAGGCGCGAGCAGCGCGAAATAGCACGCAATCGCCTTGATACTGAGGTCGATGACGGCGTTGTGCGGCAACGGTTTAAATCGATTGGAGTTCACACCGAATCGAAAGCATATACCCAGTCCAGCAAGACAATTTCGACGCGGCATCCAGTGAGCATCTCATAGACGTCTTGCGGCAGATCGCGTTTGAGGGAAACGTTGAGCATCGCTGCAAATAGCGCGGACCCCGGGTGTGGAAATCGGTTACCTGACCAGCTGATGGGTCGCGCAAGCGGCGGCAATGACGTGGCTTTACCCTTGATGCTGTCAAATTTCCTGCGTTGCCTGCTGGAAGTTATCCGCCGCTGTAATCCAATTCATACCGGGACGTCCGTGCCGGTAACCATCGCCAGCGTCGTCGGGCATCCACGGTGCTGGCTTCACCGCAACCCCGTTGGCTTTAGCACTCCATCCAAACCAGCATTGAACATCGCAACGACATCTGCCGTCTGCGCGGACTGCGGACTGATGCACAAGTGACTCATACCCATCGCCACCAACCTGGCAACTTCGTCGATCAGGTTATAGACCCGCGCAGACTGTGTTTGCAAGCCGTTCATGACCAGGCATGATTCTTTATCCTGGGTGGAAACCGTAAACCCGTCGGGGTTTTCGATACAGCGAAAACCACAGTCATCCTTGGAGGGGTTGTGGTGTCGCGCGGTGAAGCAGCGAAGCGATATCGCCAGTGGCAGGCGACCGTATGAGAAAAGTTCGGTCTGCCCGTCCAGCTCGCCGCCAGCAAACACCGCCGCCAAGCCGGCCTGACTGAGTGTGATCGGCATGACTCAGCGGAACGTACCAAGCCCAAGATAGTACTTTAGCGACATACGACAATAGATTGAGACAAGGGCCTGCAACAAAGCAAATTCTGCCGGCGAGAAGACGTACGGCGCCGAGATCATTGGCGTCGACTTGAAATTTGTCATTGTCGGCAATTTTGCGAAGCCCACGCAGATCCGACTCTGATTCAATCGGCTCACATGTCGACAGCACCACCTCCTTGCCTTGATTTGTCAGCCGTGCGGTAATTTGCAGCCAGTCGCGGGCGCGCAGTTCGGAACGTTTGCTGCACACCGTCTCACCCAAGTACACGCAATCGATTGGCCAGGCGGCAACGTCCTCATAAAACGCAACCACTTTGTCGCGCGGCCAGTGGTAAAGCAGCGGACCGAGCGTCAAATACGCAGGACGGGTGCGCGCGGCCATCATTTCCAAGTCCGGTGATACGCACCAGGCGTGCATTGATTTGCCTCTGACACGCACGATAGAGAAGCCTGCCAATCCGGAAGTACCTGGTAAGTTTCGGGGTGGGTGCCGCAGGCGTTGAGCGGCTCGCGCCAGCCGCGTAACCGCCGCTACATACGCGGGACTGCGTTGACGCCCTTCTATCTTGATCGCCTTAACGCCCATTTTTTGCAGCGCTGGCAACAGCGCGAGCGTATCCACACTGGTCGGCTCCTCGAACGCGTAATAGGTATGGTCGTTCACATTGAAGCGACCGCGGCAGAGCGTGGGATAACCGGGACGCTCGCCAGCTTTGAAACGGTCAATCAACACCGCGCCGAGACGAGAATCCAGAACATCACGTTACTGCGTCCAGCGCAATGCTGTCGCCGGCGAACATCCGCCGTGGGTATTGAGTGATTCGCCGGTGACGTATGACGACAGCGCGCTGCGGCCTTCGACCATGATGCTGAGGCTGCCAAAACCGAAAGCCGCTATTTCTACCGGCGTGTGGCCAATCACTTGTGCAATCTGTTGAATCGACAATACCCGCGACAACACCGCCCGGTTCACGCCAAATCTCGATTGCACAAAATTGATGGCTTCACAATTGGTCGCTGAGCCCTGCGCCGAAAGCTGCAGACGAGCTGCGGATATTTGCTGGCAGCATAGTGCATCAATCCCCTGTCAGCGACCATAATCGCAGCTACCGCGTAGTCGACTGCAAGGTCGACCGCGCGCTGCCATTTTTGCCAAGTAACCGGCGATGGATAAGTGTTGAGCGCCAGCAGCATGCGCATAACGAAGCCCCTCACGCATCGATTGACGGTCAAAGTTCAGCCCCGCAAAATTTCGCGCCTTGGTTTCATCGCAAATACCCATGTAGACGTGATCCGCGCCATGGTCGACTGCAGCCGGCAGCGCCAGAAGGGAGCCCGCCGGACAGACCAGTTTCATTTTATCGGCGCGCCGCTTTCGTGCGTCGGTCCCGCACTGCCTCGGGGTGGGTGCTGCGATTTCTGCGGCGGTTTAGTGCTCGCGCCTCAGAGTGGCATCTTTTTCTGCATGCATCATGGCGTTATTTTAATGATTGCCGTCAGGCAAATTAAGGTAGGCAGGGAATAAAGATGATCCAGATCAGATAAATGCCGAAAAACTTTCGGCCGCTCGATTGCATCGTCAATCACGCGCCCAAACTAGCAACGGTGCGGTGCGGTGCGTTGCGCCCCATCGCATCGCACCGCCGTTAGTTTGCGCGCCGCAGCGTGAAAGCCGGAAATAGCCGTTGCAGGTAGTTGATATCTGCGTCATCAAGCGGTGACGGGTGTGAGTCCAGCAACGGATCCGCGCAGCCGTTGGGCCGGTATTCCTGCAATGCGAAAGTTCGCACCCCCTGTTGCCGTAAAGCCGATCCCATTGACCGCAGGTGTGTGGATGAAAGCAGGGACGGATGGCGTGTGGTGCGAATCTCATACGCGACCCCTGAAGCGAGCAGATGTGAAAGGCTCACTTGCGCAGGCTTGCCGCTATCACGCACGCCTGTGGTGGCAGCGTAGTCCGCAAATGGCGCCTTGACATCGAAACCAACCCAATCAATTTTCGGCAACAAGGCGCGCAACCGATCCGGATAAATGCCGGCAGTGTGCAAACCGACCTTGAAGCCGCGTTGCCTTACCTGCTCAATTGCTGGCGCAAGGTAGCGATCCACCGTCGGCTCGCCGCCGCAAAAAACAACAGCGTCAAGCAGCCCTTGCCGCCGGTCAAGAAAATCGAGCACCGTTTGCCACGAGGTGGTGGGTGGGTGACGCCGTGGCTGTATTGCGGGATTGTGGCAATAGCGACAGCGCCATGCACAGCCCTGCACAAATACTACCGCCGCCAGCTGCCCGGGAAAATCGGTAGTAGATAGCGGCGTTATGCCGGCCACTCTAAGCACAGTCTGGTAGCTTTCCCGGAGGTGCAGGCTTATTTGTGACGAAATACTGCCGCTCGTAAAATTCACCTTTCTTGCCCACATTGAATGACGAGACCGGACGGTGATAGCCCATGACGCGCGTCCAAATTTCGCACGCTTGACGCTCGTCGTTTGCAAGCAGGGGATGGGCGTTTACTGGGGAACATGCTGGACGTACTGTCATGCGATTTCTCCTTGTGGTTGCGGTTCTGCGTGGTTTACGGCGGAGCGCTTCTTCGCCAGCATGACTTCGTCACACTTGGGGCAAAACGCGTGCTCGCCTGCGAGGTAGCCGTGGTTTGGGCAGATAGAAAATGCCGGCGTCACGGTGATGTAGGGCAGATGAAAACGGGTAAACGCACGCTTCACTAATTCTCGACAAGCGGTTGCGGAGGAAACGCGTTCACCGAGATACAGATGTAGAACCGTGCCGCCAGTGTATTTACGCTGAAGTGGGTCTTGCCGCTCTAGCGCTTCAAATGGGTCATCAGTAAAACCTACCGGCAGTTGTGATGAATTGGTGTAATAGGGCATGGCTGTCGTTCCCGCCTGCAGGATGCCAGGAAAGCGCTTTCGATCTTCCTTGGCGAAACGGTAGGTCGTGCCTTCCGCCGGCGTAGCCTCGAGGTTGTACATGTGGCCGGTCTGTTCCTGAAAGCCGACAATGCGGGCGCGAATGTGATCGAGCAGGCGCAGCGCAAACTCATGTCCCCACGACGTCGTGATGTCTTCGCGGTCGTCGGTGAAATTACGGATCATTTCATTGACGCCATTGACGCCGATGGTTGCAAAATGATTTCGCAACGTTCCCAGATAACGGCGCGTGTAAGGAAACAGGCCCGCATCGATATGGCCCTGAATAACTTTGCGTTTAATTTCCAGGCTGGTTTCGGCCAGGTCCATCAGGTCGTCGATACGCGCCAGTAGCGCCGTTTCATCACCGCGGTAGAGGTAGCCGAGACGAGCGCAATTAAGCGTTACGACGCCCAGCGAACCTGTTTGTTCAGCCGAACCAAACAAGCCATTGCCGCGTTTCAACAACTCGCGCAGGTCGAGTTGCAAACGGCAACACATCGAGCGGATCATGTTGGGCTTCATTTCGGAATTGAGAAAGTTTTGAAAGTACGGCAGGCCATACTTTGCCGTCATTTCAAACAGCAGTTCGGTGTTCGGGTGATGCCAATCGAAGTCGGGCGTAATGTTGTAGGTCGGAATGGGAAAAGTGAAGACGCGACCCTTCGCGTCACCCTCCATCATCACTTCAATGTAAGCGCGATTGATGAGATCCATTTCAAACTGCAGGTCGCCGTAGTTAAACGGCATTTCCTCACCGGCGATGGTTGGAATCTGCTCGCGCAAGTCCTCAGGACAAACCCAATCAAAGGTCAGATTCGTGAACGGCGTTTGGGTGCCCCAGCGCGAAGGTACGTTCAGGTTGTAAATGAGCTCCTGGATCGATTGTTTGACCTCTCGATAGGTCAAACCGTCTTTGCGGATAAATGGGGCCATGTAAGTATCAAACGAACTGAACGCCTGCGCGCCAGCCCATTCGTTCTGCAGTGTGCCAAGAAAATTGACAATCTGTCCCACCGCACTGGAGAGGTGTTTGGGCGGCCTGGCTTCCGTTTTTCCCGGCACACCATTCAGTCCTTCGTTGAGAAACGTCCGCAGTGACCAGCCCGCGCAATAACCAGCCAGCATGTCGAGATCGTGAATATGGAAATCAGCGACGCGATGCGCCTCGCCGACTTCGGGCGGATAGACATGGGTCAGCCAGTAATTGGCGATGACTTTCCCCGCCACATTGAGGATCAGGCCGCCCAGTGAATAGCCCTGGTTGGCGTTGGCGTTGACGCGCCAGTCGAGTTGCTGAAGGTATTCATTAACTGAGGTGCCCACATCAATCACGCATTCGCGATCACTGCGCAGTTTGCGATGCTGTTCGCGATAAACAATGTAAGCACGGGCAGTGGTGAAATAACCAGCTTCGACCAGTTGGCGCTCGACGATATCCTGAATGATCTCGACACTCACGACCCCGCCTGTGTAACGTGCTGCGAGTACTCGTGTCACCGCTCCGGCAAGATCATTGGCCTCACGCCCGCCTAATTCGCCAGTAGCCTGTCCGGCCTTGGCAATGGCCTGCATGATCTTGCAAGAATCGAATGGCAGCGACGCGCCGTTGCGCTTGTTTACACGCACCAGAATGGCGGCGGCGATGTCAATTTTTCCGGCGTTCGCGAGCATATACGTACCATCCGTTGTATTGTTGAAACACGATATCCACCACATATTGCGGCGTCAATGGACAAGAGGTGATTCAGACGGCTATTTCAACTGGTCATGATTTGGATCATGCAAGATAGAGCGGTCGCATTTGTTTTGCCACCGACGGGTCAGGGGTCTAAACGGCGTTAACCGAAAATCAGCATCTGTTTGGTTACAGCCACCGATCCAATGTAGGCAAACACCGTCAATGCCGCGATAAATGCCCAGACACGTGTGGTTTTGTTCCGGCCGCGTTTTAAAGCAATGGTGCCCAGCAAGATATAGAGCACCAGCGCGATGACCTTGGCGCTAAGCCAGCTTTGAGCGAAGGGATATTGCCCGCTCAAGACGACCATGATGATTGCGCTGGTGAGCAGCACCGTATCGACAATATGCGGCGTCACCCGCACCCAGCGTCGGTGCAGCAACGCTGAATCACGCAGCATCCAGATCCCCCGCAGCAAAAAAAAGCCCCCACTGAGTGCAGCGGAGGCAATGTGCAATTGTTTGACTGCGAGGTAATCCATTGCTCAGAGGTCAACCAACTCTGGTTTCACACTGTTTCAGCTTCCAGCATGGGTACAGGTAACGGCTGTTTACGTCTATCGTGCGTCAGCAAGCGCAACGCAAACAAGGCGAGCAGCAGACAGCCGATTGCAAACACAACATCTCCCGGCACCCGCATCCACACTAGCGTTTCCATGAATTTCGAATGGATTACTTCAGGCGAGCGTGCAAACCACATGCCTTGGGTGATGCTGGCCCAAGCCTGGTAAAGTCCGGCCGGCACCAGAGAAATGAACACCATCATAACGAGCCCGATATTGAGCGACCAGAACATCGGTTTGAGCAGATTGTCGGACCAGACGGCGCGATCAGACAGGCCGCGCAGGCAAAACAGCAATAGGCCGATGCCCAGCATGCCGTACACACCAAACAGCGCTGCATGTCCATGGGCTGCGGTCAAGTTGAGTCCTTGCAGGTAATACAAAGCGATCGGCGTATTGATCGAGAAGCCCAGTAACCCGGCCCCAACTACGTTCCAGACGCCAACTGCAATGAAACACAGAATCGGCCATTTGTAAGCCTGCACCCAGGGAGCGGCCCTGGAACGCTGATAATTTCGATAGGCTTCGACCCCGATCATGGCCAGTGGAACCACTTCCAGCGCCGAAAACATCGCGCCGATCGCGATTACGAAGGTTGGCGTGCCGGTAAAGTAGAGGTGATGCAATGTTCCTAGGATGCCGCCGAACAGGAACACGATGGTTTCCAGCACGATTGCGCTGTTGGCGGTGGTGGCGCGGATCAAGCCGAGACGAGTGAACAGCAACGCAATTACCGCTGTGGCGAATACTTCAAAAAAACCCTCTACCCACAAATGTACCAGCCACCAACGCCAGTATTCGATCATTGAGTAATGCGTTTTCGGACCCCAGGTCAATGAAGTTGCATAGAAGCCGCCGATGCAGAGCGCTGCCAAAAATACCATCGCAATCAGGCCGCGGCTTTCAGAAGGCTTTCTCAGGGCTGGCAACAACCCTCGTCCCAGTAATATTACCCAGAACAGCAGGCCGACAAACAGCAGTACCTGCCAAACCCGGCCCATGCCGGTGTATTCGAGCCCCTGGTTGCCGATCCAGAAGCTGAAATCAGTACCCAAGTGCTGCAAGGTTCCGAGCCAGCCGAAGGCGGTAGAGCCAACCACGATGAATAGCAGCGCATAGAAGAGCACATCAACACCAAGTTTCTGGTATTTCGGCTCATGGCCCGATATCGCCGGCGCAATGTACAAGCCAGTCGCAAGCCATGCGGTCGCGATCCACAACACCGCAAACTGAGTATGGATGGTGCGGCTTACCGTAAAAGGCAGTATTTTGGCCAGCGGGAAGCCAAAAAAGCTCTGCCCTTCGACCGCATAGTGCGCGGTGATCACGCCCATCGCAACCTGCGCGAGTATCAGGCCGATCACCACATAAAAATATTTCTTTGTCGCCTGCATGGAAGGCGTCGGCTTCAAGTCAAACAGAGGATCTACTTTGGGCGGAGCAGGGTCGCCTTCGTCCTTGGTTGTAGAGTGGTAAAAAATCATGGCGGCAATCGCGGCGAGCATGAAAATGATACTCGCGATCGACCAGATACCGGCTCCGGCTGTCGGCGTATTACCTACCAGCGCGTCGTGCGGCCAGTTGCTGGTGTAGCTGAGATCGGTTGCACCTGGACGATCCGTTGCTGCCGACCAGGCGGCCCAGAATATGAATGCCGGTAGTGCTTGCAGATTGGCCGACTCGGGCAGCGTTCCCGAATTCATCGCGTATTGCTCGCGCAGCTTGTCCAGCGACGGGTCATCGCCAAACAGGCTGGTGTAGTGGTTGGCCACTTTCTGGACCGCCTCGGCCCGCTCAGTCGATAGCGTAATAGTGCCGGTGTTTGCGTCGTAAGTATTGCGCCGCATCTCGCTCCGCAAACGGTCATTTAATTCGGCTTGCTGACCTGCGCCAAGTAATTCGAATGGTTTGCCGAATTGATGCTCCGCCCACACCGCGCGCAAGGCCAGCGCTTCCCTATGCAGCCAATCGGCTGACCAGTCCGGCGCCACGTAACTGCCGTGACCCCACACCGAACCCAGCTGCTGTCCCCCAGCGGAAAGCCATGCTTGCTGCCCGTTTTGAACCTGCCCTTCTGAAAATAACACAGTGCCATCACTGCTAATGACTTGTTTGGGAATGGGCGGTGCCGTCAGATAAATCTCGGTGCCGACCCAACCTAAAACTGCGAAGGACAGCACGCAGATGACGGCGAGCCAGGTCCATAATTTGCGTGTGGCATGCATGGCGTGATTCCTTATGGTGAAGTGATAAAACGAAAGGACGAAAGAGCAGGTGGATTGCTTAAAGATGTATTTTATTTAAATCTATTGTAACATGCAAGCTAAATACATCTTAAAGTGTTCCAGCTGCAATACTTCTAAACATATATAATAAGTACTTCATTAACTTGGCCCGATAGCGATGTCGGGATTTGTTCATTCATGGACGATTTTCTGGATAAAGAATGCGGCTGACTGCGTATACCGATTACACGCTGCGAACTTTGATGTATCTGGGTCTCAACCGCGATCGGTTGGTAACGATCCAAGACATCGCCGACCTGCACGGTATTTCCAAAAATCACTTGATGAAAGTAGCGCATCAGCTGGGTTTGTCCGGCATGGTGGAAACGGTTCGCGGACGCAATGGCGGCCTTAAGCTCAACAAGGAACCTGCGGAAATCAATATTGGCGAAGTTGTGCGCAATACCGAAACTGATTTTTTTATGGCGGAATGCTTTAACCGGGAAAGCAACGCCTGTGTATATGCGCCTTTCTGTATCCTGAAAGACGTATTAAGTGCAGCGACGGCGGCATACCTCGAAATACTCGATGGCGTTACTCTCGCGGATCTGATCACAAAAGACGGCAAGCGCGGCAGTCGTAAAGCCACTGTCAGCCCTGTACGCCTCTATCCCGCCACAACAACAAAAAACGCCCGAAAAAGTTGAGCGCCACGTCTCTCGCCATCCGCGAAATGACGACTGATGAGTTGGCATCTCAATGAGAGAGATCCGCTGTTGCTTTTTTGAAACAGCTGGTTTATATTTAAGATGTATAAAAAATACATCTTAACGCCCTAATGAATAATATTGAGAAATTTCGCGACGCCTTACGTCAGGTGGTTGATCCTGAAATCGGCATCAACATCGTTGACTTGGGGCTGGTCTATGGTTTGAAACGAACGGCCGACGGCGTGAGACTCGACCTGACCCTGACCTCACCAGCCTGCCCTATGGGCGAAAGCATCGCGGCCGAAGCTGAATTCGTACTGCAGCAGTGTTTGCCGCCTGATTCCCTGGTCGAAATTCATCTGGTCTGGGAGCCTGTGTGGTCACCACTACTTATCAGCGACAACGCACGATCCATCCTTGGCTGGGAAATCTAACGCTCGGCGCTAGCCGTTCAATCGAAGCGATAAATGAACACTACCACCGCCGTCAATATCGATGCAGGCAGAATTAGCCGTCGCGTTCTGTTGAGACAACATCAGACAAGGGCCGACGCGGTACCGGGTGCGCATCGGCAAGACTGCCGAGGCTCTTATCCCCGCCGCAATCAAAGCCCCTTGCCGGGGCGTGACCAGTTAACGTGAAATCGCTACCGCCGCGCCTGCGTCTGCTGCTGATTTTGCCGGCGGTGGCTGCGCTGGTGTGCGGAGTGCTATCCGGACTCGCCCGGCTTGGCATGCCGATGCCAATGACCGTTACGCCGTTGATCGGTGTGCATGGCGTGTTGATGATCGGCGGATTTTTCGGTACCCTCGTCGCCCTTGAACGCGCGGTGGCGATTGGCTTGCTCTGGCCATATCTGGCGCCGCTGTTATCGGGCATGGCTGCATTGGCGATTATTATCGGCGCGCCGATCACCCTGGCACAGGCGCTGTTCTGCTTAGCCGCATTTGCCATGTCGCTCGCATGCGTCTGCGTTTGGCACCGTCAACCGGCCGCACACCATGCGTTGTTGACCATCGCCGCGTTGCTATGGCTGGCTGGCAATCTGGCTTGGGTCATCGCTGGCAGTGTTTCCGCTGCCGTACCTCTGTGGTCCGCCTTCTTGCTACTGACCATCGCCGCGGAAAGGCTGGAGCTTTCCCGTCTTATGCCGACGCCACTTGTCGCACGCGTGGTGTTCGCGATCATCGTACTGGTTCTGCTGGCGGGCGCGCTTGGCGCATCGGCGTTCGAGGCGGGATTGCAACTATTTGCAGTGAGCTTGTTTGCACTCAGCATGTGGCTGCTGCGTTTCGACATTGCCCGCTACACCATCAAAGCAAAAGGATTGACCCGTTATATGGCGGTTTGCCTGCTCACAGGTTATGTGTGGCTGGCAATCGCCGCAGCATTCGGCATGGCAGGGGCTTTTCAGACCGGCGCTATGCTCCGCGATGCCGCATTGCACGCTTTGCTGCTCGGTTTTGTGCTTTCGATGGTCTTTGGCCATGTACCAATCATTTTGCCCGCAGTGACCACAATGCAATTCCACTGGCACCGAGGCTTCTATTTTCCACTGCTGCTATTGCACCTTAGTCTGGCGGTACGCGTGATGGCCGGCATCACCGAATGGTTCGCGCTGCGGCAGTACGCGGCAATCGCCAATGCGGTTGCGTTGTTACTGTTCATGCTGATGGCCGTCACTGGACTTCGCAACCGCCGACAAAAACCGCCGACCAATGCACCTTCTGATGTTGCTACCCACGCACGATTTCCTCCCCACCCACAAAGGCAATCCCTATGAGTTCCTGTACCCACCATGATGTCTTGGCCCTTGCCGTCCACGCGTTCGACGCGCGCGGCGTTGCAAAACGTTTTCGCCACGCTGCCATTTTCGGTGCGCTCGATATACTGGCGCCCGGCGAAACAATGCGTTTCGTCAACGATCACGACCCAATTCCGCTGCTGCATCAGTTGCAGGCGCGCTATGGCGATGAGTTGCGCGTGGAATATCGCCAGCGCGAAGCGGGCGAGATCATCATCGATTTCATTCGCTACTGATACCGTGACATACGTCGTCACCGAAGCATGCATCAATTGCAAACACACCGACTGTGTTCAAGTGTGCCCGGTCGACGCATTTCGCGAAGGCCGGAATTTCCTGGTGATCGACCCCGACGAATGCATCGACTGCACACTGTGCGTGCCAGAGTGCCCGGCCGAAGCGATTTTTGCGGAGTCGGACGTGCCGGAGTCCCAATCTGATTTCGTCGCCATTAACGCGCGGTTGGCGAAAATCTGGCCTGTGATCATCGAAAAAAAATCCGCTCTGCCGGGTGCCGATGACGACACGCACCTGCCATCAAAGCGCGAATTTCTCATCGAGGCGTATTGACATATGGCAGATGGCAATGTGGTGGTCGGAACAGTTAAAGCTTGGCAGTGCATCGGTTGCGGCAGGATCGAGGCTCCCCAGACCTGCGTTGGTATTTGTGAAGACCGCAAAGTGGAATTGATGTACGCGCATGAGCATCGCGAGGCGATGGCGGTCGCTGACGCGGCAATGCGTGAAATGAAGATATTGATCAGACACCTTGCCAGCAGCACGCCGCACACGGGTGAATGGGAACGCTCATACCGGGCACTGCAGGAGCGCGCGCGGCATGCGCTGGCGCAAACTTCCAGCGTCATCGCAAGCTAACAATTTCCCTTCGCTCTGCGCAGCGCTCAACCGGCCAATACAAAACCCGCCGGCCTGATGCCATACAACAAATATTCGATCAGGTCCTTGACCGGACGAATCTGCTTACCGAACGGAAGTGGTGCAGCGCCACGAAAAAACAGTCCGTGCTCCACGTCCCCGGCGAGCGCCGCGGCGAGGTGATGATCGATGCAGAATTGGCCGAAGCGTTCAATACCGTCGCGCAGTCCACACTGTTGCAGGCAGTCGAACGCCAGAGTGCAGTCAGTACGAGTCTTGGCGCGGCGCTGCAACACCGGTAACTTGGCCAGGTATTTCTCCAGCCATGGCGTCTTGACCGCGCGCGCAGGAAGCCCGGCGACGCTCATGAAAGTAACAATGTCTTCCGGCTTGGCGTCTGCCAGCACGCGCTTGAAATTGACATGCGCATCACTTTCCTCGGTGACGGCAAAAGGCGTGCCGACCTGAACAGCGCTGGCGCCCAACGCAAACAGTGCGTGCACTTGCGCGGGTGTGCTGATGCCGCCAGCGGGAATGAGGGGGACATTTTCCCGCTCCACGCCTAGCTCTTTGAATACGGCGAAAGTTTCTTCGAGCACGCGCGGAAAATCAAAACGCGCATCGTTCAAGTCGCTGATTTTTGCCGCGCCCAGATGGCCCCCTGCGTAGCGCGGATGCTCGATGACGATGGCGTCGGGCAGGCGCGATTTGCGCAACCATTTCTTCAGCACGATACTGATACCGCGCGAATCGGAAAGGATCGGGATTAGCGCGACGTCGGGATAATCGGCCGTCAGGTCCGGGAGATCAAGTGGCAGGCCGGCACCAACCACGATAGCGCCGGCACCGGATTCGCAGGATTGACGCACATTTGCGGTGTACTCCGAAACCGCCCGCATGATGTTCACGGCGATCAGGCCGTGTCCATCAGCAATGGCGCGCGCGGCACGCAGCTCACGGTCAATAGCAAGCAGATTTATGCGGTTGATGAGATCCTTGTCTCGACTTTTTGCCGTTTGTGCCATCAGGTCGGGATGATGGCGCCGCAGATCCACGCTCGACAAGGTGCCGACCGCACCCGCGCGCGCAACGTGTCCTGCGAGCCGATGAGCAGAAATGCCGACCCCCATACCGCCCTGTACGATTGGCAGCATTGATTTTCCCTTGATGCGCAAGGTCGGGTTACAAACGTCGTCCGGGCCGGATGGAAGATAAGACATCCGCGGGCCTTCAATGATCCTTGCTGAGACCGGAGATATTAAAGCCACCATCAACATAGGTAATTTCACCGTTGATACCGCTGGCCAGATCGCTGCACAGAAATGCCGCGGTGTTGCCGACTTCCTCGGTGGTCACGTTGCGCCGCAGCGGGGAATTTTTTTCGACATGATTAAGCAATTTATTAAAATCACCGACGCCGGCGGCGGCCAGGGTCTTGATCGGCCCGGCGGAAATACCGTTGACACGAATGCCCATCGGGCCAAGGCTGAAAGCAAGGTAGCGTATACAAGCTTCAAGGCTTGCCTTGGCGAGTCCCATGACGTTGTAATTCGGCACGGCACGCACTGCCCCAAGATAAGTCATCGCCACCACGGCCGCGTTACGCCCCTGCATCAGTGGCAAACCAGCCTTTACCAGTGCGGCCAGGCTATAAGAACTGATGTCGTGGGCGGTACGGAAGTTTTCGCGGGTGACGGCCTGATGAAAATCCCCCGCCAGGGATTCGCGCGGCGCGAAGGCAATCGCATGCACAATGCCGTCGAGACCGTCCCAGGATTGCCCAAGCTTGTCAAATAGGTTGATTATTTCCGTGTCATTGGCAACATCGCAGGCAAAGGTACGGCTGGTGGCAAATTCTGCCGTCAGTTTTTCAACCCGCTCGCGCACGACCTCGCTCTGGTAGGTGAAAGCCAGTTCCGCCCCTTCGCGATGCATGGCTTTCGCGACTCCGTGTGCAATCGAGCGGTTGCTCAACAAGCCGGTAATCAGAATTCTTTTATTTGCTAGCATTCCCACGTCACCACCTTTATATCCATCGCGGTGCCGCTCGGCCAGTTTGGCGCAAGCCTGCCCCATGAAGTTCACCGCTCCGCAATTAGCATCATGGTCGCAATCAGGACGAAGGTTTTTGATAAAGATCAAACGCTGCGGGTTCGGCTTATTTATTGGTTATGCCGGATATTCAACGCGACGCCAATTTCTAGGGGGATTGGTAAAAAATATTGCCGGCGTGGGCATGACGACTCCAACACCGATGTCAATATTTCGAGTAGGCCATAGCATTGGCGGGCGTTGGCAAGGGTTTTCGGCCTGCGGACCGCTCCCATGCTTACTTTTCAGTTTTGAAAAGATGGCGGCGCGCAACATCAAATGCCGACCGGGCCTTGCGGCGGTTCCTGCGCAAGTCGACGAAGTACACTAGCGAATTGGCCGTTTAGATCATCGCGATTAAACAGCGTGCGCTTGCCGCTATCAATCACCGCCCGCACATCAAGGTTAAAGGTTTTGTTCGTTGCCACCTCGATTGCGGTCTTCACATAGCCATCAATATCGGCGGCAACCAGCATATTGGCATCCAGCATTTTTAGCATCGCTGCCGTCTGCCGACCGCGCATGAAGCTGCCAGGGAGCGTGACCACCGGCACATTTCCTGCGAAGGCATCGAGACTAGTGCCGCCGCCCGACCAGTGGAAAGGATCAAGCAGCACATCGGCGACGCGCAGTGCTTTGCGAAAACTGCATGCGTCGAGTCGCGGCAAAAACTTGATCTGACTTTTTGCGTTTATCCCGCGCTCGAATAGTGTTTTTGCCAGGCGGTCAGCAAACGCCAGCGTGATTGCGCGACTATCGGCCTGAAAAAATACCAGTACCGCAAGGCTGTCTCCTTCCAGAATTTTGGCGAACGCGATATCCATATCGGGATGGATTTTGAACAGCGATTGCGGACAGAAGTACAGTCTGTTGGCAGAAGGCAGCCCGAAATCGCCAGGCACACCTGGCGCGCCTAATGCGGGCATCGCGTAGTCCACACCGATACCTTCGAGCAGCACTACGCGCTCTGAATAATGCGCGCGATAATCCGTCGGCTCCATCTCTGCACAACTAAAAAAGACGTCGATTGCGCTACTGCCCGTGGTGACCGGATGCCCCCATGCGACGCACTGCATCGGGGCTAAACGACAGCTGGCCAGCAGATAGGAGTCGGTGCTCATGCCGACTTCCGGGTGAATCAAAATATCCAGTGCATCGGCCCGGATGCTCAGCGCGTTGGTCCGCACATCACCTTGCAAGCGCGTGAAATGTTCTGCAGCAGAGCCAATGCGGGCCGTTACCTCATCACTGGTCTGCCCCGTGTAGTAAACAAAGCGCTCGAATCGTGACGGATCGAGTTGCGTAATCCAGCGTTCAAAATAATTGCCGGCGGTGCAGGAAAAAAACCACTTACCCACAAAACCGACACGAAGCTTTCGCGGTCCAGCGACCGGCGACACCGGAGCGCGCGGGGGAAGCACACGCAAATCCGCATCTGCCGCACCGATCATCGCGCCAAGAATATTTGCGTAGCGGCGTTGCAACGGAAGATCATCCTTGCCCTGATAGGCCAGCAAAAAATTAGTGCGCTCAAGTGCGTAAATACGCGCCGGGTCCTGCTGCATGACTGGCAGCATGGATTCAAGCTCGGCGAGGCCGGCGTCAAAGCGTTTACGGTGGAAAACGAGGTCGGTTGAGTTTTTGTAAACCATAGGCAGCAGTAACCGTGAATCGAACTGGAACGATAACCAGTCTGGAAAATGCGCTGCAGCGTTCAGGGCGACGTCACGTGCCTGGGCGAATAGTCCCAGTTCGTGTTTCACAAATACCCACAAGGCCAACAGCGTTGCATCTTCGCCGAAAGTTGAAAAGGCACGGCTAATGGTGGCATCGGCACGATCGAATTGACACGTTTCGGTGAACAACCGTGCCAGAGAACGCCATGCGGCAAGGTCTTCGGGATGCTCCTTTACGCGCGCCTCAACCATGGCGATGGCCGCGCCGACGTTACCCGCTTTATACAAACTACGCACGCGCAGCGCGGAAGAGGTTGGATCAAGTGGCAGGATTGGACGGGCTTTCATTGGCGTGGTGGCTGCCGGCCTTGCATCGTCGCGGTGTCCGTTTGCGACACCATCGTCGCCGCCGCAGTAGCGGATTGAACCAGCGCCTTCAACAAGCCGCTCAGCGCTACTGGCGGCGCTGCATCGTTGAACAGGCGCGACAGGTTCGCCAGTATCTTTGCTGAAATTTCACTGCGGTATCGTTTATCAGTGGCCAGCCGTTTGGCCAGCGCGAGAAAGTCGTCCGCAGTGGTCGCAATCAGGTCCTCAACACCAAGTAGCGTCAGCATGCCCATCGTTTGCCGGCCACGCATGAACTCGCCGGGCAAGGTGACAATTGGCAGGCCCATTGCCAGGGCATCGAGCGAGGTGTTTCCGCCGGACCAGTGAAGCGTATCCAGCATCACATCGCACAAGGCATTGATGCGTTTATAGTCATCATGGCTCTGGTAAGGCAGGAGCTTGACGCGACCCTGCGAAGCAAGTCCCTGTGCGGCAAACGCTGCCGACAGGCGTGCGACAAACTTCTGCGTAACATCCTCATTCTGTCCGGCGAACATGACCAGTACGCCGTTGGAATCGTTGGCCATCGCAGCGACCAGCAGGCGGTCGTTGGCCGGATGTACTTTGAACAGCGACTGCGGGAACAAATACAGGTGCGCGTCTTCTGCCAGCTGGTAATCGGTTCGGGACTTGCCGGCAACGTGGGCTGATAGCGTCGGCAAGGCATAGCGCGTACCGATTCCAGGAAGGGTCAGCAATTGCTCATTGTAATGTGCCGCCGCGTTGGCGGGCTCCATGGCGGCGCAGGATAGGTAATAGTCAATATTTGGATGTCCCGGCGTAACCGGATGGCCCCACGCGCAAACTTGAATCGGGGCCAGGCGCAAAGCAGATAACAGGAAACACATCAGATCCATCCCAACTTCCGGATAGATCAAAAGATCGAGTTCGTCGTCCAGAATACGCTTGGAAAAAAACGAAAAGTTTTCTGCGCCTTGTACGAAGTGGGCGGCGGCGTCCCGCAACTGCGCGACCACATCGTCCTCGATAACATGGGTGTGATAAACAAATACTTCAAATACGCTGCGATCAAGATCGGTGATCCAACTCGCAAAATAATTGCCCACCGTACTGCGGTAGAAAAAACGACTGCAGAATCCGACGCGAATGCGACCGCTGGCGGCATGCCTCAGCGTACTCAATGCGCGCAACGTATTTAGTGCGTTCACCTGCTCCGGCATTGTCCGCAACACCACTGCATGAATAAAATCAGCGTATCGACGCTGTAAAACAGTATCGTCGCATCCCTGATAGGCAAGGAGGAAATTGCTGGGAACAACATCGCCGAACCGCTCTCGCGCGACACTGCGCGACAGGATCTCAACGTTTGCCAACAAATACTCGACTCCGTGCGCATACCGTTCCCGGCAGGCAATGAGGTGCGTTTCACCAGTGTAGATATTGGGCAGCAAAAGGGCTGCCCGCGCGGTAGTAGTCAGATCCCCTGGCCGCAATTGCAGTGATCGCTGATAGGCATCCAGCGCGCCGGGCAGATCGTCCCTACCACTGATGAGGTCACCCAGCAGCGTCCACAGTTCGGCGCGTAAAGGTGACAGCGTGAGCGCTTGCCGAAGTACCTGCTCGGCTTCGTCCGGGCGCTTCAGCTTGCTCAACACTTGCGCAAATAGCAGGGATGATTCAACCAAATCCGGTTTCAACTGCAGCGCCCTGGAGACCGCCACCACCGCCGCATGAGGGTCGCCCAGCATCGTGTATGCGTTGGCCAACAGGTGGTGTGCATGCGCGTAATCGGGCTGTAATTCTGTGGCGCGCTGAGCGGACCTAAGTGCTTCGGTTAAATGCAGCATGCGCATTTGCGCAGTGGCCAAGTTGGCGTGTGCGCGTGCGTAACGCGGGTTTAAACGTATTGCTTCGGCAAATGCGCTGCTTGCTTCTTCGGTCCGGCCCAGGTCGGATAGTACGATACCGAGATTGTTATGCGCTTGCGCGAAAGATGGACGAAGTCGCAGTGCCTGCCGAAGCAATTCGACGCAAGTATCTACATTGCCCAGATCTTGCTCGATATTGGCCGCCGTCAGATGATAGTCGGCGTTCTGCGGATTCAGGTCGAGCGCACGCTGGATGGCGCGCTGCGCGGCCGCTAGCTTTCGCAGGCGTCCGTTAGCCATCGCCAGCAAACAGAACGCCTCCGCATTGGAAGGCTCTTTCAAGACGATCTGCGACAACTGCGTAACAGCCAAGTCGGCCCGCCCATCCTGAAGTGCTGCCTGCGCCTGGCGGAGTCGCGCGGTCATGTTGCCTGCGCCATTCGATCAGGCGTAGCGGCAACAGCGCTAAACAGCGCGTCCTCGATGCGCTGCACGTATTGATTCATATCGCCAAGTGAAGAGCGTAGTAGTAGCGAACGCAGGCGATCGGCACGGGCTGCGCGCGCCTTTGAATCCGTCGCCAATTGTGCGGCGAGTTCGACATAATCTCTTCCGCTGGCAACGACCGTTGACGCGTCGCCAAGATGGCTGAGAAGCGAGAGTGCAACACGTTCTCCCGCCATTCGTCCGGACATGGCCACGATCGGGATTGCATCTAAAATTGCTGCACGCGTGCTGAAATAATCGCTACCCGGCATGGTGTCGAGGATGACATCGACCACTCCGGTCAAGGAAAGATCTCGTGGTCGCCGATGAGACGCCGGCAACATCACAATGTGTGTAACGGCTATGCCTGCCGCCACCAACATTCTTTTAATGGGCGCACGGTCCGCCTCTGCCAGCGGACAGACGAAAAACAACGCCGTCGGCAATCGATCATGAAGCGCCTTCCAGGTTGTCAAACAGCGCGAAGAAAGCCGCGCTGCCGTTGCCAACACACCGAGTACAGGAACGTCGTCTGCCATGTCAAGATGCAGTCGCGTCAGTTGCTCTCCGGCGGGCGAGACCGGTAGCAGCGGAAAAACGCAGCCGGTCGATAAAATCGGCGCGGCGGTGAAAGACTCAGCGTTCGTGTCAATGTCGGCCACCTTGTCTGTCAGGCGATAGTCGAGTTCGCCGATACCAGCGGGATGGGTGAATCCCGGGAACGCCAATTGGACCCGCGCGGGGCGGCAAGAATACAGCCCGGGTTTGGCATATGGCCCAAACGCGGCGGCGTCAACCAAGATATCTAGCTTGTCAGCTTGAATCGTTCGCGCAGCGCGCGCCTCATCAAACGTGGCAACGGAAATCAACTGCCAACCTTGGGCTAAAAAATAAGCGCTTAAAGCGGGGTCGACCGGGCTGATTGCGTACACTTTCGCCGCCACCCGATTCTGGTCGTGATGGGAGAGCATGGT
>JAYVKG010000069.1:0-2172 GCA_043768625.1 Betaproteobacteria bacterium
GCGCCGACGAAGGAGGCGACGTTAGGCGCAATGCCGCGTTTCTCCAGTGCGGCAAGGTAGCCGTCGAGCGTGGTCCAATCCACGTCGTACTTGATGTCACCCTGTCGCTGCTGCATGCGCACGCGCATGGCCGGCGTCAGTGGTCCCATCGAGTCTTCGCCCATCACTTCCAGTGTCACGCCCTGCTTTAAGTCTGACAGCGCACGGCCATCGATCAGCAGGGTTTCTTCCGGGTGCGCCAGCATATTGATGAAACCCGGACTGACCGCCTTGCCCCGCGCATCGATCACCTGCTTCGCCCTGCCGGTGGCGCGCGGCCCGACATAATCAATTTTGTCTTGTGTGATCGCAACGTCGCCGACAAAGGGCTTGCCACCGCCGCCATCATAAATGGTGCCTCCGCGGATCAGGATGTCGTACCCAGCCGCAGGCGTGACCGCCACAACACTGCAGGCGAAAAGCGTCGCACACAGCAACAGCGAATGGCCGGTGACGAAGCAGGATAAGCGAAGTTTTTTCATTTAAACGCCAGCACCGGCGCGGCTGTCAGAGCATTGTTGGCCTGGGAGGTGCGTCGTTGCCAGCATGTGAATTAGCTTGATCATAAAATACGTCGGCGTCGGATTACGTGGGTGCGCATGCTGGCAGCATTTTTCGCCACGCATGTTTGGACTGGTCTCGATTGCGTCGACAGCCACAACCAAACCTTCCCGGCGCTACAGTCCCAGCGCACTGAGGCCCGGATGGTTGTCCGGACGACGACCGTTTTCGTCGCGCAGCCAGTGCAACTTGCGCTCTGAATCTTTTATCGGCAAGTCATTAATGCTCGCGTACCGGCGTGCCATCAACCCTTCCGGCGTGAACTGCCAATTCTCGTTGCCGTACGAGCGGAACCAATTGCCGGAATTATCGCACCACTCATAGGCGAAGCGCACCGCGATTCTTTCTTCGGCGAAGGTCCAGAGTTCCTTGATGAGTCGGTAGTCGCGCTCGCGCTGCCACTTGCGGGCCAGGAATGCCACGACTGCCTCGCGGCCTGCCGGAAATTCGGCACGGTTTCGCCATCGCGTGTCGATGGTGTAGGCGAGGGAAACGCGCTGCGGGTCGCGCGAATTCCACGCGTCCTCGGCAAGGCGTACTTTTTTGACCGCCGACTCATGTGTAAAGGGCGGCAACGGTGGACGGTTTTCTGACGGGGTCATGCTTGAATCCCTCGATTTAATATGCAGCTCGACAGGCAATTATCGGCCGATATTTAATTTTTTTTAACGTTCTGCCTACTCGATTGCCAGAATATCATTTATTTTTTCCGCCATTAGCCGGCTAGCGATTGCACCCACTTCGCCATCGCCATCCACGTTGGACTAGCGCTCAGCGGCACGCTCAACAACTGAACGGCAAGCAGAATCGCGCCGCCCAATACATAGACGTGATGCGGACGTCCGCGCGTGCGCCAGTCGTACATGATGGCTGCGACAATAATTAAATCAACAGCGAGGCCGGGCGGAATGGCAACAAAAACCGGCGGCGGTCCTTTGGCATCGGCGGGCGCAAATGCGGTCATGAATACCCGGGCCGTCGCCGCATGCATCAACGGCACCATAGCCAGCAGCATGAAGCGCTTGTGCAATTGCGCGCGGCGCACGTTGGCGATGGCCAATCCAAGGAAAGCGGCAAACAGCACGAGGCCACTGAGCGAAACGAAGCTAAATCGCCGCGCCTCGTCGCCCATGCCCATGGTTTCTGCCACTTTGATGGAATTGATTGCCGCCAGCACCACCGTGATCCCCATCGCGGTCGCCAGAGAGATTCCGGCCAACCCCCAGTTGCGGTGCCTGAACACATTACCGCTAGCAACAAAAAAAGTTTGCGCCAGGAAAAATAACGTCCAGCCGAAGAACAACATCCCGTGTATGTGCAGAATCGGCGCGCCCTTGAAGGTGCCGACCGCGAGTTTGGCCCAGTAGGTCGGGATAAAACCGCCGAAAGCGATCAACACGCAGACGCCGGCCATCCAGACATAAAACCATTGCCCGTCGCTGCGCGCCGAAACTGAACTGATGGCATTCATCGCATCCTCGCTTTCGTTTGTAAATATTGGCGCACAAAGTAAATGGCGCACCGAACCAAGTCTGCCGTAAAAAGCGACGCGCAGGCGTTCGAACGAGGCCA
>JAYVKG010000070.1:0-10976 GCA_043768625.1 Betaproteobacteria bacterium
ATTGGCCTGCCACTGGATGAAGGGCAGATTTACGACAGCAATCGGTATACCCTGCACGGTATGCTGACGCGCCTGGGTTGCGAGGTGATCGATATGGGGGTGGTGCGCGACGAACCGGCGTTGCTGGAAAAAGCATTTCGCGACGCCAGTGAAATCGGCGACGTGGTAATCACCTCGGGCGGCGTGTCGGTCGGCGAAGCAGACTACGTAAGACAACTGCTCACCAAACTCGGCGAAGTGGTGTTCTGGAAAATCGCCATGAAGCCAGGACGCCCCCTCGCCTACGGAAAAATCGGCAACGCGCATTTTTTCGGCTTGCCTGGCAACCCGGTAAGTGTGATGGTGACGTTCTACCAGTTTGTACGTGACGCGCTGCTGACTTTGCAGGGTGTGAATCCGGTTCCCGCCCAGCCGCTATTGAAGGCCATTTGCACCAGCGCCATCAAGAAAGCGCCGGGTCGCACCGAATTTCAGCGCGGCATCCTGTATCTCGAAAACGGCAGTTACCACGTTCGCACCACAGGCGAACAAGGGTCGGGGATTCTGAAATCCATGTCCGACGCCAATTGTTTCATCATGCTCCACGACCACGTCGGCAACGTCGATGCAGGGGCTATGGTGGAGGTGCAAATTCTGGAAGGAGTGATTTGACCAATGACAACCAGTCGTCGCCAATTCATCAAAATCTGTGTGGCCGGCACCGCACCATGTACGGCGTCCGCTGCAAAGACGGCCACCGCGCCGCTTACTTCAACCCCCTCAACGTCCAGACTTTACAACCGCGTAAAGCTGGTCGATGCCGATGGCAAAGCCGTCAAGGCAAAATCGCTTAAGGCGCATCATAACTATGTGTTTAGTTACCCCTATGCGTCGACGCCATGCTTCTTGCTGAATCTCGACCGTGCGTTAAGCGGCAAAGTACCACTGAAGACCGATAGCGGCGCTAGCTATGATTGGCCGGGCGGCATCGGCGCTGCCCAGTCTATCGTTGCCTATTCGGCGATTTGTGCGCATAAACTCGCATACCCGACCTCGCAGGTCAGCTTCATCAGCTATCGCCCCGGGCCTTCCAGCGTCAATGCGCGCGGACAGGTGATTTCCTGTTGCGCCGACAAGAGCGTCTACGACCCGTTCGCGGGAGCCCAGGTATTGAGCGGCCCTGCAGCGCAACCCCTCGCGGCGATCTTGCTTCAATACGATGCCTTGACTGATGAGATATATGCCGTCGGCACCTTCGGCGGCGAAAAATTTAACGAATTTTTCCAGAAATACGATTTCAAACTGGCCATGGAAATGGGCAAGAAGGCCAAACAGGTTGTCACCGGCAATGCGCGACTCACCGACCTCGCCGCGTACTCGACCCAAACTGCGCTCTGCTGAATGATTCCGTGGATAGCATCCTCAACTGACTTTCCACCAGTCGACCGGGCGCGCATCGAGCCGAACGGCCTGCTTTGCGCCGGTGCCGACCTGGCACCACAAACCATTATTGCCGCCTATGCCCGCGGCATTTTTCCATGGTTTTCCGACGATCAACCGATTCTCTGGTGGAGTCCCGATCCACGAATGGTTTTGCTGCCAGACGAGTTCAAAATATCGAAGTCACTCAGCAAAACCATTGACCGCAAAATATTCGAGATTCGCTTCGATAGCGCGTTCGACGAGGTAATAGCGGCGTGTTCTGCCCCCCGCAAACAGGACGGTGGCACCTGGATAGTGCCGGAGATGCGGGTCGCCTACGCGCAGTTACATGCGCTGAGCGTCGCCCATTCGATCGAGAGTTGGCGCGACGGAAAACTGGTCGGGGGCTTGTATGGTCTGGCGCTGGGCCGCATGTTTTTCGGCGAATCCATGTTCGCACGCGAGACCGATGCCTCCAAAGTCGCATTGGCGGCACTGGTCGACAAACTCAAACGCGACGGCTTTGAACTGGTCGATTGCCAGCAGGAAACTCGCCACCTCGCCAGTTTCGGTGCCCGGACCATTCCGCGCCGTGAGTTTGTGCATCGGTTGACGGAATTGATAAACTTGGAACAGTCCAGTTCTGCGTGGCGTGCTTCCCCGCTGATAAAAAATGTCCAAGCTTAACGATCTGCCTTTTGTAAATTTGCAGTTCTATGCAACCGCGCCATATCCGTGCAGCTATTTGCCGGGCCGTCTGGCGCGCTCGCAGGTGGCCACTCCAAGTTACCTGATCGATTCACCGACCTACAGCCTTCTGGTGGCTGCCGGGTTTCGTCGCAGTGGTGCGTTCACCTATCGCCCCTATTGTGACCATTGTCATGCCTGTACGCCGGTTCGGGTGATCGCGGCGGCGTTCGCGCCCAATCGTGCACAACGTCGCTGCATCAAAGCCAGTGCGGCGCTGACGACACGCATCATGGAGCTGAAATTTTCGCACGAACATTACGCACTGTATCGGCGTTACCAGTCGATGCGTCACCCGGGCGGTGGCATGGATCACGACAGCCGCGAGCAGTATTCGCACTTTCTGCTGCAAAGTAATGTGCACACCCGACTGGTGGAATTTCGTGACCATGGACGGCTCAGCATGATCGCCATCATGGATGACTTGAATGACGGTCTGTCATCGGTTTACACGTTTTTTGATCCCGAACAGACGCGCCGAAGCCTCGGCACCTACAGTGTGCTGTGGCAGATTGCAGAAGCGCAGCGTCGCAAGCTGCCCTATGTGTACCTCGGCTACTGGATTGCCGAAAGCCGCAAGATGAATTACAAGACCGATTTTCAACCGATCGAAGGGTTGGTGCGCGGCAGTTGGGGACGACTGGCGGTCGAAAAATAACGCGCGGTTAGCGCGCGAATCGATGTTGGAAGTCGTTGGCCGTCGTGCTGTTGCGAAACGCCGCCTTGCTGACTTGCGTCGCCAAACATCCGCATTGATGCGCTTCTTCGCTACCTGCCGCTTGGCAATATCCAGCGTTGCCGTTGTTTCACCTGCTGCTCTCAACGTCAAAAAGAAGTCAGTCCATAGACGCACCGCACGGCGCTGCCAAATGCAGATCGCCGTCCCACGCGGCTGATGGCGTAAAAACTGTCTGCAATGCCCGCCAACGCTAGTGTTTATCCAGCTGTGCAGCTGACCCACGCGATCGGACGAACTTGTTTGCTCGGTTAAAATGATTGATCCCTGACCAACGCCTCCCGCCAATCCACCTCCCATGTTTTACGCCCTCGCACGCACCGCATTGTTTGCGCTTGAGCCGGAAACGGCGCATGAACTCGCTTTGCACTCGCTGGCAAAACTGCAAAAACTGCATCTTGCCGGCTTGATCGGCTCTCGCATATCCGCACCGGTCGAGGTGATGGGCCTCAAATTCGACAACCCCGTCGGGCTCGCAGCGGGGCTCGACAAGAACGGGGCGTACATCGATGCGCTGGCGGCGATGGGATTTGGCTTCATTGAGGTTGGCACCGTCACACCTCTGCCGCAGCCGGGCAATCCGAAGCCACGCATGTTTCGCCTGGCCGACCGCGAAGGGCTCATCAACCGGCTTGGTTTCAACAATCTTGGCCTGGCTGCATTCATTGCCAACGTCAAGCGCGCTTCCTACCGGGGTGTACTTGGCCTTAACATTGGCAAGAACGCCGATACGCCGATAGACAATGCGGTCGATGATTACCTGACTTGTCTGCGTGGCGTCTATCCCTACGCCAGTTACGTGACGGTCAATATTTCCTCGCCCAATACCCGCGGCCTGCGAGATTTGCAGGCCGTCGAACAACTGGAAAAATTGCTCTCAACCTTGAAGGCAGAGCAATTGCGGCTCGAGAAAAAACATAAAAAAGTCGTTCCGCTTGCGCTGAAAATTGCACCCGATCTGGATTTGCAATCAATCCGGCAGATTGCCAGCGTTACCATCGAAAACAATTTCGACGCCATCATCGCCACCAACACCACCATTTCGCGTGATGCCATTCAGGGCGATGCGCTGGCGGGCGAGGCAGGCGGGCTGTCCGGCAAGCCGCTGTTCTCTTCCTCAACGGAGGTGTTGCGCGAATTGGCAAAAACCATAAAAGGCAGAATACCGCTGATCGGCGTTGGTGGCATTCTCACTGGCGACGACGCAAAAGCAAAAATGAACGCGGGTGCGTCGCTGGTGCAGATTTATACCGGCTTTATCTACAAAGGGCCCGATTTGATTCGCGATGCGGTCCAGTCCATCACGACAAAATAACCGATGCCAACCCTTGCCGACCAAATAGACGCGCGGCTGCCGCAAACCCAATGTACGCAATGCGGATATGCGGGTTGCATGCCCTACGCTGAAGCCATTGCCGCGGGCGAGGCAGACATAAACCGCTGTCCACCGGGCGGTGACGCAGTTGTCGCAGCACTTGCCGCGCTGCTGGCGCGCGCGGTCATTGCACGCGACACCGCCAGAGGCCCGCACCTGCCGCATCGCGTCGCCGTCATCGATGAAGCGGTGTGCATCGGTTGCGGCAAATGTTTGAAGCCCTGTCCGACCGACGCAATTGTCGGGGCGAGCAAATACATGCACACCGTGGTTGCTGCGCTTTGCACCGGTTGCGAACTGTGCATTCCGCCTTGTCCGGTAGACTGCATACGCATGCAACAGGACCCCCGCTTCCCGGCAATGATGGATGCCGACGACGCCCGTTCGCGCTACCACTTTCATCAATGGCGACTAGCCCGCGACCTGCAAGAGCGCGACATCGCGCTGGCTGACAGTGAACGGGCCGCGCTGGCGGCAAACCCGCGCACCGATGGCTGAGGCGCGCGTGATGAAAGCGGCCGAGCGTCAGGAGTTTTTCCGGCGCATGCGCGAAAACAACCCGCATCCGAAGTCAGATCTTGAATTTCGCTCGGCATTTGAATTGTTGGTGGCGGTCATACTTTCGGCGCAGGCAACCGACAAAAGTGTAAATGGTGCGACCAGGAAATTATTCGCGGTTGCCAATACGCCTGCGGCCATCGTCGCGCTAGGCGAACCCGCGCTGATCGATTGCATCAGGACCATCGGCCTGTTTCGCAACAAGGCAAAAAACGTCATTGCCATGTGCAATCTGCTGATTGAAAATCATCATGGCAAGGTGCCGGATTCGCGTATCGCACTGGAGGCGTTGCCGGGCGTCGGGCGGAAAACCGCCAACGTCGTGTTGAACGTAGCATTTGGCCAGCCGACCATGGCGGTGGATACGCATATTTTTCGTATTGGCAACCGCATGGGCCTGGCACCAGGCAAAAACGTTATTGCCGTCGAACAGAAGCTAATGAAAGTAGTACCAAAAGAATTTATCGATCAGGCTCATCACTGGTTAATCTTGCATGGTCGCTATACCTGCATCGCGCGCAAGCCAAAATGTGGCGCCTGCCCGGTCTATGATCTCTGCGGGTTTAAAAAGCGCGCCGATTTTGTCGCATAACTGTGCCTGCCCCGATCAGGTTCATTTGGACAATATTGCGTTGCTTGGCACCATTGCGGTAATGCAATATGCAGGCGGTTGCCTGGGCAACGCACCTTCGTCGCGCGTCCTGGGTATGCCCGAATCTCACCAGCATTTTTTCAAAAGCCTGTTACGCAAAGGTTCCTATGTTTAATCCCTCCCGCGATCAGGCACGTGATTTCCTGTTTGAGACCTGGCGTAAATTTTGTGCCGCCGGGCAGCTCTCGGCAATGGAGTCGATGGCGGTGGAAGTTGTTTCGCTGCATCCCGAGTACCACACCATGCTTGCGGACCAGGAACGCTACCTGGCGCAATACCGCGATCGCGATTACCCGCCGGAATTCGGCGAGACCAATCCGTTCCTGCACCTCAATATGCACCTGTCGATTCGCGAGCAGGTGTCAATCGATCAACCTCAGGGCGTAAGGTACCTTCACACGGCGCTATCGAACAAATTAGGCACCGCGCTGGCAGCCGAGCACCAAATGATGGATTGTCTGGCCGAAATGATCTGGCATGCGCAGCGGCATGGTACCGCGCCAGACGCACAACTTTACCTGCGGTGCCTGAAGAGTAAGTTAGATAAACTCTAGCACTGGCGCGGCGTTCGGAGCATAAACGTCTGAAAAATGCCGACTGTATTCAGGTTACGTCATTGCGGCCGCAGCCTGCGAGCCGACCTCACGCCGACGGCGCAACCTTCAGCACTTCTTCCAGCGTAGTGATCCCCTGCGCCACTTTCATCGCACCCGACAAGCGCAGCGGCTTCATGCCGGACCGATACGCCTCGGCCCGCACGGCCGCGAGATCGGTGCGATCGGTAATCAGTTTTTTCAATTCCGGCGTCATCAATAAAATTTCATAGATGCCGATGCGTCCCATGTAGCCGGTATTGCGGCACTCCAGGCAGCCCACCGGTTTGTAAATATCCTTGGGCGCCTCGCCCTTCCAGGGAGCGACGGTTTCATGCCAGATTTTGATCTGCACCGCATCATCAAACGGGGTTTTCTCTTTGCAATGCGGGCACAGTGTGCGCACCAGCCGCTGCGCCATCACGCCGAGCAGGGTTGAAGTCAGCAGATAGGCCGGCGCACCCAGATCGAGCAGCCGCGCCACCGCCGCCGGCGCATCGTTGGTGTGCAGGGTGGACAATACCAAATGCCCGGTTAGTGCCGACTGTATTGCCATCTCTGCCGTTTCGAGATCACGTATTTCGCCGATCATGATGATGTCGGGGTCCTGCCGCATCAATGCGCGTACACCTTCGGCAAAACCCAGATCGATTTGCGTTTGCACCTGCATTTGATTGAGCGAGGCCTCGATCATTTCGATCGGGTCTTCGATTGTGCAGATGTTAACCTCGGGCGTGGCGAGCTGCTTTAAGGTCGAATACAGTGTGGTCGTTTTGCCCGAGCCGGTCGGGCCGGTCACCAGTACGATGCCGCCGGGATTGCCAATCAGACCCTGCCATTTCTCGTAATCCTCAGGCGAAAAGCCAAGCTCCGAAAAATCGCGCACCAGCACTTCCGGATCGAATATCCGCATCACCAGCTTTTCACCGTGCGCCGTAGGCAGGGTAGAAAGTCGAAGCTCAATCTCCTGGCCATCGGGCATGCGGGTCTTGATGCGACCGTCCTGCGGACGCCGTTTTTCCACCACATCCATGCGGCCAAGAATCTTGATGCGCGAGGTCATCGCCACGGCCACGGTAGCCGGCACCTGATAGACCTGGTGCAATACGCCATCGATGCGAAAGCGCACGATTGCCACGTCGCGACGCGGTTCGACATGAATGTCAGACGCGCGCTGGTCGAACGCGTACTGCCACAGCCAGTCGACCAGGGTCACGATATGGTGGTCGTTGGCATCGAGCGTGCGGCCAGCCTTGCCCAGCTCGACCAACTGCTCGAAGTCATTGATGCGGGCCGCGCCACCGTCGTTTTTTTCCGCCCGTTTGACCGAGCGCGACAGGTTATAAAATTCGCCGACGTAGCGCGCGATGTCCTGGGGATTGGCAATCACCACTTTGATGTTGTATTTCAGCATCTCGCCCAGCTCGCGCTGCCAGGCGGTCATAAACGGCTCGCTGGTGGCGATGACCACATCGCGACCGCGCACTTCCACCGGCAAAATATTGCGCTTGGAGGCGTAATCCGAGGACATCACGTCGGTTACCGCGCGCATGTCAATCTTGAGCGGATCGATATGGTAGTACTCGACCTCGACGCGGCCCGCCATCCATTCGGTCAAACGCTCGATATCGAGATTGCGCTGCGGCGGTTTCAGCGATTTCAGTTTTGCGTGCGCCGCGATGGTGAGCGGATGCGCATCCGAAGGCGTGGTACGCCAGTCTTTCAAGGCGCGATCAGCATCGAGCTGCAGGATAAAGCCGTCCACCACCAATGCGGCGAGTACCTCGGGCAGCGTGACACGCCGTTCGGATTTGTTGCGTTTTACCGACTCCAGCATCGGCACGGCAAAAACGACTTTGGTTGATGCAGGGGTGGCCATCAGCAGGATCCTGTCATTACAATTTCGTGCCCAACGGGGGATGCCATGTTGCAAGTTGTTCGGCCAGGGTTTTCAGTATAGCCACAAGCGCCGCCGCAGGTGACACATCGTAGTGTGCCGGTGCGTCCTCATCCATGTAACAACGCTGGGCAATTTCGAGTTGCATTGCATGCGCGTTGTCAGCGGGCTGGCCGTAATGGCGGGTAATGAAACCGCCCTTGAAGCGGCCATTATGTACTGCCGTGAAACCATCTGCTGCACGCAGACGCCGAAACACCGCCTCCGCCAGCGACGGCTCACAGCTGTTGCCGTCCACAGTACCGAGATTCAAGTCCGGCAATCGTCCGGCAAAAAAACGTGGCGCTTCACTGACGATCGAGTGTACATCCAGCAACACGCAGTAGCCGTGGCGCGCCTTGATGCGTGCAATTTCAGCCGAAAGCTGGGCGTGATACGGTCGCCAATATCGTTCAACGCGCGACGCGATCACTGCGCCCGAAGGCACCCGTCCCGGCTGGTATAGCGGCGCATCGGCGAAGGTTGCGATGGGGCAAATTTCGGTGTTGGTCGAGCCCGGGTAAAGCGGGTTGCCGGACGGATCGCGATTCAAGTCGACGACGATGCGGGAATAGTTGGCGCACATCAGGGTCACCCCCATGGCAGGCGCGAACGCGGTTAGTTTATCGACATGCCAATCTGTGTCGGGCAGCCGTAGTCCTTCAGCGGTGAGCGCCTCTGCAATCGCTGGCGGCAGGTAGGTTCCCGCATGCGGTATGTTGATAATTAACGGTGCGCCGTCCAGGGGCGCCCGATCAATCCGCCACAGCGCGGGTGCATCTTTCATGTCCGCTCGCGTCCGCCAAAAACAATGCGCGCAGGCTTGATCCCACCCATCCAATAGCAGAGCTCCGCAGGTGACGTCGCCGCCCATAGGCACCAATCGGCACGCCGGCCCACCGCCAGTGTGCCGCACTCGTGCTGCAATCCCAGTGCAGTAGCCGCGTTCACGGTGACACCCCTCAGCACTTCGGTCGGGGTCAATCTGAAAAGCGTACAGGCAAAATGCATATTGGCTTGCAGCGAAACAATGGGCGAAGTACCGGGGTTGAGATCGCTCGCCACCGCCATCGCCACACCCGCCTTGCGCAACGACCCTATCGGCGGCAGTCTGGACCCGCGCAACACATAAAACGCTCCCGGCAGCAGTACCGCGACGGTGCCGGCATCTGCCATCGCTTGAACGCCAGCTTCATCCAGGTATTCGAGGTGATCCGCAGATAAAGCCCCAAAGTCCGCAGCCAGCGCGGCTCCGCGCTGGTTTGACAACTGCTCGGCATGCAGCTTGACCGGCAAACCGTAGCGTCTGGCCGCCTCGAATACACGTTGCGTCTGCGCCCGCGTAAAGCCGATATCTTCGCAGTATGCGTCGACGGCATCGGCGAGATTTTCATGCGCGATTACGGGCAGCACTTTGGCACAAATAAAGTCAATGTAGTCATCCGCGCGACCGGAAAACGCCGGTGGCACCGCGTGTGCGCCGAGGAATGTCGTCACGACATTAATGGCGTTGCGCTGACCCAGCTGGCGGGCCACCCGCAGCATTTTTTTTTCCGATTCGAGATCAAGGCCGTACCCTGACTTTATTTCTATTGTCGTTACGCCCTCAGCCATCAACGCCAAAAGGCGTGTCTCACTCTGTTCCAGCAAAGCCGATTCGGTGGCATCGCGGGTGGCCTGGACGGTGGCGAGAATGCCACCCCCGGCATTGGCAATGCCTTCATAACTGGCGCCATTGAGACGCATCTCGAATTCAAGCGCACGATTTCCGGCGAACACCAGGTGAGTGTGGCAGTCGATCAAACCGGGCGTCATCAATGCACCGGCGCAATCGTGGACTATTGCCGCATCGGCAACCGGCGCATCTCGCGCATTGCCGATCCAGGTGATGCGCTCATTCAGCGATGTGATCGCGCCATGTTCAATTAACCCCAGATCGAGGCCATCCCCCTGCATGGTGGCAATGCGGGCGTTGGTCCAGAGCTGATCGAATAGCGGTCGCTGCATGCGCGTCAGTGCAACAAGCGTTTTAACGTATTGCGGTAGCGCGCCAGCGCGACTTGCTCGTACGCGTGGTGGCCGTCGCGCACTACCCACGCGCCACCCACCATCACGTCGCGCACCGGTTGACGCACCGGTCCGAAGATCGCGGCATCGAGCAGGTAGTCGCCGGCAAGTTCTGCCAGCGCGGCATCGTCGCTATTGAAGACCAGCAGATCGGCGCGGCAATCTGCGGCGATTGCTCCCACGTTCTGGCCCAGCGCCCTTGCGCCGCCTGTCAGCGCCTGCCGATACAGGCCGCCGCCGATGGAATCCACTTCGCGGGTGTGAAGAATATTGCGTCGCCCGGCCTTCAGTCGCTGTGCGTATTCGACCAAGGCAAGCTCCCGGAATGGATCGACGCCAACGTGGCTGTCGCCACCGATGCCCCAACTGCCACCGCGCAGAAAATAATCCGGCGCATTGAAAATGCCGTCTCCCAGATTGGCCTCAGTGCTTGGACATAACCCCGCCACGGCACCACTTTCGGCCAGACGATAAGTTTCATCATCGTCCAGGTGTGTGGCGTGCACCAGACACCAGCGCTGGTCGACCGGGGCGTTGTCGAGCAGCCACGCCACCGGTCGCTGGCGGCTCCAACTCAGGCAGTCATCCACTTCCTTCAATTGCTCGGCGGCATGGATATGTATCGGTGCGCTGCCGTCGTTCAGATCCAGATGCGCCAGCATGGATTTCAATTCCGCCGGCGTTACCGCCCGCAGCGAATGTGGCGCAACGCCGATGCGCCGCACGCGGTCACGGAATTTGTAAATGCGGTCGAGCAATGACGTGAAGCCGTCGATTCCGTGAACAAAGCGCCGCTGCCCTGCCTCGGGAGGCACGCCGCCGAAATTCGCGTGCGCATAAAACACCGGCAGCAGCGTGAGGCCAATGCCCGCCGTTGCTGCCGCTGAAATAATGCGCTCGGCCATTTCGGC
>JAYVKG010000071.1:0-5952 GCA_043768625.1 Betaproteobacteria bacterium
TTTATGCGCTTGAAATACTTTAAAAACTTTCCGCCACCTTGTTGCATCGCTGCAGGTATGGCCGGCTATCGCGTACTTGCTGCGGGTTGCGGTGACGGCAAGCTGATACCAGCGGTAGGGGTAAGGCAGCGACCACAACATGTTAAAACAATTTGCTGGCGTTGCGGGCATGATGCCGCAATGTTGCGATGCACTAATGTCTGCGGGCTGCGGGTTTAGTTGATGGAGTGGGCAGGCAAGCCGCTGCAACGACACACAGACTGCGAAACGCAAATTTTCACAGGCTTCGCTTTCAATTAAACTAATGGGGTCGGCATACCGCGCGCTGCACCCGGCCGGTAAACAGCAGGTTGCCCAGGCAATGTGCCGAAAGCATTGCGCTTGATGTCCACCGAACATCACCAAAACAGATAAGGGCAGAAACCATGAAGAATTTATTGCGGGTAATGTTTCGTGCGCTGGCGCTGCCAGTCGCAGTGCTATTGGCGGGCGCAGGCAGCATGATGGCTAGCACCTGCTCTGTGGCTGCCGACGAAATTCGTCCACCGCTAAAAATAACCATGGAGGAATTCATGGTGCCGTCGGGCGATGACGGTATTGACTTGTATGTGCGCAATAAACATCCGCAAGGCGTAAGCGCATTTGCCAACGAAAAAATCCTGCTTTATGTGCATGGCTCCACTTACCCGTCAGAGACGGCGTTCGATCTGCAACTGAACGGCATGTCGTGGATGGATTACATCGCCAGCCACGGTTACGACGTCTATCTGGTCGACCTGCGCGGCTATGGCAAATCGACGCGACCGCCTGAAATGAGCCAGCCCGCAGAAATGAACGGGGCCATTGTTCGTAGCGAGCAGGCGGTGAAGGATGTTAGCGCCGCCGTGAACTACATTCTCAAACGACGCGGTGCGTACAAGTTGAATTTGCTTGGCTGGTCGTGGGGAACCACGATCATGGGCTGGTACACCACCCAAAACAATGACAAAGTAAACAAGCTCGTCCTGTACGCACCGCAGTGGTTACGTGATACCCCTGCGCTCACCGATGCCGGTGGCAAGATCGGTGCCTATCGCTCTGTTTCCAAAGAGGCGGCCAAGGGGCGCTGGCTCACCGGAGTGCCCGAAGGAAAAAAGGCCGGACTGATTCCGCCCGGCTGGTTTGAAGCGTGGGCCGACGCGACATTTGCGACCGATCCGGTTGGCTCCACACTCACACCGCCCATGCTGCGCGCGCCCAACGGCACCGTACAGGACACGCGCGATTTCTGGGCCGCAGGCAAACCGCTTTACGATCCCGGCCTGATTAAAGTGCCAACCTTTCTGGCCCACGCTGAGTGGGACCAGGATTTGCCGAGCTACATGCTTTACGCCTTTTTCGACAAACTAACCGGCGCGCCGTACAAACGCTATGTACAGATCGGCGAAGGCACGCACACCGTCATCATGGAAAAAAATCGGCTGCAGTTGTTCACTGCGGTGCAACAGTTTCTCGACGAAAAGTTCGTGGCGGGGAAATAAGCCGATCGATTAACTTGTCATTGCACACTGTCACCGGAAGGTGCGCGGGGAGAAGGGAATTGGCCGGTTCTTGCGACAAGGCAGGTCAAGGTGCCATAGGCAAATATTTGTGCCAACCGGTAGCGCGCGGTACTAGATGTGACGCGGCTTTGTTGGTTTTATATTTTGGTGTCATCGCGACGCAGGATGCATCCCACACCAACGCGTGGATTAGGCCAAGGTGATTCAAACACTCTCCCGTCGCGAACTGCTCAAGTTCGCCAGCGCCGGACTTGCAACCACCGCGGCAGCCGGCTGCGCATTTAGTCCCGCCTGGCGCAGCGGCCCGACCGAATACAGCCGTCCGCTGTCTGCGCGGCCGTTCGCGCGACCGCAGGTTGCCGCCGATCAAATCGTCCGAACGTGCGTCGGTTTGCGACCGTTTCGCCCGGGAGGTTTCGTGGTGCGCGGGGAACGGCTCGGCGAAAAAACGGTGATCCACAATTATGGCCATGGCGGCGGCGGCATCACGCTATCGTGGGGGTCGTCACTGCTGGCGGTGCGAGAGTTGCCTGATCTTGCCGATCGTCGCGCTGCCGTGCTGGGTTGTGGCGTGATGGGGCTTTCCACCGCGCGGTTGCTGCAGGCGCGGGGCTGGCAGGTGACAATCTACGCAAGAGAGTTGCCGCCACACACCACCTCCGACGTTGCCGGTGGCCAGTGGGCACCCACCAGCGTATTTCGATCCGGCGCAGAGAGTGTTGCATTCTCGACGCAACTCGACGAAGCGCTGCGGCTGTCCCACGCTACATTCGCCGCACTGGCAGGACGCGAGTACGGCGTCAGCTTGCGGGAAAACTACTTTTTGAGCCAAACGCCGACGCGCGCGCAGGATTTTTTCTACCTCGACCGCTGGCCTGAATTATTTCCTGCCATCGCTGAACTGTCCGCCGACGCACATCCGTTTCCGGTGCCGTACGCGCTGCGCCACTTATCGTTTCTGATTGAGCCGGCGATCTATTTGCCACGCCTCATGCAGGACCTCCGCGACGGTGGTGGCAACATCGTGGTGCGCAACATGGCCGATGTCTCTGAAGTGCTGGCGCTAGAAGAGCCGGTTATTTTTAACTGTACGGGTCTGGGTGCGCGAGAGTTATTCGATGACGACGAGCTTATTCCGGTGCGCGGTCAACTGGTATTTATGGCGGCAGACGAGCGCGTCGACTACTGCACCCATGGCAGCGGTGAAGGCCTGCTCTATATGTTTCCACGTGCGGACGGTATCCTGCTCGGCGGCACTTTTGAGCGCAACGCAACCCACCTTGAGCCCGATATGGAAACCACCGCGCGCATTGTGCAACAACATGCGCGCCTGTTTCAGGGAATGCGGATTTAAGCTGCGTTAAAACATCAGCAGTGGTGCGCATCAACAGGCAAAAATAGCTGTCAAGCCGCACCGGTGCTGGAGTTGAGGCGAAATATGCCAAATGATATGGCCATTTTTGCGGTCACGTTCCGGCCTGCCGTTTCTGCGTTTCGTCGCCCCGCTAGTGACGCATCATCAGGTCCGCGCTAAGCTGTTCTGACGCTAACAAACTACTACGGGGGCAAGAATATGCGCATCACCAAGTTCACTGCTGCAATCGGGGCCGTCGCCTGCGGCTTGGCATTTCTTTCCACTGACATTGCGCAGGCGGGGGAATGGTCTTTATTCGGCAAGTCGCTATCGCTTTCTGGAAAGAACAAGATCGAAACACGCGCGGTCTCAGGGTTTACTGCGATCGCGCTTGGCATGGCGGGTGTGGTTGACATCGAACAAGGAACTAGCGAAGGGCTGACGATCGAGACCGATGAAAATATTCTGCCGCTGATTCAGACGATCGTTGAACGCGGCACGCTGAAAATACGCTGGGTTGCCAACAACACCCCCGTCGACAGCAACAACCTGCGCATCAAAATTACCGTACACGTGATCAACCTCAATAGTTTAGCCATCAGTGGATCCGGTGCCTTCTACGCGCCGCGCCTGCAAACCACCAATCTCGACACCAGCATTGGCGGCTCCGGTGATATTCGGATTGACGCGCTATCGGCGAAAAAACTGGTCACCTCCATCGGTGGCAGCGGATCGTTCACGGCCAGCGGAACAGCGGAAACGATGGATATCTCGATTGGTGGTTCCGGTCGGGTTCGCTGCGGGGCGTTGGCGACGGAAAAAGTTAGCGTCAGTGTGGCCGGATCCGGCAGCACGGTGGTGCGGGTGCGCGACACGCTCGGTATCAGCATTGCCGGTAGCGGCAACGTGGATTATTATGGCGACCCCAAAGTGAGCATCTCCAAAGCGGGCTCCGGTCGCGTCACGCGGTTGAGCGCGAATTCGTGATCCGCCCACGGTAGCGGCAGCAGCGCGGTGGCTGGGCCTGTTTGTACTCGCGCTTCTGCCTTTTCTGCTGTTGTTGCAGCCGCCCCCGGTACAGCAGGTGACGACACCTTAAATGCCGCCAGCGGTACCGATTTCCGGGTCGATGCGAATGGGATTCCGGGATAGCCTGATGACACGCGGGATATTGAGTGGCAGCGACTCAGCCAAGAGTAAAAATATTACCGGGGAAGCTGGCGACAGTGCGGCAGCCGCGTTATAGTCGCCAGCCGCGCCGCGCCTGACTTGTCCGCGCGCAAATATTTTTGAACAAGTTCACCCGGTCGAACCGGCCGGACAAGATAAAGGCGCACGGTGGATGCGTCTGTTATGCAACCGATCAAGCGTCGGCAAGCCATCCCTATTGAGGACCCGGGAAATCGTCGCGATTCGACTTATTCGGTCTGGGTAGCGGTACCCAATGAGGCGGTACGGCGGCATTTTTTCCACGCCGCCCAGTCAGCGCGAATTTGACTTTGTTAACTGGCGCTGATAATAAAGTAATTGCAACTACCGCCAGCGACCCCAGTCCAATCACATTGTAAAAATAGCGACGAACCCATCGCTCAATCCTCATGAAAAACAATCCTGACCAACCGTCGTCGTCACCAGCAACACCCGGCGCAGCGCCGACAAATCCCGAAACTGAACAATTTGTCCAGAACATCGAGGCGGTGCGTGAGTTCTATGCGCGTGAAGAGCAAAAGCTCAGCCGCTCGCAACGGGTGCTGGAGCGCGTCAGTAACTTTGTGGGGCAGCCGGCTTTTCTGGCGGTGATTCTACTTTTTGTTTCAATCTGGATTATTGCCAATGCTTTGATGCCCCTGTTTTACGAGAATGAATTTGATCCTGCGCCCTATTTCTGGTTACAGGGAATGATCAGCCTGGGATCGTTGTTGACCACGACCGTGGTACTGACCAAACAGAACCGGCTCGACAAGCTGGCCGAACAGCGGGCGCACCTTGACCTGAAAGTGACGCTGCTGACCGAGCAAAAAGTCGCAAAGCTTATCGACCTTCTGGAAGAGTTACGGCGAGATTTGCCAAATGTCCCGGATCGACACGATCCCGAAGCGGCGGTCCTGCAGAAATCCATGAACCCTGGCCTGGTACTGGCTGCACTTGACGAACGCGTCGAGCCGGAAAGGAAGTGAGTGACGTTTCCAGCCATGCGCCGAGCCCCAAGCGCAGCTGCCGCAAGTCAATTAAAGTTTCGCCGCGACAGCACGAATGGTATCGAGCAAATAGTCAATCGACGTTTCTGATTTGCGGTGATTGATGATGCAGGCGCGCAATACAAACTCACCGTTTAATCTTGTGCCGGCGATAAATATGCGTCCGTCTTGCTCCAGCGCCGGGATTAATTGCTGGTTGATACTGATAATTTGTTCAGTCGATAAATTGCTACCGGTATAGCGGAAGCAGGCAATGGCGAGGTCGCTATTGGATTTCAACTCGAAATCACTGGCAGCGTTAAGGCGGCGCTCCAGATATCGCGTGAGGTCAATATCCTTTTGCATCATTGCCTGTATTCGCGCAAAACCGTACGCCTTGAGAGACATCCACACTTTAAACGCCTTGGCATTGCGTGATAGCTGGAAGTAATGCTCGTTGAATTCCAGGCGATCGCTGGTAGGTTCCTGCGGGGCGCTCAGATAATCGGCTTGGTTGAAATACGATTCTTTCAACACCTGCCAATTACGCACCAGCGTGCAGCCGATTTCATAGGGTTGATAAAGCCATTTATGAAAATCGAGTGCAATCGAATCGGCCAGCGCCATACCTGCATATTTATCCCGCAGTCCCGGTAGCGAGGACACTAAACCGCCATAGGCGCCATCCACGTGGAACCACATTTTGTATTGCTGCGCCACGCGCGCAATACCAGAGAGATCATCGATCGCACCGGTGTTGACGGTACCGGCATTCCCAACCACGCAAAACGGCGTGCAGCCCGCGGCAACGTCTGCCTGGATTTGTTGTTCCAGGGCGGCAAGGTTCAGCGTGAAATCCGCATGCGTGGCAACACGTCGC
>JAYVKG010000072.1:0-32336 GCA_043768625.1 Betaproteobacteria bacterium
CCAGTGTGTAGTTCTGCTTCGGCAATCGTTTCATTTCCTTGCCTCCAATAACAGGATTAGCCTGCTATCGTTCGTACCCGAAATTCGCGACCAACCTCAACTGGCGCGGGCGGCGAGTTTCGGGTCGCAAGTCAAATTTTTGCAACTGCGCAGAGTATGCTCGCTATCGTTTGTAATTTCCCCCAGCACCAAGCACGGTCAGTTCCACCAGACTCGAGCCATTATGGTTGTCGGCGCTGTATTTCACGCGATAGCCGCGCAGGTCAATGCTGCCAATTTTATCCAGCGCATCAACGAAGGATTCGCGCGTCAGTACCTTGCCTGCTTTTTTGAGTCCTTCCACAAATATGTTTGCCGCAATGTATCCCTCCAGCGACGCAAAACTGGCATTGCCCGGGCCACCGATGCGCTTCAGGTATTCGCGGCCCAATGGTTCGCTATCAGAATACGGCAGCGGCACCACTTGCGACACTTCGACCCCGCGACCATTTTCGCCCAGTTGCGCGGCAAGAGTTTTGGCACCGACTGAACTGAGCAAGCAGATTTGCGCTTCCGAGCCTAACTTTTTCATTTCTTTGATGAACGCGCTGGCCGTATTGGCGCCGGCGCTGATGATGACTGCCTGGGCGCCGGATTTGGCAATGGTCTGTGCGGAAGACGCGACGTTGGTGGAATTTCGATCAGTACTGCCAAAAATCAGGATATTTGACTTGCGTGCACGCAATGCGCGTTCGAGGCCCGCCATGCCAGCACGCCCGAAGGCATCGTTTTGGTAAAACAGCGCGATTTTGGTCAGGCCGCGGCGGGCCAATTGTTCGACGATTTTTTCAGTTTCGTCAATGTAGCTGGCGCGGATGTTAAATACATAGTGCATAACCGGATCACGAGTGGAGAGGTCGCCACTGGCTGGAGCGAAAAACGGCACTTTGTTTTTCTCGATCAACGGCAGTATCGGGTTGATCGTAAAAGCACCGGTGTATCCAAACAAGGCGAAGACTTTTTCCTCATTAAGTAATTTGAGCGTGTTTGCCTTGGTGCGCTCGGGGGCGCCGGCGTCGTCGAGCGAAACCAGCTTTATTTTGCGTCCAAAAACACCTCCGCCATCGTTGATCACATTGAAATAAGCCTCAGCGCCAGCTTTCATTTCCTTGCCCAGTTCTTCCGATGGGCCCGTCAGTGATGCCGACTGGCCAAGCGTGATGGTGTCGACCGTCACGCCTTGCGCGCCCGCATTCCTGCCCAATAGCGCTATTGCACTGTATACGGCAACTGCCAGCGTCACGTGCAACGCTCTACCGAAGTAGTAGCGGGTTGGATAGTTCATGTTATTTTCCCCTCTATGTTTAAGAAAGACGATCGCGGCAAAGCTGATCGCGCCCTGCACGCTGGCCGCGCCGCAGCAAACCCACTCATTGTGAAACCAATATCGGTGCGATCGCCGCGGCCTGTCGATACCTTGTCAACGCGTCCGTCCCAAAAAGGACCGTTGACAGGCCGGCCTAAATTGCGTGGTACCCGTCGACTGAGTCGAGGCCGGGCTCAGTGTTTGAATGTGCTGCCGCGCGAAATAATGGTCAGGTCGACGAAACTTGATCCATTGTGGTTGGTGGGTGTGTAGTTGACCGTAAACCCGCCCAAATCAATTTTTCCCATGCTTGCCAAGCCATCGACCAGCGATTCGCGAGTGGGGTTTTTACCCGCGCGCTTCAGGCCTTCGACCAAAACTTTGGCGGCGATGTAACCTTCAAGGGAGGTAAATGAATATTTTTCCGCGCCACCAATGCGTTTCTGATATTCGCGCACGATCGGTTGCACGTCGGACCACGGAAACGGGACAACCTGGGAAATCTGCACGCCCCGCCCGTCGTCACCCAATTCGTCGGCAAGTGCTTTCGATCCAACGAAACTTACGTTCCAGAACTGCGGAAAGGCACCGGCGCGCTGCATCGATTTGATGAACGCCGCGCAACTTTTATACGCACTGATCATCACAATCGCAGTGGGCGGGTCCTTGGACATGGTCTGCACCGCTTTCGCAACATCCACTGTATTCCGCTCTACGGTCACAGTCGAGCTGATGGTGAGATTGCGTTTTTTCATCGCCCGTTCAACGCCAGCCAGCCCCGCTTTGCCGTAGGCGTCATTTTGGTAAAAGACGGATATACGCTTGGCGCCACTCTGTACCAAATGCTGAATGATGGCTTCCGTTTCATCAAAATAGCTTGCGCGCACGTTGAAAACATAGCGATTGAACGGCTCGCGCAAACTCTGTGCACCGGTGAAGGCGCCGATAAAAGGCACTTTTGCTTCCGTCAAGATCGGCAGAGACGCATTTGCCGTGGGGGTGCCTACATAGCCAAAAAGTGCCAGTACCTTATCTTCCGAGATAAGCTTTTTGGTATTTGCGGCGGCCTTGTCGGGCTCGTACCCGTCGTCCACGGACACGAGCTTAATCATGCGGCCATTCACGCCACCGTTCTGATTGACGATATCAAAATACGCTTCGGCACCTGATTTCATTTCTTTGCCGAGCTGTTCCGCGGGCCCCGACAGTGCGGCAGACTGACCGATCAGAATCGTGTCTGTGGTGACGCCTTGTGCGATAGCCGTCTGGCTGAGAAATAAAACGGCGAAAATCGCCAACCACGGCACGTAGCGGGAGTAGCTGTTCATCACGTTCTCCTTGATCCAGGGTTTTGAGACGTAGGTAAAATTTCACAGTCCCGGTGGCACGTTTTTACGCGGGCACATTCTGTTCCGATTGTATCCTTACGGGCGGTTTTTTGCGGACAGATTTCGCACCCGCGTAAAATAGAAACGGAAAATCGCACAGCAAATTGTCAGCACTGGCGAGGTGTTTGGACCACTTTTATCTGGAAAGCCGCCCCCATCAATGAGTTTTTGTCCCCGAAGCAGGCATTTTGTACTCTGCATCTTGCACAAAGCAGTGACGCAAAGGTCATTCCAGCGATGCTGCTTTCTGCTTGGGAAACTGAGCCATCAGACGGCAGCAAGCTGGCGTGAACTTCCATGTCAGCTGGCGGAAGGTAAAAGATCAGCATCGCGATTTGCTGTCGGCGTACGCGCACTCATATCAAAAATGACTTTATACTCAATATCCATCGCGACTCGTTATATAAATAATCAATGAACATCCAGCAAATCCGCTATGTCCGCGAAATCGCCCGCCACAAGCTCAACCTGTCCGCAGCAGCCGAAGCATTGCACACCTCTCAGCCCGGTGTGTCGCGGCAGGTACGTGAGCTTGAGAGCGAACTGGGCGTGGAAATCTTTGTGCGTCAAGGCAAGCGCCTGACGGCGCTGACCCCCGCCGGCCTCAGCGTGCTGGAAATTGCCGAACGGTTGTTGGTGGAGGTCGAGAACATAAAGCGTGTGGGACAGGAATTTGTCAAAGCCGGCGAAGGCAAAATGACGATTGCTGCCACACATATGCAGGCGCGCTACATTCTGCCGCCGGCGATAAAGGCATTCGTCGCGAAATATCCGGACGTGCGTTTATCGATCCAGCAGGGCAGTCCGCGCGAGTTGGCGGAACGGGTGATTTCCGGCGATGCCGATATTGCGATTGCCACGGAAACACTGGATCGGTATCCTGAGCTGGTTACCCAGCCCTTGTATCGCTGGTATCACTGCGTGGTGGTACCAAAAGGCCATCCGCTTATTCGCGAAAAGCACCTTACGCTTGCCAAAATTGCGCGCTATCCGATCGTCACGTACGATGCCGCTTTCACAGGTCGTACGGCGCTCGATGAAACGTTCGCGAGTGCGGGGGTCGAAATCAATGTTGTGTTGACGGCCATCGATACCGATGTCATTAAAACCTATGTCCGACAGGGAATGGGCATCGGCATTATTGCCAGTGTCGCGATGGATGCCGACCGCGATCAAGATCTGGTTGCACTCGACGGCAGTAAACTGTTTCCCGAACGCACCACCAAGCTGGCCACGCGCAGAGGCACTTATCTGCGAGGCTTTGTGAAAGATTTCATCGCAAGCTTCCCCGCCATTTTGCAATCTCGATAATTGTCGGATATGAAATTGACGATTGAATCATTTGTTGGTAACACGCCGCTGGTGAGGCTGCAGCGCATTCCCGCGTATGACGGCGTGCATGCATCAAATATCATTCTTTCCAAACTGGAAGGCAACAATCCCGCCGGCTCGGTGAAAGACCGGCCGGCGATGTCGATGATTTCACGCGCCGAGGTACGCGGCGATATCAAACCCGGCGATACATTGATCGAGGCGACCAGTGGTAACACCGGTATTGCACTGGCCATGGCGGCAGCGATCAAAGGGTACAAAATGGTGATTGTCATGCCTGAACACTTGAGCATCGAGCGCCGCCAGACGATGCAGGCCTTTGGCGCGGAGCTGGTGTTAACGGCGCAAAAGGTTGGCATGGAAGGCGCGCGCGACGCGGCCGTCCAGATTCAGCGCGAACGTGGTGGGCTGATACTGGATCAGTTTGCCAATCTCGATAATCCGCTCGCACATTACCTTACGACCGGCCCAGAAATCTGGCGCGATACCGCAGGAAAAATTACCCATTTCGTTGCAACCATGGGCACCACTGGCACCATCATGGGCGTGTCGCGATTCCTGAAGGAAAAAAATCCGAGGATACAGATTATCGGTGTGCAACCCGCTGACGGCTCGTGTGTGCCAGGGATCCGCAAGTGGCCGGAGGCATATTTGCCGAAAATATTTGAGCCCGCGCGCATTGACCGGATACTGGAAGTGACGCAAGCAGGGAGTGAGGAAATGACACGCCGCCTGGCGCGTGAGGAAGGGATTTTTGCCGGCATTTCTTCAGGCGGCGGCGTTGTGGCGGCGGTTAACATCGCACTGGAAATGGAAAACGCCATTATTGTGCAAATCGTGTGTGATCGAGGCGATCGGTATCTTTCAACAGGTGTATTTTCAGCTTAGCGTCGTTTGCGTAATCTCCTGCAGGTCGGCATCCCGCAGGCGCAAATGCAATTATTGATGAGTATCAATCGACCAGGACAAAATCAAAATGAGAAAACAAATCATTGAATGCCTCACTTTTACGGTGTTTTTTGCCATCGGCGGCTGCGCATCCACTCTTTTCTTTCCAACCAAGTCCGCCGAAATGGCGGCCGATAAAGTGATCGATGATGTTTGGTCTGAGTTGGCTAAGCCTGCCGCCGCAGAATTCAATAGGCCATGAAAACCGTTCCGGCGTTTTGCCGAGCCTTGTTGGCAGTGGCGTTAATGGCAATCAGTACCCATATTGCCTGCGCCGAAGTCGAGTCAACTCTCAACATCGGAACACCGGCGATTTTGTTGTTGAAAAACAGTATGGCGAATCGCTTTACAAAGCTAAGGATGTATCTCGAAGCAGGGGTCATCGGCCTGACGGAGGAGGGTGGCGTCGCAGTGCGTAACGCCGCCACGGTTGACGTAAAGACGTTGCTTACTTTGGACAAGTTGATCGTGGCGGAAAACAAGGATCGTGCCACGCTCTACCGCGAAATTGCGCGTGCCAATAATCACGCCGAATGGGAATTTGATCTGCGCGCCGTGTTTTGCAAGCGGTGGATAAGCCGCATGCCGGCGGGATGGTTTTATCGAAATGATAAAGGACTGTGGATAAGGAAAGAACCGCAGTAGCGATGGCGGCAACGGCTACTTTACTGGTTGCGGCGTGCGCCATACAGTATTTTAATCGCCGTAAAACGCGGTGCCCGCCGTGACCATTTCCTCAATCAACGGAGCGGGCGTCCAGAAATCGGCGCCGAACTGATCAGCGTATTTAATAATCGCGTCCAACACATTCTTAACGCCAACTTCATCCGCATAAAACAGGGGGCCGCCGCGATATCGTGGAAAGCCGTAACCGTGCAGCCACACCATGTCGATATCGATCGCACGGGCCGCCACACCCTCACGAAGAATATTGGCAGCTTCGTTAATCGTCGAATACAAACATCGCTCAAGTATCTCCTGCTCGCTGATCTGTCTGCGCACCACACCATGTTCAGTTGAATGGTCGACGATTAAGCGTTCGATCAAGGGGTCAGGCAACGGCACGCGGCTGCCTAATTGGTAGCGGTACCAGCCTGCGTTGGTCTTTTGGCCGAAGCGACCCAGCGCACAAACCTTGTCGAGCAAATTGCAGTCGCGCACCCCAGATTGACGCAAATGTGCGCGTGACTTGCGGTTGCGCCAGCCAATGTCCAGTCCGGCCAAATCGGCCACGGCAAATGGGCCCATGGCAAATCCAAAATCAACCAGCACCTTATCAACTTGTTGCGGCAGCGCGCCTTCTTCCAGCAGAAAAATGACCTCGCGCGAACGTTGCGCCAGCATGCGATTACCCACAAAGCCATCAGCGCCGCCGACCAGTACCGCAACCTTGCCAAGCTTTTTGCCGAGTTGCATCACGGTTGCCAGCACGTCCGGGGAAGTCCGCGGTGTGCGAACGTTTTCCAGAAGCCGCATTACATTGGCCGGACTAAAAAAATGCATGCCGACAACATCCTGCGGCCGTGACGTGAAAGTGGCAATGTTGGCGACGTCGAGATACGAGGTGTTGGTGGCAAGGATGGCGCCGGGTTTGGCAACGCGATCAATTTGTTCGAAGGTGGTTTTCTTGACCTCAATATCTTCGAATACCGCTTCGATAATCAGATCGGCGCTGCAAATTTGTCCAATATCAAGGGAAGGGGTAATTATTGATCGCCGCCGCTTCATTTCAATGGCACTGATGCCGCCCCGGGCAACGGTCGCCGCATAATTTTTTTCAATCATGGCCACGCCGCGATCCAGCGCGTCCTGTGTTGCATCCAGCAACGTGACCGGTATGCCGGCATTGGCAAAGCACATGGCAATCCCGCCACCCATGGTGCCGGCGCCAATGACGGCGGCCGTTCGAATTTTGCGCGTAGGCGTATCGGTCGGCAATCCAGGTATTTTTGCCACTGCCCGTTCGCCCAAAAAAGCGTGGCGCAGGCCCCTCGATTGTGAAGAGGCTTTTAATGTGGAAAACAATTCCCGTTCGCGCTTAAGTCCGTTGGCAAACGATAAATCCACCGCGCCGCGTATCGCTTGTACACAGGCCAGCGGCGCGATCTGGCCGCGGCTTTTTTTGACTGTGTCCTGTTCAATCTCATCAAATAAAATCGATGCGTCGGCGTGTATCAATAGTTTGCTGGTGCGGCGAATTCCGCGTTTTTCGTCGATGACGCGGCTTGCAAATGCCAGAGCAGCATCGAGCAATTCGCCGGATGTAACTTCATCAATCGCACCTAATGCGACGGCTTTTTCTGCAGTGATCGGGCGGCCGCCGACGATCATCTCGAGCGCGGCTGGTACGCCAATCAAGCGAGGCAGCCGTTGGGTACCGCCAGCGCCGGGAAGTAGTCCGAGCGTTACTTCGGGCAAGCCTACCATTGAGGCAGGTGCCGCGAGCCGATAGTGGCAGCCGAGAGCGACTTCGAAGCCGCCACCCAGCGCGTTGCCATGGATGGCGGCGATGACGGGCTTGGACGAGTCTTCAATGGCGCCAATAACATCTGCCAGATGGGGCAACATCGGTGGACGATGGAATTCGTGCACATCTGCACCCGCAATGAAAGTTTTGCCTTCACAGCCAATGACCATGGCCAGGACGTTTGCATCGGCATTGGCGGCCGTTATGGCATCCAGCAATCCTGCGCGAACGGCCTGACTGATCGCGTTGACGGGCGGATTGTTGATCACGATCAGCGCAATTTGGCCGCGTCTACTGATGGTGACTGCGGGGGCAGACAAATTCATGCGCTATCCGAAAATTGGTTACTGGCATTTAAAAAAAATGATACGGTATGATGAAAAACGGGGATGTCATTGGCAATAAATTCGCGTTGAGGGTCAAATGATTCGAGATCAGGAAACGTTAAATGTACTGCTGAGCAGCCTATCACGCTTCGTTCGCGAGCGATTGATGCCCAACGAATCCATCGTTGCCGAAAGTGACCGGATTCCGGATGACATTGTGCAAGAAATGAAATCGCTGGGACTGTTCGGCTTCACCATTCCAGAGCAATTCGGCGGGCTTGGCCTGACTATGGAAGAAGAAGTGATGGTGGCGTTCGAGCTTGGTCAAACTTCGCCGGCATTCCGCTCGCTGATCGGCACCAACAACGGTATCGGCTCACAGGCAATCTTGATGGATGGAACCGAAGCCCAAAAGGACTATTATCTGCCGCGCCTTGCGGCCGGCGAGATCGTCGGTTCGTTTGCGCTCACCGAGCCCGGTTCCGGTTCTGATGCCGCCTCGCTGAGTTGCTCGGCCATTCGCGATGGCGATTACTACCTTCTGAATGGCACTAAACGCTATATCACCAATGCGCCGGAGGCCGGCATTTTCACGGTAATGGCGCGCACCGATCCGGGCAACAAAAGCGCCGGGGGCATTTCAGCATTCATCGTCGACCGCGGCACATCGGGTCTGTCCCTCGGCAAGTGGGACGTAAAAATGGGTCAGAAAGGCGCACACACTTGCGACGTGTACTTTGAGAATTGCCGCGTTCCTGCCGCAAATCTGATTGGCGGCAAAGAGGGTGTCGGTTTTAAAACAGCGATGCGGGTGCTGGACAAGGGCCGTCTGCATATTGCGGCTGTGTGCGTGGCTGCCGCGATGCGCATGCTTGATGATGCGCTACGATATGCCATGGAGCGGCAGCAATTCGGCAAAGCCATCGCCCAATTTCAGTTGATACAGGCGATGCTGGCCGATAGCAAAGCCGAGATTTATGCAGCGCGCTGCATGGTTTTGGACGCGGCACGGCGCCGTGACGCCGGCGAGGATGTCGCCACCGAAGCATCCTGTTGCAAACTTTTTGCATCTGAAATGTGCGGCCGGGTGGCTGATCGCGCGGTACAGATTCACGGCGGCGCAGGCTATGTTGCCGATTACGCCATTGAACGGTTCTATCGCGATGTGCGGCTATTTCGCATTTACGAAGGAACTACGCAGATTCAACAGTTGGTAATTGCCCGCAATATGATCAGGGCGGCTAAACGCTGATCGCCGTGGCAGACTCCGCGACCGCGGCATGGCCAATCCCGCCGCAACGCATCAGCGACGTCGCCAGGCGCTGGGCCAACCAAACACCAGCTGCACTTGCACTGCGCGACGGCGAGTGCGAGTGGAGTTACCGGCAGCTCGGTGCGGCCATTGTTGAAGCAAAAAACCGCCTGCGGCAAATCGGTGTGCGCCCGGGGGACCGGGTCGTCGTCGTCACCGAGAACTGCCTGGCAGTCGTCGCGCTATTATTTGCCGCGGCAGAGTTGGATGCATGGTTTGTGCTGGTCAATGCACGGCTTACTGCTCCTGAAATTGATGCCATTCGTGAGGACAGCGGTGCACGGGTGATGCTATTCACCATCGCCATTTCCGCAGATGCGACATTGCATGCAAAGCGATGGTCGGCGAGTCTGCAGTACTGGGGCTTACTCGGGGAACTGGCGGTGGGATTGATCAATGAGGACTGTGAACCGGAAGCTGTTTTTTACAGCGGCGACGAGCAAGTGGCCGCATTGGTCTACACCACCGGCACTACCGGCAGGCCGAAGGGCGTGATGCTAACCCACCGCAATTTGTTGCACGTAGCGACGGCCTCGGCAACGCTGCGTCATCTCAGCACCACGGATCGCGCTTATGGGGTGTTGCCAATCTCTCACGTTTACGGTTTGTCCTCGGTGACACTGGGTACGCTGACCGCTGGCGCTTGTTTACAAATAGCGGCGCGCTATTCAGCGGCAGCTGCGGCAAGGGCGCTCATGTATGACGAAGTCAGCGTATTTCAAGGGGTCCCCGCGATGTACGCCAAACTGATTGAATTTATCGCCGAAGACCAACAGTTCATGGCGCCGCAGTTACGCTTTACTTATGCGGGTGGATCGCCGCTCGATCCTGCGCTAAAAGCGCGAACCGAAGCGCGGTTAGGACTTACCTTGCACAACGGTTATGGCTTGACCGAAACCAGTCCCACGGTGAGTCAGACCCGTCTGGAACGGCCACGTCGCGATTGTTCGGTCGGTGAAATAATTCCCGGAGTGCGCGTGCGCATCGTGGATAGCCAGGGTCGCGAAGTCGCCACCGGCGAGGCTGGCGAGTTGCGGGTGCAAGGACCGAACGTAATGAAGGGATATTACCGTGACCCAGGCCTGACGCAGCGGGTCATCGTCGATGGCTGGCTCCATACCGGCGACCTTGGCCGAATTGAGCCGGATGGTGCCTTGTTCATCGTCGGGCGATCCAAGGAGCTCATTATTCGCTCCGGCTTCAACGTGTATCCCGTCGAAGTGGAGGCGGCGCTGAACAGCCATCCGGCAGTGTTGCAATCGGCAGTGGTGGGCAGGGTGGACGCCGGCAATGAAGAAGTGGTTGCGTTCGTCGAATTGAAGCCGGGACAGCAGGCGACGGTTGATGAAATATGCAAGTTTGTAGCGGGGCAGCTGTCGCCGTATAAACGTCCCTCCGAAATTAATATCATGCCAGCTTTACCTGCGGCACCGACTGGCAAGATACTGAAAAACATATTAAAAGAAATGGCGCTGCGGCGCAGCGAGTGATTGCTCGGTGCAGTGTGTGCATGAATCTTGGAAAGCTGGAAGACGACATGAAAAATGCGCATACAAAAATACCTGCCTGCGCGGTCTTGGGTTTCGCCCTCGCGTGCAATGTCGCCCATGCCGAGCAATACCTGGTAGGCAGTGAAGTGCCGCTAACCGGCCCGCTGTCGCGTGTCGGCGCGGGCATGAAAGAAGGCATCGCTGTCGCCACCGACGTGTTCAACCGACGCGGTGGCAAACACAAAATCAGGATTAGCTCTATCGACGACGAATCGTCGCCCGCCAAAGCGGTGGCGGCCGTGGGTGACCGACAAGTTTAGGCGTCAGTGCCATGCTGGATCTTGAAAACGTCACGATCCGGTTTGGCGGCGTTACTGCCGTCAATAGCCTCACTGTATTGATCGCCGCAGCGACGTGACCGGACTGGTCGGGCCGAATGGCGCGGGCAGGACCACGTTGTCCAACGCCATTTCCGGTCTGGTACGACCGGTTGCCGGCCGCATCGTGTTTAAGGGCGTCGACATGGTAAAACTGCCGGTGTATCGACGCGCACGGCTTGGAATCGGTCGCACCTTCCAATTGCCGCAGGCCTGAGCCGATTGACGGTCAAGGAAAATTTGCTGGTCGCGCAACGCTACGGCGCCGGCAGCTGGACCACTCGCGCCTGGATGATATTTTGGAATTTGTCGATCTTGCCGACAAGGCTGAGCGGGATGCAAGCAGCGAACTGGCGTCAAGCGAATTGAAGGCGCTAGAAGTCGATAAAGCACTTGCCATTAATCCAAAGCTGCTGCTACTGGATGAGATGCTTGCAGGGCTGGAGGCGGGGTGGCAAACGACGCTTCATGCAGCTGCTGAAAGACATGCATGCAAAATTTGTCATTGATATTGTCATTGAACACGACATTAAAACCATCAGCAATCTCTGCAAACGCGTCGTCGTGCTGAATTTTGGCGAACTGATCGCTGATGGCACAGCTGATGAGGTCTTTCGCGATCCGGCGGTCGTCAGAAGCTATACCGGTGGCACCCATGCTTAGCGTGGAAAGTTGCGCGCAGGGTACGGTGCGACCATTGTGCTGTGGGATGTTTCGCTGGAGATCGCGTCGGCAAAACTGACTGCCGTCATCGACCCCAATGGGGCTGGCAAAACCACGCTGCTGCGCGCCATTATCGGCCTGACGCCCGCGACGCAGGGAGATATTCTGGTGGAAGTTACGTCTATCCTGGGTCTGACGACATGGAAAAGGGTGCGGCAGGGATTGGCGCTGATACCTGAAGGCCGCATGATTTTTCGCGACATGAGTGTGGAAGAGAATTTAATTTTGGGCGCGTGCGCCAAACAAAACCGTGTGGGGAGGGCGGCCAGCCTGGCACACGAGTACACCACGTTTCCCCAGCTATTGGCGCGGCGCAGCGAGATGGCGGGCTCACTGTCTGGAGGCGAAGCGCAAATGCTGATGATGGCACGCGGGCTCATGTCAAATCCAAGGATTTCGCTGGTGGATGAACCTTCGTTCGGCCTGGCACCGGTAATGGCGCAGGAAATGTTTGCCACCCTCGCAAAATTGAAGGCGGCAGGTCGCACCATTGTGCTGGTGGAGCAAAAACCCCAAAGTGCGGTTAATATCGCCGATCAGGTTTATCTAATGCGGGGCGGCAGAGTGGTGTTGTCGCAGACGGCCTGCGACGTGAACATGGAACAAATTCATCAGCATTATTTCGCCAGGCAAATTCGCAGAAAAATTATCATGACCCCCATCCTCGTATTCGATATCGAAACTATTCCCGATGTTGTCGGCTTGCGCAAACTTTACGACATTGATGACAGCATGCGCGACGATGCCGTCGCAGAGTTGGCGTTCCAGCGCCGCCGGCAGGCGACCGGTAGTGATTTCCTGCAACATCATCTGCATCGTGTCGCGGCTATCTCGTGTGTGCTGCGTACCGATGAGGGCCTGAAGGTGTGGTCGATCGGCAAACTCGACGACGATGAGCCAACAATCATCCAGCGCTTTTTTGATGGGCTCGAACGCTACACGCCGCAACTGGTTTCGTGGAACGGCAGTGGCTTTGATTTGCCGGTGCTCAATTATCGGTCGTTGATTCACAGCCTTAGCGCGCCTAAATTCTGGGACATGGGCGAGAATGATCGCGATTTCAAGTGGAATAATTACATCAGCCGCTATCACATGCGCCATCTGGATTTGATGGATTTGCTGGCGATGTACCAGCCTCGTGCCAGCGCCGCTCTCGACCAGATGGCACAACTCTGCGGCTTCCCGGGCAAGCTCGGTATGGATGGCTCACAGGTGTGGGACGCATACCAGCGCGGAGAGCTGCAAAATATCCGCGACTACTGTGAGACCGACGTGATGAATACCTACCTGGTGTACCTGCGCTTTCAGTTGATGCGGGGGGCATTGAACAAGACGGCGTACGAGAGCGAGGTAAGGCTGGCGCGTGATTTTTTGAAGGCAAATACGAGCGCAGCGCACTGGCTGGCGTTTGCTGAGGCGTGGATCAAATAGCCTGCATTTTTTTGATGTAGAACGCCTATCGACGGGGTGAACCGAGCATAAATGGCTGGTGAGGCGCACCTGTCAACGACTTCACCTTTCATGAGCAAGGCGATTTGGCCGACAGTAGTGACAGGATCTCTTTGGGTCGTTACCGGCGCAATTACATCACGACGCTGGATCTTGGCCGTAAAAAATGTTCAGAGTTAAATACCCACGCATTTTTTAAAAGTAAATGCCCTTGCACGGAACGTTTACGAAGATGTCTCTGGTGTTTCTGCAGGGCGGTAGATCAAAATATTAAATTTACTGAAAAAAAATGGATGATGTTGACGTTAAATTGATAAAGGCATTTTTATATTGCGCCTGGAATAAAAAACCGGCAAGTTGACTAGTGCCCGCCAACAAGGGCGCGTGAAAGTTGCTGGCACCGACAATAGGAACTGGAAAAAATAACCTGGTTTGCCCATTTTTTGAGCAAGCAGTTCAGGCGGACACCCGGGCGTTCGCCGCAAATTTCTTCACGGAAAAATAGTTTGATTTCGAACCTTCAGGCGCCGCCCAGCCCGATTGCGGGACTGCCGCCAACGTAAAGGCAAATATTTCCAACATGCACCACGGTGAACGCTTTAACGGTTTCAGTCATCTCGCCGGGACTCTCCTCGCCATCGTCGCAGCCACGGTGCTGGTCGTGGTTGGCGCGAGCAAGGGTGACACCTGGAAAGTTGTGAGCTTTTCGATCTACGGTGCAACATTGATTGCACTTTTCGGCTTTTCCACGGCTTATCACAGCACCCGCGGCATGACCAAGAAAGTCTTCAGAAAATTTGACCATAGCGCGATCTACCTTCTTATCGCCGGCACTTACACTCCATTCACGCTGGTGACCTTGCGCGGGCCGTGGGGCTGGTCATTGTTCGGCGTGGTGTGGGGCTTGGCTTTGATTGGCATCATCCAGGAACTCACCACCGCCAAGGGCGCGCGCTGGATGTCACTGGTGATTTACATCGTCATGGGTTGGGTTGCGGTCGTCGGCGTAGTACCCATGATTGATGCACTTACATGGCGGGGATTCGCCTGGGTTGCGGTAGGAGGCGTGGTTTATACAGCCGGTACGGTGTTTTATATCTTCGACGAGAAATACAAACATTGGCACGGCATCTGGCATCTATTTGTACTCGCGGGCGCGGCGATACACTATGCGGCGATCTGTCTGTATGTCGCTTGAGTCAGGGTGCGTTGCACGCGTTACGCAGTAGTGAATGCTTTAAAAACTACCTTCGACTAACAATAGGTGTCAGCAGGTCAGGCTGTTCCGCAATGCGCTCGAGACTCGGGTATTTCAGCCCGCCATCGTAGCTGATGCGAATCGTCGAGTAATAGTCTAGGTTGTGGACCAGAAGCTCAATCGGCGCCTTGACTTTCTGCGCCCGCTTGATCGCGAGTTCAAGCAATTCAGGCGCAAACGCTTCACCGTCAACTGCGACGATTTTCATGCCGGGCACCAGGCTCGCTGCAAAAGCCGGGCTGTTCCAGAGTACATCCAGCACATCGCCCGGCTCATTGCCATGCGCGCGTTCAACCGCGACGGTGAAGCCAAGCGACGACATCAGTTCAATTTGCTTACTCTCCTTTTGCTGTGCCTTGTACACCTCGGTTGGCGTATCGGTGTAGACCAGTTTCCATCCGGTACTGGTAATGCCATCAAGTGGCGCACGTTCGTTGGTCGAATCGAGGCGACTCTTCAGGAAATCTGCCCAGCCAAATTTCTGCGTGGCATTGAGCGTCCTGACCACTTCATCGAAATCATAAGGTTTTACGTCATGGCTGGTTTTGGCATAGGCAGGATCGTCGCCGTAAAATACCCTGACGAAATCGTCGAGAGTGCGCTTGCCGTTCGATAGTTGGCGAATTTTGCTGTCCACATCCAGCCAGAGCAATACGCCTTCCGGGTAAAAATCCACCGTGCGACGATAGTTCGCCCAGGCACCGGGCGCGGTGTAGAGCACTTGGGCCTGGTCTGCGGTATCGCGTAACGGTCGCCATCCACGTCCTGGAATATGATCCATCTTGGCCGCCGTGATGGCGAGTGCACTTCGGTATTGGTCGGCGGTCCACATGCCCGAACGGGTGGTCAGCACTTCGCCGAGATAGGTTGTCAAGCCTTCGTAGACCCACAGCAAGTCGCCTTTCATTGGCTCACTGAAGTCTGGCGTGATGAGGCTGGCCGGACGACGGAACTTGCCATTCCATGAATGCACATACTCGTGCGGCAACAGGGAGGGGTTTGCAACGTAAGCGGTGGCTGACGTGAAAAATTCCGCGCCCGTTCGGTCGTCACTCGACTGGTGATGTTCGAGGCCGAAGTGGTTGGTTTTCTCCGAAAGAACCAGAAGAAAATCATAATGATCGTAATGCTGGGCGCCAAACAACTTGATCGCCTGCTGCACGAGCTCACGATGATGGCCGATCTGCGCCTCGGTGAGATCGAGGTTTGCTTCCCGATCTGCAAACAGATTCAAATAAACGGCTGGCTTCGCGCCCGGAGTAAGATCTATCCGCCGGTAATTTTGGCCGGTCGCGATAGGAGAGTCGACCAGTTCGTTTACGCTTACTGTTTTAAACCGGATGCCATCATTGGATTCCGACACTTTTTCCAGCGCGGTTGCAAAACCCCAGCCTGCCGGCAGCTTGATTGTTGGTGTGACCGCAATACCACCGGTATGGAAACCGGCCGGATAAAAAAGTACTTGATTCCAATTCAGAATGGCAATGCGTGGTGTCGCTGAGACGCCGGCACCAAAGCTGCCGCCTGCCACCGGCGAAAGAAACTGGAATTCAATCTCAATCACCGAGGCGTTCGCGGGCACGACGAGGTTCACGGAGTACATATCAAGCAGGTCGCGTCGCCAGTCGATACGCTGCCCCTTTGCGCTGATTTTCAACCCGGTGACGCCGTCAATGGGCCCCGTCGGTCCGTGCTCTCCCGGTATCCATTTCGGAAAACTCAACGTTAAGGATCCCGTTTTGACGGGTACCGTTTGCTGCACACGAAAAATTTTTCGGGGCGCATCCGTCAGGTCGACCTTCAGTGTCATGGTCCCCTGATACGCCGCATCGGTAATGGTCCGCGCCTGCAGACCTGCGGCGGACAAGGACAGCGCGCAGGTAAAGGAAAGTAGTGCGATTATATTTTTTGATTTCATTTAAATAATTTCCTTGGGCAGGGACACAGGAATACGGTAACACGGGCAACCGGGTTTCTCAATGTGATGGCGGTTGGAATGATTGATATGATCATTCAGCAATAAGTGGGCATTGCGTTTCGACGCGCTAGTCAAGTCAGGTGATATTTTTTTGAGGCAGGGGTCTGCCTGTTCGACTAGTGTCGCGTGCGGGTATTTTCGCGCCACTGGTACTGCGCTGGTGTCGTAACGCTGCGATCGGTGCGGTTGACAGCATGAAAAAGGCTGGAGAAGTGCGCCAGACCTGGAGATTTTTGATTGGAATGTGGAAATATTTAGTCTGAAGAGTTGCCGTTTCCGGGCAGCGATTTGAACGGGCTGCTGTCACTTAGCTCGTTTATATAGAGGTCCATGCCACCCGATTCCCGGCGCAGAAAATCTTCCACCGCTTTGGCAAATTGGGGTTGTTTCAGCCAATGTGCCGAATGGCATTTCACCGGCAAAAAACCGCGCGCAAGCTTGTGTCCGCCCTGGGCGCCACCTTCAAACACCTGAATGCCGCGTGCGATGCAAAATTCCAGCGCCTGGTAATAGCAGGTTTCAAAATGTAAACCCGAATGAAATGCGAGGCTACCCCAATAACGACCGTAGAGAGTGTGTTCGTTAAATAAGTTGACGGCGCTGGCAACGGGCCTGCCTTCGTGCTCGGCGACGATTAGCAGGACATTGTCGGCCATTCGTTGGCCGAGCAGTCCAAAAAAATGACGATTCAGGTAAGGTGTCGACAAGTGAGCGCGGTAGGTGTGGTCATAACAGGCGACGAAGAAATCCCAATCCTCAACGGCGATATCAGCCCCCACCAAACACCTGAACGTGATGCCGGCTTCTTTCACTTTACGGCGTTCCTGCTTTATTTTTTTGCGCTTGTCGTGACTCATGGACGCAAGAAAGTCATCAAAACTTTTGTATCCCGCATTCCGCCAATGAAACTGAATTGATGTTCGCGGCGTCATTCCCGCGTCGAGCAATAGCGGGTAGTCAACTGCGTCAGGAAACAGCACGTGCAGTGATGACACGTCGCTCTGGTCGGCGAGGCTGAGCAGACCACTAATAAGAATTTTCCGGTCGGCTGTGGTTTTTGCCAGCAGTCTTGCGCCTGTGCAAGGACTGAAGGGTACCGCGGATAAAAGCTTCGGATAATATTTGAGCCCATGGCGCTGATACGCTTCCGCCCAAGCCCAGTCAAAAACGTATTCGCCGTAGGAATGGCTTTTTATGTACAGTGGTACCGCGCCGCACAGCGTTGGTTGCCCCGCAATATCGCGCCACAATGTCAGAAATTGCGGCTGCCAGCCGCTCTTGGCCGTTGTGCAACCGGCATCGATCATCGATTGCAGGAAGGCATGCCGCAGTGTGGGATTGTGAAGCGTCAACACGTCCCAATCGGCGGGCGGGATCTCGGCAAGGGTATCGAGTACCTTTAGTTCGAATTCGCGCATGTTTGGTTGGAAGGAAACAGAACCTTATAATTAAAATGTGATGTTACCTGTCTGCTGACACTACCGACGGTCTTCGCAGCACTCAGGGGAATAAAATAATCCATGAAAATCGCCATTGCTCAACTCAATCCCATGCTTGGCGATCTCGCCGGCAATGTAGCGCGTATTTTGCAGTATGCAGAAGAAGCCAAGGCGGCAGGCGCCACTTTGTTAATCACCCCCGAGCTGGCGCTGTGTGGCTACCCGCCTGAGGATTTGTTGTTCCGCCGCGATTTTCGCGTAGCTTGTGCGGCAGCGCTCGCCGAACTTGCAGCAAGGATTTCCGCCATCAAGGTGATCGTCGGTCACCCGCAGGTAAAAAACGGCAAACTTTACAACGCTGCGTCTTTGATCGAAGACGGACGGGTAACCGGCAGCTATTTCAAGCAGCGCCTGCCGAATTACCAGGTATTTGATGAAAAGCGCTACTTTGAAACCGGTGACCAGCCATTTGTGTTCGAGCATGAGGGGGTAAAAATTGCCGTGCTGATTTGTGAGGACGTGTGGTTTGCCGAACCAGTGGCGGCGGCAAAAGCGGCGGGCGCACAATTGGTCGTCGTGCCCAATGCCTCGCCGTATGATTTCAAGAAACTGGAGACCCGTTACGACGTGGTGCGGGCGCGGGTGCAGGAAAGTGGCATACCGATTCTCTATGCGCACTGGACCGGCGGGCAGGATGAGCTACTGTTCGATGGGGCTTCGTTTGGCATTAATGCCGATGGCACGGTTGGCTATCAGGAGCGGGAATTTGAAGAGACGTTGGGCATTGTGGGCTTCAACAACGGCCTCATCCAGGGCGCCGTGCATCAGGCGCTGTCGGTTGAAGCGAGCGTATACCGGGCGCTGGTGGTGGCGCTGCGCGACTATGTAAACAAGAACGGTTTCCCCGGCGTGCTGCTGGGTTTATCGGGGGGTGTCGATTCGGCGTTGACGCTGGCAATTGCGGTGGACGGACTAGGTCGCGATCGCGTACACGCAGTAATGATGCCGTCCGAATTCACGGCGCAAATCTCGCTCGATGATTCGCGTGAAATGATGCAGCTTCAGGGGATTCGCTATTCGGAAATTGGTGTCACACCGATGTACGAGGCGTTCAAGACGTCACTGGCCGGCGAATTTGTGGGCACCAAGCCGGACACCACCGAAGAAAACATTCAGGCCCGGGTGCGTGGCACATTGCTGATGGCACTTTCCAACAAATTCGGCGCAATGGTGGTCACCACCGGCAACAAGAGCGAAATGGCGGTCGGCTACTCCACGCTTTACGGTGACATGGCTGGCGGATTCGCGATTCTGAAAGATGTCTCAAAGACGCTGGTATACAAACTATGCACCTATCGCAATGGCTTATCGCGGGTGATTCCTGAACGGGTCATCACCCGCCCGCCAAGCGCTGAATTGCGAGCCGACCAAAAAGATCAGGATTCACTGCCACCTTACGATACGCTTGACCAGATTGTCGAATTATTCATGGAACAGGATCGTTCGCCATCAGAAATCATTGGCATGGGATTCCTGGACGCGGATGTCACGCGGGTAACGCGTCTGTTGCGATTGAATGAGTACAAGCGCCGCCAGAGCCCGGTTGGGGCGAAAATCACCCGCAGGGGATTTGGCAAGGACTGGCGGTATCCGATAACGTCAAAGTACGTCGCCAAATAACGGGGAAAGATTGATGAAAAAAATCGAAGCGATTATCAAGCCATTCAAGCTCGACGAAGTGCGGGAAGCCCTTTCGGAATTAGGTTGCACCGGCCTAACCGTGACCGAGGTAAAGGGGTTCGGTCGCCAGAAAGGGCATACCGAGCTATATCGCGGCGCAGAGTACACCGTCGATTTTTTGCCAAAAGTTAAAGTTGAAGTTATTTTGGCAGACGCCATGGTGGACAAAGCTATTGATGCCATTATCAAGGCAGCGCGTACCGGCAAGATTGGTGACGGCAAGATATTCGTCACTGACGTGAGCCAGGTGGTGCGGATTCGTACCGGCGAGACCGGCGAAGATGCGGTATAGTTGGTCGTATGGGTGAAAGCCCGGCAACAGCGTGGTAATTTGATGGTAACAAGGCACGCGATAGCGTGCTCTGACAGATCCTCGGGGAGAGACAATGTTACTGGGTGCTTTTTACGTTTTCGCGATTCTTTGTATCATTCTTTACTACACGGGACACCTGAAGCGGTGGAATGTTGAGTGGATTTTGATTGTGCTGGCAGTGTCGGTATTCCCGGCGGTTTTGTATCTATAAGTTTATTGGTCGCCTTAAAAGCTCACTGCTTTAATGCCGATATGCAACTGAAAACCCGCTCTATGCAGCGGGTTTTTTTGTGCTGGAAGATACCACCATGTTCAAATTCAATTCACGGCATATTTCCGACCGAGTGCAGGTAGTCTCTCCTTACGTTCTGCTCTCGCTAACGGCACTCTTCTGGTCGGGGAACTGGGTGATTGGCCGCGCAGTCGTGAGCGATGGTCAGATACCGCCGGTGGCACTTGCATGGTATCGCTGGGCCATCGCGGTGGCGCTGATGATGCCGATCGCTTTGCCACAGATTCGCCGGCATTGGCGATTGATCTGGCAGCATCGCAATGTAATCGTGATGCTTGCGCTGGCCGGTATGGGTTTTCACAATCTGCTTTCTTATGTGGGCCTGCAATTCACGACCGCCATCAATGGCGTGATGTTGAACTCGGCTATTCCCGTGATGATCATTCTCTTGGGCGTGGTGTTTTTCAAGCAGCGCGTTTCTATGCAGCAAATGTCGGGCGTGGTCGTTTCACTGGTCGGCGTGCTGGCGATCCTGACCAAGGGTCATCTGGAAACGCTTGCCGAATTCAAATTCAATTACGGAGACCTGATCGTGTTAGCGTCAATGGTGCTGTGGGCGCTGTACACCCTGATGCTGAAATGGCGGCCTGACGGCATTCCGGGGCTTGCTTTGCTGGCAGTCTGCGGCACCATCGGCCTGCTCGGGATGACACCGCTATTTGCATGGGAAGTTGCCAGCGGGAAATCGATCCAGTGGTCTTGGGGTGTGGTGGCGGCATTGCTGTACGTGGGCTTGTTCCCGTCCTTTATCGGCTATTTATTCTGGAATCGGGCTGTGGAGGAAGTTGGGCCTGGCATTGCTGGATTATTTGTCCATTTGATGCCAGTTTTCGGGAGCTTGCTGGCATGGTTGTTTTTGGACGAGCGCTTATTCTGGTTTCATCTGGTTGGCATAGTCTTCATTTTTGCGGGGATTTATTTGACCACCTGTGCCGGCCGTACCATACCGCCCGCCGTGGAAGCGGTAAATTGAATGGACCTTATTCTGTGGCGCCACGCCGAAGCAGAAGATAACGCCAACAGCGATTTAGCACGTCGCTTGACACCCCGTGGCGAGCGGCAAGCGGCGCGGATGGCCAGTTGGCTTGACTCACAGATGGGTGATTTTGCGAAACGCGGGGGTCAGTGGCGGCTGATCGCGAGCCCTGCCGCGCGTGCCCAGCAAACCGCAGTAGCACTCGGCATGCCGATAGAAACAACGGGTTCAATTGCACCCGATGCAACCTCAGAAGCGATCATCCGCGCCGCAAACTGGCCGACCAACAATCAGAATGTCATCGTGGTCGGCCACCAGCCAACATTGGGCATGGTGGCCGGGCGACTCATCAGTGGGGTCGAAGGCTATGTCTCGGTAAAAAAGGGTGCTGTATGGTGGTTTCGTTTTTCCGAACGCCACGGCGAATCCAAAACAGTGCTGGTTGCGATGGTATCGCCTGAAATGCTTAACGGCGATTCCTAGCCGCGCGCTCTGGCAGGAGGGTCATTTGTATGCGCGCCAGAATGATCAGTCATGCAACCGTCGACATAATTTTCAGTTTGAGGCCGACGCTGGCCCATTCTTCTGCCTCCTGACGAAGTTCGTAATCGGTGAGGCTATTGCTGGCAAGCCACGCCGCATCGACGGAAAGTCGGAATTCACTATTTACCTTGGCGAGCGCAAACAGTTTGGATTCGACGTTGCGCCGACTGCGGGTAAGTAGCACCGCCAGGCGCAATGCCAAGACTTTCGCTGCAAAAGACGCGTCGCGCGGTAAGTCTGCTGCAACTTTGACGAGCTTACCGCGTTGCGCTAACGCCAGGGTTGCGAGCGCGGCCTGCTCACGTTTTGAGAAGCCGGGCATGTCGGCGTTGCTGATCACGTAGGCAGAATGCTTATGGAATCCGGCCTGCGCGATGTCAATGCCGATCTCATGCAAGCGGCAACCCCACGCCAGTTTTTGTCGGTGCTGGAAAGCAAGTTCCAGATCGATAGACTCATCAATGTATTCAAAAAATCCGAGTGCCAGTTGTTTAACCCGCGCAGCCTGGGTTTGGTCAACGTGGTAGCGCCTCGACATCGCTTCCACTGTTGCATCGCGGATATCTTCGTGATAGCCGCGACCGAGCAGATCCTGCAATACCCCATCGCGCAGGGCAGTGTCGGCCACAGACATGCGTGTCACACTCAGCTCTTCAAAAACCGTCAGCATAATCGCAAGGCCTCCCGGCATCACCGGTACCCGGTCGCCTTTTACGCCGGGCAGATCGAGTCCTTTAAAGCCCCCCGCCTTCAACGCCTTGTCACGCAGCCATTCCAGGCCCTCGAGGCTGATACCCTCGGCAGCAATGCCGTTTTCAGCAAGGATAATGCCCAGCGCCTTCGCAGTACCGCTGGAACCGTAGGCTTCTTTCCAGCCTTCCCTGTGGAATCGTGCGGCAATCTGCTCAATTTCCTTGCGGGCGGCCATTTGCGCTTCACGAAACGCGCGCTTGTCCATCGCGCCGCCCGGAAAGTAGCGTTCGGAATAGCTGACGCAACCCATGTAGAGGCTCTCGACCGCCTTGGACTTCAACCGATGGCCGATGATAAATTCGGTTGAACCACCGCCGATGTCCACCACCAGGCGCTGGTGGTTTGACGGCGGCAAACTATTGGCCACACCGATGTATATCAGGCGGGCCTCTTCGCGACCGGCGATGATTTCGATCGGATAGCCCAAAATGCTTTCTGCCTCTTTTACAAACGTTCCGGCGTTTTTAGCCACCCGCAGTGCGTTGGTGCCGACCACACGAACTGCATTTTTTGGCAGTCCGCGCAGCCGTTCGGCGAACAAACGTAGTGCGGCGCAGGCGCGTTCGGCGGTGGCCACATCAATCGATTTGTCAGCGGTCACGCCCGCACCGAGCCTTACCGTTTCTTTCAGCGCGTCGAGAGGGTAGAGCTGGCCGTTGACGACGCGGCTGATTTGCAGGTGGAAGCTGTTGGAACCCAGGTCAACGGCGGCTAGAGTGTGGTGAGGCATTTCTCGGCACGTGGGGAAAACTTAGTGTTAACGAGTATGTCATACGAAACATGCAAGTAGCCCATGTCACAAAAACGTAATAGGCTACGGGTACCATGGTCCACAAATCCAAGCACCGTTTTAAACATCCAACCAGATCAAAAATTGTACCGATGGTTACCAGTCCTGCGCGCCGTTCAAGCCCAAGTGAATTATTTTTGAATCGCGAGCTTCAGCTGTTGGCGTTTAACCGCCGGGTGCTGGCACAGGCCGAAGATCGCACCATCCCCACCTTGGAACGCTTGCGGTTTCTTACTATCGTCTCATCGAATCTGGATGAGTTTTTCGAGATCCGCGTGGCAGGTCTCAAAGAACAAATCAAGTTAAATGGGGCCAGTCGCGGTCAGGACGGTCAAACGCCCCAGGAAACGTTCACGCTGGTGGCACAGGTTGCGCACGGGATGGTCGCGCAGCAGTACGCACTGTTGAATGATGATATTTTTCCAACGCTGGCGGCCCAAGGTATTCGTTTTCTGCGTCGTGCCCAGTGGAATGCCGGACAACAGGCGTGGATCGAGGATTATTTTTTCCGGGAGATGATGCCAGTGCTTACGCCCATCGGTCTCGACCCGGTACATCCGTTTCCGCGTGTCTTTAACAAGAGTCTGAATTTTGCGATTGAGTTGACGGGGCGAGATGCGTTTGGCCGTGATTCGCAACGGGCCATCGTCCAGGCACCGAGAATGCTACCGCGCGTAATCAAGCTGCCGCCCAAGGTGGCGGTGGGCGAGGATGATTTTATTTTCCTCACATCAATTCTCCACCAGCATGTCGGTGAATTATTTTCCGGCATGGAAGTACTGAGTTGCGCCCAGTTCCGCCTAACGCGCAATTCTGATTTGTTTGTTGACGAAGAAGAAGTGAAGAATCTGCGGTTGGCTTTGCAGGGTGAATTGCCGCAGCGTCATCTGGGTGATGCAGTGCGTCTCGAGGTCGCCGATAATTGCACCGAGGAAACGCTGCATTTTCTGGCTACCCAGTTTGAGTTAAAAGAGATCGATATTTATCGCGTAAACGGGCCGGTCAATCTGGTGCGGCTGATGAATGTACCCGATTTGGTGGCGCGGCCTGAGTTGAAATTCCCGGTATTCGTACCCGGCCTTCCGAAGGGCATCACCAAGGTGGCAAAAGGGAAGGATTTTTTTGAAGTGCTTAGGAAACAGGACATTCTCCTGCATCACCCGTTTCAAAGCTTTACGCCGGTTATCGAATTCATTCAGCAGGCGGCACATGACTCGCAGGTTGTGGCGATCAAGCAGACGGTATACCGGACCGGCACCGATTCGGTGATCATGGAAACGCTGATCGATGCGGCCAAATCCGGCAAGGAAGTGACCGTCGTCGTTGAACTGATGGCGCGATTCGATGAAGAAGCAAATCTCAACTGGGCGTCCAGGCTTGAAGAAGTTGGCGCCCATGTTGTGTATGGGGTAGTAGGCCACAAGACACACTCCAAAATGGCGCTGGTGGTGCGGCGTGAGCCCGGTGAAGGACACATTTCGCAACTCCGGCGTTATGTGCACTTGGGTACCGGCAATTACCATACCCGAACCGCACGGCTGTATACCGATTTCGGACTGATGACGTCGAACGAGGACATTTGCGCGGATGTGAATCAAGTTTTTGTCCAGCTCACCGGGCTGGGCAAAGCCACCAAGCTGACGCGCGTCTGGCAGGCGCCGTTTTCACTGCATGCCGGGGTGCTCGCGGCGATCGACAACGAGATCAAGATTGCCAAGAGTAAAAAACGGGGCCGCGGTCATATCATCGCCAAGATGAATTCGCTGCTCGAGTCGGAGGTGATTGAGGCGTTGTACCGCGCTTCCATGGCCGGCGTGAAAATTGATTTGATCGTACGCGGTGTTTGCGCATTGCGCCCGGGCGTCACCGGCCTCTCGGAAAACATTCGGGTGCGATCCATCGTCGGGCGCTTTCTTGAACACTCAAGAATTTTTTATTTCCGCAACGGCGGCGACGAACGGGTATGGCTGTCGAGCGCTGACTGGATGGATCGTAATTTTTTTCGTCGCATCGAGCTGTGTTTTCCCGTCCAGGATTCCAAACTCAAGCGGCGGGTGATTGGTGAAGGCTTAAAGCCTTACCTAAGGGACAACGTGCAAGCGTGGGAAATGGATGAAGATGGCGGCTACACCCGCAAGCGCCCGGCGCGAGGCTTGAGGGCGGTGCGGCTTAATGCGCAAGAGCAGTTATTGACGCTACTGGCGGTAGACGGGTAGCGTGCCAAGGCCGTCCATCCACGCCCTACTCCAGGCAGTTAAGCCCCGAGAGGCGCGCCGGTCCTGAATTGCGGCTTACAGATTTCCCCGAGGAAACAAACTGCTACCAGAGTTTCCACCAGGACTTGCCGCCAGTTGACGTCCTCGCAACCGTGTTGTTGTTGGGAAAATTCTTTTCGAGCACGCGGCGGGAAGAACCAGCGAGTTCGGGCATCCCCATCTTTTCGTAGGCTTCCACAGAAATCACCAGCGCCTCCTCGTTGGCTGGCGCTTGCGGGTAACGCTGGAATACGCTTTGCGCACGATTGGCGGCTGCCAGAAAGGCACCACGACCCAAATAATAGCGGGCGACAGCGACATCGTGTTTGGCCAGTGCATTCACCAGAAAAGACATGCGGACGCGCGAGTCGTCGGTATAGCGGCTTTCGGGGAACCGTGTGATGAGTTCCTTGAATACTTCAAACGATTCACGCAATGCTTTCGGGTCGCGCTCGGAAGGATCAAGATTGAGCAGCGTACCGAACAATCCCAAATCCGGTTTGAAATAAGCCAGCGCCTTGATGTAGAGGGCGTAGTCGGCGTTGGGGTGGTTAGGGTGCAGCTTTAAGAAACGGTCAGCGGCGGCAACCGACTGTGCAGTTTCGTTGTCTTTGTAGTAGGCATAGGCGATATCGAGCTGTGCCTGCTGTGCGTAGCGGCCAAACGGGTACTTAGCCTCAAGTGCTTCATAAGCTTTGACGGCACCACCGAAGTTGCCGGAATCGAGTTCTTCGCGGGCGTTTTTATAAAACTCCTCAACGGTCCAATTTTTCTTGGGATCAAGTTTGTCGCCAAACATGCCGCAACCGGCAAGCAAAAAACTTGCAAGCAGCAGGGCTGCGGCAGCTATAAAAGATCGTGTCATACTCTAAAAATGCCAGTCGAAATTGAAGAAGAAGATTATAGCCCAAGCAACATCGGTTCCCCGCCCCAAGTCAAAGCGGAAACGGTTGCGCTGAAAGTGCCGATTTCGCTTTCCGGTAGTCGGTTGGACCAGGTATTGGCAGAAATGTTGCCGCAATATTCGCGCAGTCGACTTGCTGCCATGGCCAAGGAGGGGTTTGTCACCGTCGACGACAGGACAGCGCTGCCTAAAACCAAATTGTATGGCGGTGAGGAAATCCGCGCGACGCTCGTTCCGCGCGACGACGAGAAGGCGTTTCTGCCGGAGGATATTGCGCTTGATGTCCTGCATGAGGACGATGCCGTCATTGTGATCGACAAGCCAGCAGGGTTGGTAGTGCATCCGGGCGCAGGAAACTGGTGCGGCACGGTGTTGAATGGTTTGCTGTTCCGCAATCCATCGGTAGCAAATGTGCCGCGAGCGGGTGTGGTCCATCGACTGGATAAAGAGACCAGCGGCGTGATGGTGGCGGCAAAGACTGAAGCCGCGCAATTCTCATTGGTACAGCAGCTACAAGCGCGTACCGTGAAGCGTATTTATGTGGCGCTGGTGCGGGGCCGGATCGCCGGGGCTGACATGGTAAATAAACCGATCGGTCGTCATCCGCATCGCCGCACCAAAATGGCTGTGGTGAGTGAGGAGCAGGGAGGGAAACCTGCCGTTACGCACTTTCGCGTGCTGCAGCGTTTTGCCCATCACACCTTGTTGGAGTGCCGTCTTGAAACTGGCCGCACGCATCAGATACGCGTGCACATGCAGGCGATAGGATATCCAATTGAGGGCGACCAGGTTTATGGACCAGGCGTCGCCGGAACGGACGCCGAAATGCGTGAAGCGTTCCGAAGTTTTGGTCGGCAGGCCTTGCACGCCAGGCAGCTCTCGTTTGCACATCCCGCAAATGGCGCTACTGTGACGTTCGACGCGGATATCCCAGACGATCTGCGCCAATTGATTGATTTTGTCGCTTCACTCGATGCGCACTGACGTGTTGCAGCCGCGCGACCTTATTTATCCGGACTGGCCTGCAGCGCCGCGCGTTAAAGCGTTTTTCACCACCCGAGCCTGCGGCGTCAGTGCGAATCCTTATGCGAGCCTAAATCTTGGCGCACATGTTGGCGACGAGCCCCACCTCGTCGCTGAAAATCGCCGGCGCGTCAGCGCGCTGCTGCCGTCGGTGCCGGTTTGGCTGAATCAGGTGCACGGCGTAAATGTGGTTGCGGCCGAAGTTGCCCGGGGATCAAACCATGCCGCCACTGCGGCCGATGGGTCGGTGACCGCAGAGAAGCATGTGGTCTGCGCAGTACTGGTGGCTGATTGCCTGCCGGTGTTGTTTTGCATGGACGATGGATCTAGGGTCGGTGCGGCGCACGCAGGCTGGCGCGGACTTCACCGTGGCGTACTGGAGCGCAGCATTGAGGCGCTCGGCAGCAATCCGGCGAAACTACTCGCGTGGCTGGGGCCGGCGATCGGCGCAAATGCATTTGAGGTTGGCGCGGATGTGTTTGACGCATTTACGAAAGAGGCGGGTGACGATGCGTCGGCGTTCCGGGCGATTCCAGAAAAGCACGATAAATATTTTGCCGATATCTACGCGCTGGCACGCCAGCGATTGCGGCGCGCGGGCGTGACGAGAATTTTTGGCGGAAAATTTTGCACGGTGAGAGAGGAAGGGCGTTTTTTTTCGTACCGCCGTGATGGGCAAACAGGTCGCATGGCAGCGCTGATCTGGCTTCAATGAGTGACTTGCATGTTTTACCTTTTGCACTTCTTTACTTTTTGCACTTCAAAAACACGCTGAATAACTCGCGGTAGTAAACGCATCATTGAAACTCCGTACTGAAACCCTGTGATAATATATTGCAATTGAGTTGCAACTAAGAAACCTAATTTACCGCGTGGATTGTGATGGGCAGGGTTAGTCAAATTCGGCCAGCTGATTCGCGCATTTGTCCCATCCGTCAATGACGCTCACCTATATAATTTTGGCCTGCCTCGCAGGCAGTACGCTTTCCGCAGTGCTTGCCGCATTAGTCGCTTGGCGGGTGCAGCCGCGGTTGATTCCGCTTTTTGTCAGCTACGCGGTAGGTGCCTTGTTAGGTGTGGTGTTTCTGGATTTGCTCCCGCATATTTTTGAACAGACCACCCGCTATCACGCCGCTGCGGGTTGGCTCCTGGCTGGCATTCTGGCGTTTTTTGTACTCGAAAAATTGGTGCTTTGGCGGCACAGCCACGACCACGCCGGCTCCGCTGGGGCGGCGCTGTCGGCTCCTCGCCCCCTCGTACATGAAGCCCACAACCATGCACTCCACCAATCCGGTCGTACGACATCTGCCTGGATGATCATTATCGGTGATGGTTTCCACAACTTCACCGATGGCTTCGCGATTGCGGCGGCGTTTATGGCGGATGTAAAGATTGGCGTAGTGACCTCGATAGCCATCATTGCGCACGAGTTGCCGCAGGAGCTAGGTGATTTTCTGGTATTGATTCATTCGGGGTTTTCGCGTCGCAAGGCTTTGTTCTGGAATGTGATGTCGAGTTTCGCAACGCTGGCAGGAGCGCTGCTCGCATATGTGATGCTGGTGTCGCTGGCAGAATATTCAATCATGTTTCTGTGTTTTGCCGCATCCAGCATGATCTATGTTGCAATTGCCGATTTAATTCCTGGGCTGCATAAACGTTCATCGCTTGCCGATTCGGTACAACAGATTTCACTGATCGGTGCCGGTGTCGGCTCGATCTGGCTGGTCCACCAGCTGGTCGGACCCTGACCGCGCGGCGAGCGGTTTCTTTTTTCGCGCGCGTGTACGTGCCTGTGTACCTGCCAGCCACATCAATATCGCGCATGGCAGCAGACCGTAAAAGGCAAACGTCAACACACCAGCAGTAACGGTTTTTTCTGTGACCGCCATCATCAACGTCACATAAAGCCAGCCAATCGCCACAATATGCATTGACGGTGTCCTTTCAGGGTTCTGGATATGCTGGCGCTAAGCCAGGCTTAACGCTGCATTTCCGGCGTTTTTGTCGACAGCCAACTCAACAAGTTATGGGAGAATTTACGTTCGTACTGTCGTACAATTATCCAACACAACTTAACCGCATAGTCGAGCGTCGCATGTCAGAAACCAATCCCGCTCCGCGTAAGCCAGGCATAAATGCCGTGACGCACGATTCTGGCAGGCGCTGGATGCAAAGCCTGGGAGCAATTCCCACGCCCTCAAGCGTAAAGGAAGGCTATCAATCCTGGATGCAAGCACTATCCCAGGAGCCGGACAAACTGGTTGCGCTGCAAAAGCACTTCGTGGACGAGCAAAAACGCCTGATTGATATTTTTATGCAACCGCACGGCCAGGCTCCCGATGCGACTGGCCTGGCGCTGGCCAGTTCCCAAGACAAGCGCTTTGCCGGTGAGGCCTGGCAAACATCGCCGCAGTTCCGCTACATCGCGGAATCCTATCTGTCGACCTATCGCTTACTGCTTGACAGCGTGGATAGCCTCGATATTGCCAAAGACACCAGAAAAAAAATGCGTTTCTTTGTAAAGCAACATCTGGATGCGTTGTCGCCCGCCAATTTTCTTTTGACCAACCCGGAGGCACTTAAGTCGGCGATTGAATCGAGGGGGGAAACGCTGAAGGCGGGGCTGGAAAATCTTCAGCAAGACATGGAGAAAGGCCGCATTTCCATGACTGATGAGGGAGCTTTTCAGGTCGGTGAAAATATTGCCATGACCCCCGGCAGTGTGGTGTTCGAGAACGAAATATTTCAACTGTTACAGTACACACCGCAGACCAAGCAGGTCCACCTCCGTCCACTGCTAATCGTGCCGCCCTGCATTAACAAATTTTATATACTCGATTTGCGCCCCGATAATTCTTTTGTGCACTATGCGGTCGAACAAGGATTCACGGTTTTCATCATGTCGTGGCGTAATGTCAATGAAGCGCAAGGGCACTTGACTTGGGATGACTATATTGCCAATGGCGTGGTGAAAGCGGTAGACAATGTCCGCGTCATCACCAACGTCGAAAAAATCAATGCACTTGGATTTTGCGTCGGCGGCACAATGCTGGCCAGCGCGATCGCAGTTTTGCGTCGCATGGGGCACGATGTCATCGAGAGCGTCACTTTTCTGACTACTTTCATCGATTTTTCAGAGGCAGGAGAAGTCACGTCGTATATCAACGAAGAATTTATTGCGCGTCGTGAAAACGAAATTGGTCAGGGCGGTATCGTCAGCGGCAGCGAACTCGCATACGCGTTTACATCGCTGCGAGCTAATGAGCTGATCTGGAATTACGTCGTTGGCAATTACCTCAAAGGCACCAAACCACCCGCCTTCGATTTGCTGTTCTGGAACTCAGATGCCACTAATCTGCCTGGCCCGTGGTATGGCTATTACCTGCGCAATATGTATTCGCAGAATAATCTGGCCAAGCCGGACAAGCTTGTCATGTGCGGTGTGCCAGTTGATGTGTCGTACGTGAATATGCCGGCGTTTGTGTTCGCTGCCAAAGAAGACCACATAGTGCCGTGGCGCACCGCCTATCTCAGTGCAGCGTTACTGGGCGGGAACACCGAATTTGTGCTGGGCGCGTCCGGTCATATCGCCGGTGTGGTGAACCCGGCGTCAAAAAATAAACGTAGTTTTCAAATCAGTGTCGCGCCCAATGTTTCCCACCAGAAATGGCTGGACGCAGCAAAGGAAATTCAAGGGAGCTGGTGGCCGCGCTGGACAGAATGGTTGAAACGATACAGTGGCAGAATGGTACCTGCCCGATCCACACTGGGCAATGCAGCCTTCAAACCGATCGAGGCGGCACCCGGCCGGTATGTCAAGGAAAAGTCGTAACAAATAATCGATAAAATTTTTTAGGAGAGAGACATGCCAGCAGCACAAAGAATTGCCGTCGTGACCGGCGGGATGGGTGGCTTGGGTGAAGCAATATGCATGAAGCTCGCCCGCATGGGTATCAAGGTAGTAGTAACTTATTCGCCGACCAATACAAAATCAGCGGCTTGGCTTAAGGAAATGGCGGCTCGCGATTTTCATTTTTATGGTTATGCCGTCGACGTTGCGGATTTTGATTCATGTTCGGCAGCGGTGGCAAAGATCCAGCGGGAAGTTGGCCCGGTAGACATCCTCATTAACAATGCCGGTATTACCCGCGATATGACTTTCAAGAAAATGTCCAAAATTGATTGGTCGGTAGTGATGAGCACCAACCTGGATAGCGTATTCAACATGTCCAAGCCGGTGGTTGATGGCATGGTTGAACGAGGGTGGGGGCGGGTAATCAATGTGTCGTCGGTGAATGGACAAAAAGGCGCGTTTGGTCAGACTAATTATTCGGCGGCAAAAGCGGGGATGCATGGCTTCACCAAGGCACTGGCGCTGGAAGTCGCAAAAAAGGGCGTTACGGTCAACACTATCTCCCCAGGCTATATTGGCACGGCAATGGTGACGGCAATTCCGGAAGAAGTGCTTAATACTAAAATCGTGCCACAGATTCCGATTGGGCGACTCGGGAAACCTGAAGAGGTTGCCGGCCTTTGTGCCTATCTTGCGTCTGATGAGGCGGCATTCATTACCGGTGCCAATATCGCCATCAATGGCGGGCAGCACATGTTTTAGTGCACCTTCTCATGCAGGTAACGATCTAGTCGCGCGTTCTGGCAGATTTGTTTGCCGCACCGTCTTCCCGCGCAAACAGGAGCGCCTTATTTCATATTTGTCTCGTCAAACGCCTGTTGATTCAATCGCATCCGACCGTCAACAGGCGAAGCAGCAGGCGTCACCAAAGTGTGAAGAAGCCGGCAACGCGTCGACCTTCGTGTACATGGCACAAATCAACTGAGTGATCGCAGCGGTCACTCTTTTCGGGCAATTCTTTGCGGATATAGTCGGTCAGGCTCCAGCGGAAATTAATGTCGC
>JAYVKG010000073.1:0-9664 GCA_043768625.1 Betaproteobacteria bacterium
GAATACCTGATGCTTTGCGAAGCCATGCAACAGAACGTGATCCATGGCAGCGTGGATGATTTTTATCATCTCTCGCGCATCTGCCTGGTGAAGGACGAGGCCAATTTTGACCGCTTTGATCGCGCTTTCGCCGCGTACTTCAAAGGTGTCGACGCACTCGATGCCGTGCTGCCTGCAGACATCCCGGCGGAGTGGCTGAAAAAACTTGCCGAGCGATTGTTGACCGAAGCGGAAAAAGCCGAGATCAAAGCGCTTGGTGGCTGGGATAAATTAATGGAAACGCTGAAGCAGCGTCTCGACGAGCAGAAGGGCCGGCATCAGGGTGGCTCCAAATGGATCGGGACGGCGGGCACTTCGCCTTTCGGCGCTTACGGCTACAACCCGGAAGGCGTGCGTATCGGTCAGGAGGGTTCGCGCCATCGCAGCGCGGTAAAAGTATGGGACAAGCGGGAATTTCGCGATTACGACGACAACGTCGAGCTGGGTATCCGTAATATTCAACTGGCGCTGAGACGTCTGCGTAAATTCGCCCGCGAAGGTGCCGAGGAGGAGCTTGATCTGGACGGCACCATTCGTTCTACCGCCAACAATGCCGGCTATCTGGACGTGAAGCTGGTGCCCGAACGGCACAACAAGGTCAAGGTGCTGCTGTTTCTGGATATCGGCGGGTCGATGGACGACTACGTACATCGCTGTGAAGAGTTATTCTCGGCTTGCAAGACCGAATTCAAGCATCTCGAATATTTTTATTTCCACAACTTTATTTATGAATCGGTGTGGCGCAACAATCGCCTGCGACACAGCGAAAAATTTTCGACTTTCGATGTGCTGCATAAATACGGCCACGACTATAAGTTGATCATCGTTGGCGACGCCACCATGAGTCCGTACGAAATCCTCCAGCCGGGTGGCAGCGTTGAACACTGGAACGACGAAACCGGCTTGGTGTGGCTGAAGCGGCTGACCGATCTTTACCGGCGCGCAATATGGATCAACCCTTCGCCGGAAGCGCATTGGCAATGGACACAGTCGATCAAGATGGTGCGCGATTTGATGGAAGACAGAATGTATCCGATGACCGTCAAAGGACTTGAAGAAGCCATGAAGGCGCTGCGTTAGGCATTGTTTTATATGTTTTTCCCGGTGCAGATGTGTTGCGGTTTCGGTAAACGGTGGTTGGAGCCGCGCGATGCGCGTGCCTCTGATCGGATGCTTAAGTCAGGTCGCGATCACGCACTGGCGGCAGAGTTCAGCAAGATCCCGCAGCAGAAAAACGCCAGCTACGGCCGACAATCATTGCCGCTTGCAATGCGGCCACCAAGCCCTTGTCGAACGGCAGCGGCGGGGACGCAGGTGACTGCTGATCCTCTGCGGCTGGCTGTCCGTGGACCGGAGCCGCATAATCGGACTACAATTCTCCATTAGTCCAACGCGTTAAGGAATGCATGCGAATCGCATTGCTCGAAGATGATGTCGCCGTAGGAACAGCGATGCAACTGTGGCTCGAAGCGGCCGGTCATACTGTTCATAACTTTATCTCCGGAAAGGCGATTGTGCGGGAGGCCTCCCGCGAGAGTTTCGATTTGTTCCTGCTTGACTGGCACGTGCCGGACCTTTCGGGCGAGCAGGTAGTGCGCTGGTTGCGTGAAAAGCAGCAGTCAACGGTGCCGGTATTGTTTGCCACCAGCCGTGACGGCGAAGCCGACATTGTCAGTGCGCTGCAGGCGGGTGCCGACGACTATATGGTGAAGCCGGTTCGCCGCCTTGAATTGCTGGCGCGCGTCGAGGCGCTGTTGCGGCGTTCACAGCCCAAACAGTCTGCCGATGAACCGATATCCATCGGACCTTACTCGATCAATCTGCTTGATCGCGTGGTGACGTTGGCCGGCAACGCGATTGACATGACGGATAAGGAATACGACCTCACGGTTTTTCTGTTCCGCAATATTGGCAAACTCATTTCCCGTGGACACCTGGCGGAAAGTGTATGGGGTCAGGTGGGGGACGTTCAGTCTAGAACCGTTGATACCCACATGAGCCGGGTGCGCAAGAAGCTCCAAATCGGTCCGGCGCACGGCGTGCGTCTGACACCGGTATATAACTTCGGCTACCGGTTTGAAAGAATCAGCGTGCCGGGCGACGCGTCGATTTGAGCGCAGGGAGATTTTTGACAGCCGCTTTGCGGAATATGTCTTAATCTAAGAAGCTGGGGTTGGCCTTTGCTGTGCGCACTGCGGCGGTTGACCGCCCGACAAAGATGGCACCGGCTTGGGACCGGCATTGGTTAAGTGGAAAGGCGCGAACTCGCGGCGCGGTCAGTGTCTCCGGCGAGATTTCAACGGTTGGGCGCGGCACAGCTGCTGGCTGCAGCGCATTTAAAGCGCACCTATTTCCCGCTGACTTGGCCTGCTGCTGCAGCACCCGCGGATTTGCCCGCGGTCGCGATTAAACCATCACGCACGCCTGATTCTCTCAAAATAATAAATGCCGTCCGCAGCCAATGTGCGGCTTGCCCGACCGGCACGCCAAAGGTAATGCAGATGGGCAATGGCCTCGCCGATCGCGAACACCAGTTGATGCTCATCCAGCGGGCGACGAAACAGAACCGGCAGTATTTCGGCCGCATACTTTGGCGTCTCGAGTACCGCTTCCAGTTCGCCAAGCCGCAGCGCGTGATGATGGCGCAGTTCGGCAAGACGGGTGTGAAGCCCACTGAAGACGCGGTCATGCGACGGCAGCACCAATGTATCTTGCGGTAGCGGCTCGAATTTGCCCATGCTGTCGAGAAACAGTTTAAGTGGATTGGCTTCGGGCTGATTGCCCCAAACGCCGACGTTGGTGGTGATACGCGGCAATACCTGATCGCCCGAAATAAGAATATTGCCATCGGCTGTAAATAAAGTCGCGTGTTCCGGCGCGTGGCCGAACGACGTGATTACGCGCCAGGTACGCGCGCCAATCCTGATCTCGTCGGCGTCCATGATGCGGCAATATTGCTTTGGCAGCGTCGGCACGCCGCGTTGGTATGCGGCGGTACGGGCCTTTTGTGCCGCGGCGAAATCCGGACGCACTTTGGCCAGGCCGTGCGCGACGAACAACCGCGCCGAATTGTCGCGATCAAATCCCGCCACGTCTTCAGCCGCGGCATGGGCGGACAAATATTCCGCCGTCGTCATCCATACGGGCGCCCCGGTTTTTTCATGCAGCCATGATGCGCAACCGACATGATCGGGATGGTAGTGCGTGACGATGATGCGCTTGACCGGTTTGTCGCGCAAGACGCCGGCGAAATGCCGGTCCCACAGCGTATGGGTGGCCGGCACGCCGTAACCGGTGTCAACGATGGTCCAGCCGGGTCCGCTCTCGTCACTGTCCTCCAGCAACCAGAGATTGATGTGGTTAAGCGCGAACGGCAGGGGCATGCGCAGCCAATGGATGCCGGGTGCAACGCATATTGTTTCGGCTGCGGCCGGTGGAATTTCGTGAGGGTAGGTGATCATTGATGGATGCAGGTAGAAGTCCGCGCGCAGTCAGGGCACCGCCGAGGTGGTGGAAAAATACGGTGTCTGGCGACCAGGCGCCTGCTTACTTGGTGGTAAATGTAAACACACCATCCCATTGAGTGCCGGGGGGTTTTGTGCGCAGGGCGGCAATGCGGTCCATGTAGAGTCGGTAGACCTTGCGTTTTGGATCCGCCTCGATCAGCTTGATAAGTGATGCTTCGGCTTCTTCCCATTGCTGCCCGCGAAAACGATCCAGCACGCGATGAAAGCGATCGATCTCTTCGAGCAATTGGTTGGCAACCTCGCCTTGTTGACCAATGGGCTCATAAATTGAAATCGGCTCAAGTTTGCCTTTGACGCGCACCCGATCCAGTTCGCGATAAACCACGGTCGGTACTGCGTTGACAATGTTTTCAGAGACCAGGATGCCGACACCGTATTCCTTGGTGAGGCCTTCAAGACGCGCCGCCAGATTCACAGTGTCCCCCAGCACGGTGTAGGCGCGCCGGAAGGTCGAGCCCATGTCGCCAACGTTCATCATGCCGCAATTGAGTCCGACGCCGATTTCCAGCTTCGGCCATCCACGCTTGATGAATTCGGGGCCAATTTCCTTCACCTGTTTCTGCATAACCATTGCCGAATGCAGTGCGTGCTCGGCGTGTTTTTCATCCTTTAACGGCGCGCCCCAGAATGCCATGATCGCATCGCCAATGTACTTGTCGATGGTGCCGCGATCCTGCTGAATCGTGTCCGTCATGTGCGTGAGATAAGCATTCATCATGGCCGTTAATTCGGTGGGTGCCAGACCTTCGGAGATGGTCGTGAAATTGCGTACGTCCGAAAACAGTACGGTCATGTCGCGGCTTTCACCTTTGGTGGAATAGGTTCCCGGATCCTTGGCCATTTCGTCCACAAGTTCCTTTGGCACATAGGTGCCAAAGATGCCGGTGATTTGTCGCCTGGAGCGCGCCTCGATGAAAAAACCGTAAGCCATGTTCAGCAAATACAGGGCACCGATCAGCAGTAGCGGCAACGCCAGTGGCAGCACATACCCCTGATACCACCAATACATATTGAAGGCGGTCACGAGCGCCATGGTGACGAGAATAGTGGTAGTGGCCACGACCGGATTCATCTTCACCAGCGCGACGGCCAGCGGCAAACCGATCAACAGAATCATGATTGCCTTGATCGCCATTTCGTAGGGTGGCTTTCGTTTCAGGTTGTTGTCGAGGTAACCGGATAGCATGTTGGCGTGCGTTTCCACGCCGGGATAGACCTCACCGACGGGTGAGCTTCGAAGGTCGAACAGACCTTGAGCGGAAGTACCGACCAGCGCGATCTTGCCTTCGAGTTCGCCCTTGGTTAAATTGCCGCGGATCACGTCCGTTGCCGAGATATAGCGATACATCGGGCTCTTGCCCCGGAACGGAATCAGCGCGGAACCATCGTCGTCTAACGGGATGGTGGTGTTGCGCAGTTCTACGCTTTTAATCTTGGGACGATTGTCGCCTTCGTCGTCGCGCAGCACCACCTTGATTGGCTCGTTATCAAGGTAGGCGCGATAGATCGCCAGCGACAAGGATTCATAGTAGCCATCCTTGAATTTGATGAATAGCGGTAGCCGTCTGGTGACACCATCAAAATCGATCTGCGGCAGAATATGGCCGGTTGCCGAGGCGGCATCCTGCAGTGTTTTCAAATTGCCGCTGAAGCCACTGATTTCCAGCGATGAGATCGCCCGGTTGTTGAACGTCGTCACCGAAAAAGCCGGCGGCGGAAGTACACCGAGCTCTAGTTTTTTCAGGCCAGCCCGTTCATTATTGCCGGCAAACGAAAGCACTACCGGATGTTTCTTGATGGTCTCGGCGAATTGCGCATCGAAGTCCAGGGACGGACGCAATTCCGCCAGTTTTTCCTGAAATTCACTACTCGTTTTGAGCGAGGTTTTCCCCAGCAATTCCAGATTTGCCAGTCCGGAACTGTTGTCGGCTTCGGGAAAAAAAACGTCGAAACCGACGACCTTCACCTTGTAGTTGTCAAACAACTGTGTGACCAGTGTCGAAAGCTTGTTTCGTCCCCACGGAAAACGGCCCTCCACGGCGGTACTTTTTTCATCGATGTCGATAATGACTATGCGCGGGTCAATTGTTTCCGGCATCGTTGACAGCAGTCGCGCATCGTATGCCTGAAGCTCCAGTCGCTGGAAAAAGGACAACGCGCCCCGGTTATCAAGCGCGCCATAGTACAACACGAACAGCAGCACGATGCCGACACCAAGGCCCGCCCGTATGAGCGAATTGATGGACGAAAAATATTTCGTCCAGAGTGCTGCGATTTTATCCATGGGTTGGGGCCGCTTCTCTGTTTTTTTGCGGAACAATCATTGATAACGCGACGCCTCGTTGTAGCCTGTGCGAAGCTTGCTACCTGGCCCGCGGACGGGCGCCGGTACATTGCATCGTGAAGTGTACCCCAAAGCTTCCCCTCAATAGCGTGGCGGGGACCGTCGCGATCAGGGTATCTTCAGCGGCACATACAGGCGAAAGCTCGCGAGTCGCGTGGCTAACTCGACTTCAGCAACACCATCACCGCGCCGGAGCCACCGTCGGCGGGAGCGGCATCGCAGAAAGCCAGCACTTCATCGCGTTGCGTCAGGGAATGCCTGACTTTATTGCGAATCAAAGCCACGTTGTTCGGTGAGCGGGTACCTTTGCCATGGACGATGCGTACGCACCGTATGCCGTTATGACGTGCATGTCCCAGAAATCGTGCCAGTTCGTTGCGGGCCGACATGGTGGTGAGGCCGTGCAGGTCGAGTGTTGCCTGCACAATCCATTGTCCGCGTTTTAATTTTCGTAACACGTCCGTCGGCAAACCTTTACGCATGAATGTGATGAGGTCACCGTTTTCGATATCGGCATCCCAGCCCGACGTATCTTTCATCATTTCAACTGGAATGGCCCGATCGTCTTGAATGCGTTTGAACGCGATCGGCTTGGGACGCGGCTTTTGCAAGGCTGCACGCGGGGTGGCCTTTAGCGGTACGACGCCGTCACCTTTCATCTCGGCGCGAAACAGTTCCTCATCGTCTGCAGGAACATTGTTCATCGTCAGTTCTTCAGGTAAACACTAGCACTGACGGGCGCCGCAGAGCATTTATACGCCGTGAGCGCCGTCGATGCTGGTGTTTTTCCATAATGGAGACTGCGCACGACGCAAGCTACGCCATGCTTTCCAGATATTTATCTGCATCCAGCGCCGCCATGCAACCGGTACCTGCACTGGTTACCGCCTGCCGATAAACATGGTCCTGGACGTCACCGGCGGCAAATACTCCAGGCACCGATGTTGCGGTTGCATTTCCTTTCAGGCCGGCTTGCGTGACGATATACCCGTTGACCATCTCAAGTTGACCGGCAAAAATCTCGGTGTTGGGTTTGTGGCCAATGGCGATAAAGCAGCCGGTCAGGGCGAGGGCGCGCGTGGTCTTGTCAACGGTGGATATGAGGCGAACGCCGGTGACGCCGCTGTTGTCACCCAGAACTTCGTCGAGCGTGTGATTCCAGAGAATGGTGACCTTGCCTTCTGCCTGCTTCGCGAACAATCGATCCTGCAGAATTTTCTCGGAGCGGAACTTGTCGCGACGGTGCACCACCGTGACATGCCTGGCAATGTTGGAAAGATATAGCGCTTCTTCCACCGCCGTGTTGCCGCCACCAATAACGCACACGTCCTGGCCTTTGTAAAAAAAACCGTCGCAGGTTGCACAACCCGAAACACCTTTGCCCATGAACGCTTGCTCGGAAGGCAATCCCAAATATTGGGCCGACGCACCTGTGGCGATGATCAATGCGTCGCAGGTGTAGCTAGCTTCGTCACCCGCCAGAAAAAGTGGCCGCTGTTTAAAATCGACAGTATTTACATGGTCGAAAATGATCTTTGTGTCGAACCGTTTAGCGTGCTCCAAAAATCGTTCCATCAATTCAGGACCTTGCAGGCCCTCCTTGTCGGCGGGCCAATTCTCAACCTCTGTGGTCGTCATTAGCTGGCCACCTTGCGCGATACCGGTAATTAAAACCGGATGAAGGTTGGCGCGGGCAGCATAGATGGCCGCCGTGTAGCCGGCGGGGCCCGATCCCAGAATAATGAGGCGGTGATGTTGATTGGCCATGCTTTTCTCTCTGCTTTGATTCGACTGGGGTGTATTTTAACCGAGCGGCAGGTCGGCACGCCTTAGGTGAGGGCGTGCCGCTGAAAAACAATTCTGAGTTGCCGCATGGCATCCACAACGGCTGAAAATAAATCACCCGCGCAACTGTGAGAGACTGTTAGCCAGATAACTCGCCAATAGCTGTCACCGAACTCCCTGGATGGCAGACATATAGGTTAACCGGAGGCAGCATGTTGCGTTCGATTCCGTTGTTCAAAGATTTAAGCGATGTTGATTCGGCGTTGCTTGGTAACCTCGCCATCGAAAAACCGGTGCCGAAGGGCACGGTCGTGTTTACCGAAGGGCAGGAAGGCGACTCGCTGTACCTGATCGACACGGGCCGGGTGAAGGTGTTTATTGGCGATGAGGATGGACGCGAAATAATATTGAAAATTCTTGGTCCCGGCGATTTTTTCGGTGAAATGGCCCTGATCGACCGGCAGCCGCGTTCCGCCTCTGTCGCGACCCTTGAGCCAGCGACGTTTCGCATCCTTTCGCACGACGCGTTTAAAATGTGCATCGAGAAAGCGCCCAGCATCTCCGCCATTGTGATGCAGGCACTGGCGAAACGCCTGCGCGATGCTGACCGCAAAATTTCCACGCTCGCGTTGATGGATGTCTATGGGCGGGTGGCCAATACCCTGCTCGAACTCGCCATCGTCAATAACGGCAAGCTGGTGGTTGGCGAAAAACTGTCGCAGCAGGACATTGCCAACATGGTCGGTGCATCACGAGAAATGGTAAACCGCATCCTTAAAGATCTTACTGATCGCGGCTACATTTCGGTGGAGCAGAAGACCATCACCATTCACGACCAGAAATTGCCGCCGTCGTTTTAATCGCGTCATCATTGGTTCAGACCGCAACGGCTATAATCGCGCTCAATGCGCGCCAACAATACCAACGAGATTTTTGATCCTACCGCACCGCTAGCGGCGGCTGACGCGGCACAATCGACGCGGCTGTCGCGACTGATGCGGGAAGCGGGCTGGATTGTGTTTCTGGCGCTGGCATTTTACCTGCTGCTGATTTTCGCCACCTATCACGAAACCGATCCCGGCTGGTTTCACACCGGCAACGAAGCCGCAGTGCTGAATAACGGTGGCACCCTGGGTGCCACCATTGCGCAGTTTGCCTTCGGTTTGTTTGGACTTTCAGCATGGTGGCTGGTGTTACTGGCAGCTTGGGGTGTGATGCGCCTGTTCCGCCGTGTCGAAATATGGAGCATGTTCGATCATCGCAATCTCGCCATTGCCCTGAGTGGTTTTGTGATCCTGCTGGTCGCATCCTGTACGCTCGCCGCGCTGCGCCTGCATTCGGTGAGCACCTCGTTGCCGAATGGCCCCGGCGGCGTGATCGGTGGCCTGCTGTCTACCTTGGTCGAAAGCGGCTTGGGCTTCCTTGGTGGTACCGTGCTATTACTTGCAATCATAGCCGGTGCTTTAAGCGTCTTTAGTGGCCTCTCATGGATCAAGCTAGCGGAACAGATTGGTGCCGGCGTTGAATGGCTGTTTTTCCTCGTCCGGGGAAAAATAGAAGCGCGGCGGGACCGCGAGGTGGGCGATCAGGCGGTGGTGGCGCGCGACGAAAAAGTGGTTGAGATGAAACGGATGATCGACGACCATCCGCCGATCCGCATCGAGCCGACGGTCACGGAAATCCCGCAGTCGGACCGCATGAAAAAGGAAAAACAGGTACCGCTGTTTTCGGATTTGCCCGATTCGCCGCTGCCGCCGATAGCGCTACTCGATCCTCCCGATGAAAGCATTGAGCGCCCGACCAACGAAACGCTTGAATTCACCTCACGCCTGATTGAACGAAAGCTGATGGACTTTAATGTGCTGGCCAAAGTGGTCGCCGCGCATCCAGGTCCGGTCATAACCCGCTACGAAATAGAGCCTGCGGTTGGCGTCAAAGGTTCGCAAATTGTGAATCTTTCACGCGATCT
>JAYVKG010000074.1:0-4463 GCA_043768625.1 Betaproteobacteria bacterium
ACCAAGAGGGTACATTTGCTGCTCGATTCTGTCATCGCAGGTATAGCCTACCAGGCAGAAGTTGCCGCCTGCAAGGCCGAGCATGGTTGAGTGAGACCGCTGGCGTTTATGCTGCTTCGCGACCTGTCGCACGAGCAATTCACTTCAGGTACTCGCCTCGCAGAAAAGTATGGCGTGTCGCGAAGTGCCGTGTCCGACGCGCTTCGCGATGCCAGTGCGGCGGGGATTGAGATTTTCACTCTGACGCGCAAAGGCTATCGGCTGGCGGCGCCCATTGAACTCCTGGATGTAAATCGCGTCCATGCCGCGCTGGGTAGCATGGCGAAGCGCATTGCGGTCGAGGTTGTCGCGACGATTGATTCAACCAATTCCGAACTGATGCGCCGCGCCACCGCCGGCGCGCCCAGCGGGACCTGTCTGGCCGCTGAGTCGCAGACCGCCGGCCGCGGTCGACGCGGGCGCACCTGGCACTCCGTGCTGGGCGCATCGCTTACATTTTCGCTGTTGTGGCGCTTTGACAAAAGCGCGGGAGAATTAGCGGGGCTGTCACTTGTGGTTGGCCTCGCGATCCTGCGTGCGCTGCATGATGTCGGTTTGCGCGATGCGGATGGTGTGGGATTGAAGTGGCCGAATGATATCGTAGCGGATGGGGCGAAGCTGGCAGGGATATTGATCGAAACGCAGGGCGATATGCTTGGTCCCACCGCCGTGGTCATTGGTATTGGTGTTAATGTGAATCTGAATCCCTCGTTGAAAATGAACATAGACCAGCCCGCCACGGATGTAAACAGCTGTTGCGACCGCATACCTTCACGCAATCGACTGCTGGCACGCATACTGCAGGAATTGCAGTTGGTGCTCGATGAGTTCCAGCAAACTGGCTTCCGCACTTTCAAGCCGGCGTGGTGCAAGCACCACGTGCTCCACGGCAAGTCGGTCCGCGTGCAATTCGCTGACGGCAGTACGGTGGAGGCAAAAGTAAAGGACGTGGCCGATAACGGTGCCTTGATCGTGGCCGTTAACGGTAAAACGCTGCATGTGACCGCCGGCGAAGTTAGCCTTCGCGCAACCGCAGGCGACCCAAGAAAATGAGCATCCCTGTTCTGGCTATCGACGCCGGCAACACCCGCATCAAATGGGGGCTGCACGACGGGCGGGAGTGGGTGTTGCGAGGGGCGTTTAAAACCACTGACATCGCGGGTAGCCATGTATTCATCGATGCAATGAAAGCATCGGATCTGGATTGCGTTGTGCTATCGAATGTTGCCGGGCCGTCGGTGGCCGCTGCCATCAAGCATCAGGTCCATGATTGGCATAAGCCGATTTGTTGCATTACCGCCGAGGCCCGGCGATGCGGCGTGGTCAATCATTACAATCATCCCGCCCAACTGGGCAGTGACCGCTGGGCTGCGCTCATCGCCGCGCAAACAGCCGCGGCTGGCGCGCCGCGCGCGCAACTGGTGGTGATGGCTGGAACCGCATTAACGGTCGATGCACTTGGCGCCGACGGATATTTCCTTGGCGGCATCATCGTGCCGGGACTGAAGCTGATGCATCGCGCCTTACATGGCGGTACTGCGCAATTGCCCTCGACGTCGGGCCAATATCAGACCTTTCCGAAATGCACCGGTGATGCTATCAGCTCCGGTGCAACCGAAGCGTGCGCGGGCGCCATACAACGGATGTACACGCACTTGTCGGTGCAAGCGGGACATTCACCACACTGCATCGGCAGCGGTGGTGTCATGTCCGAGTTGGCACCGCATCTTCCTTTCCCGATATTAATCGACGACCATCTGGTGCTCGAAGGCCTTGTTATCATCGCCAACACTGCTTGACTTTCGCTAATTCTGAATTGACACATGGCTCGCCTCCTTTTTTTTCTGCTGCTGATTATTAATGTCGCTGTCGGCGCATACATTTATCAGAACGAAACCAGTACCAAGACGGCGCTGCCACGCGAAGTCAACCCGGGCGTTCTTAAAATCGCATCAGTGACGGATGCCGCCAAAGCACAGCAGGATGCACTCGCGTTGCGCAAAATCGCTGCAAGTCTGAGCGGATCGGCCTGTATCGATTTTGTGGTGAAGCCCACCGATGGCGCGCGCGCCCAAGCAGCTTTCGCGTCGATGAATCTCGGCGACCGCATCAGCGCGCGCAACGTTGAAGAATTTTCTCGCTTTGCGGTGACGCTGCCGGCGCAGCAGGACAAGCGCCTTGCGGACACATTGGTCGCGAATCTGAAAAAAGCTGGCGTAAAAGACGTTTCCGCACTTGGTGACAATGCAGTTTCACTGGGCGTTTTTTCGTCCGAGGAGGCGGCGCAGAAGGCGGTCGCGGACTTGAAAGCCAAAGCCAAAACACTGGTGAAAGACGTGCAAGTCACGCCACGAAACCCGCAAATCAAAGAAACGCTTTATACCGTGAGGGAGCCCGATACCAACATGGTTGCGCGTCTCACCTTGATGCAGCGTGAATTTGATGGCGGCAATTTGCGGGCGGTGGCGTGCCCGGTAGTGGTGCCGGACCCCGCCGTCATGCCTGTGGGGGCGGAAGCGCCTGGGCCCGCAAAAAATTAGCCAGCCTTTGGGGTCCGGCGTAATTCAGGTACTTTTTAGCTGTGCACCGCGCTGCCGGCTAGATGGTCGTTAATCCGCCAACGATTCTGGTTCCTGCACCAGATATCCGCGCGCGCGAAGCTTTGCCAGATAGCCATCGGTCGCGAGCAAACGCGTAATAGGCAGGACAGCAACCGTCACCGCGGCGTTTTTCAGTGCCGCTTCTGCCGCGCTCAGCCACAGATTTTCCACTTGCGCGGGCAAGTCCTGCGTACCGAGTGTTTTCATAAACGAGGCGTCTCTGATGGCGGCTTCGCAGGCGGCGCGCTGGTCGATTGCGGGAAGTCTGCGTATTGCCTCAATGTCCCCTGTTGCCCATGCATTTGCACGCAGGCGCATGTTGGCCAAATCTGTTTCTATTCGTTCGATGGTCTTTGCGAAACATTCGATGTCAGCGAGGCGCGATGCCCTGAGTTCTTTTAGCGCACCGCGCGGGTCATTGATTGGAGGTTCAAATTTTACCTCGGTGATTTTTATTTTATGTTTATTCGCCGCGTCGCGAATCACCGGCCAGACGGGGCTGACGCTGGTAAGTCCAGACTTGTTGATTGCTTTCCTGTATAGCTCGAGTGCGGCGAACATCGGACGCCAGCGTTCAATATCATTTTCCTCATCGGTAAGGTTATATTGATCGATGTACTTGTCCCTCACTACCAGCCAGCGCGCGTACAGGTCCGCCGGAACAATGTCCCTTAACGTCGCACCGTCGGGATTTTTTCTTGCCTGCATTGCTGACGGCAACATGATCAAAGCTCTGAAATAGCCAATCTGCTTCAAGGTGATCGAAATCGATGGCTCAGAGATGACCTGTTGCGATTGCGCGACGATTGCTTGCAGTCCTTTGGCGCGCCAGCCCATTTTTTGCGGGACAGGCGTTTGCGTGCCCACGATCCACAATACATGATTGTCCTTGGAAATTTTCCACATGCCGGGTCCTGACAGCTCGCCGCTCACGACCAACTTTTCCAGCATGACCGGCATTGATGGCGGCGGTACCGATGGCGCTGTCACTGTCTGAGCGTCGACCGCAGCTGGGGACAGTGTGCGAAGCGTAGACGCCAGCAGAAAAAAAGAAATTCGCAATGTGCTTTCCCCGAATATGCTGCTTGTTAATCCCAGTGAACAGACTGGCCGGCGAGGCGGAAGTTCCTGATCGCAGTGGCGCTGCTATCATTCGGCCATGAAATCACCGGTTTCAAAACTTCCGCACGTCGGCACCACGATTTTCACGACGATGTCGGCGCTTGCGCAAGAGTTAAATGCGGTTAATCTCGGCCAGGGGTTCCCGGATTTTGAGTGCGATCCCCGGCTCATCGACTTGATGAACCGGGCCATGCTGGCGGGTCATAACCAATATCCGCCGATGGCGGGGATTTTGCAGCTGCGGGAAATGATCGCTGAAAAAGTTGCAATGCTTTACCACCGCCACTACGATGCCGCGCATGAAATAACCATCACCGCCGGTGCCACCCAGGCGATTCAAACGGCCCTCACGGCGATCGTGCATCCCGGCGACGAAGTAATTATTTTTGAGCCGGTATACGATAGTTACGAGCCGGTGATTCGTCTGAACGGCGGTGTGCCGGTCTTCGCGACATTGACATTCCCTGATTATCGCCCTGATTGGCAGCAAGTGCGTTCACTGATCACGCCGCGCACCCGTGCCATCATGATCAACTCTCCGCACAACCCGACCGCCACCTGTTGGCCGGTTGAAGACATGGAAGCACTCGCGGAATTATTGCGCGACACCGATATTTTTCTCATTAGCGATGAAGTTTATGAGCATATGGTGTTCGACGGCGCGCTTCATCACAGTGCAGCTGGTTTTCCGGCGCTGGCTGA
>JAYVKG010000075.1:0-4298 GCA_043768625.1 Betaproteobacteria bacterium
CTTGGCGGCTTCCAGTATTCGGGTACAAAAAGCGGCTCGGCCGAGCCGAATGGAGCCATGACCAGACTTGAGCGCCACATTGGAACCCGATGCCGCGGAAACCGCGCGTACAGCAACAGCCAGGGCAGCAGGAATGCGCTCGACCAGATCAGCCATACATATTGATAGGCCATGATGAAGTCTGTTGCTACGGCTGATCGCCTAGATCGGCACCAGCTTCATGCCACACTTTGGACATTTTCCCGGAGCGTCACGCACAATCTCCGGATGCATCGAGCATGTGTAGCGCGTGCTCCCAGTCGACGCTGTGGCACTTGAAAACGTGACGCCAGCGCGTGATTGATCGTCCATGCGGGCCTCGTACAAAGTATCCATTGCTGATTTCATTTTTTGCTCCTTGGTAAATTGTTGATTGCGATTGGATTGCGCAGTTTTTGCGGGGCAATTAGTGCCAGCGACAGCTTTCGATAGGCGACCACCATTACTGGCGGCAAAATCAGCCACTGCAACAGCGGTGTAAGACCAATTCCAAATATCAGCGGCATGCTTGGCGCATAACCCCAGGCACCCGCGCGATACACGTTGTACCACTCGCTCCAGGTCGTAAAAGTGATCGCGCCGATCACGACAACCACACCTCCTGTCCACGGATGCGACAACGGCCAATTCGCGCGCCACAGCACGATGGCGGCTAGCGCGAACCCCGCCACTGCAATCACGACATCGCCCAAGGTGCAATGAAACACCGACCAAGCGATGCGCAGGCCATCGGCCTCCCGCCATATCGTGTAGAGCCCGACATGGCTGATCTCCCACACCAGATTCAGACTGAAGGAGAGCGCCGACCACAGGGTGACGCGCGCGATAAAGCCGCTGGACGCGGTGTTATGCATTGTTGCCGTATATCTTTGCAGCCGTGTCAGCGTTCATTCAGCGATAAACCACCACCGGTATCTTCGAATGCGCCAATACTTGCTGCGTTACGCTGCCCATAAATAGTTTCGTGAGGCCGCTGCGGCCATGTGAGGCCAGGACGATGGCGTCGCACTTCTGTTTTTTCGCGGCCGCGATGATCCCATCGTGGGACGTATTGGCCTTGGTAACTACGGCAGCAAAGGGGACGCCCGCCGCTTTGGCAAGCTTGCCGATCGCGTCAACGTGCTTTTTGCCAACCGCTTGTATGGCGGCTTCGAAACGGTCAATCGTCAGTTGATCGAAAGCATAGCCTTCTGAATAGATCGGCAGCATATTTTCGATTGCGTAATAGGCGGTCACCTTGGCACGCAGTGCTTTTGCGAGTGCGATGCCGCCCTTGGCAGCCTTGTTGGCGAGCGGTGATCCATCTGTACAAATTAGTATGTGCTTGAACATGGTTGCTCCTTCAGAACAAATTTGTTGAGACTTTTGGCCGGAAAGCGTCCGGTGACGTAGAACTGGATGTAACGGCAAAATGAGCTGCGAAATCAGAACTGGATGTAGGATTGAGCATTGGCGCGCGCGATTAAGTTGCTGCCAGCGGCTCGCTTGCGCTTCTTCGCACAAGCAAATTCGGCAACCCGAAACCAAGAAGTACGCCCAACGCAGTTACCGCTGCAACCAGCACGAAGGACGCGCCGGGGAAGCCTGCGATATTTAATAAGAATCCGCCTGCGGCAGAGCCCACAGTGACACCGAGGCTCGCTGCAGCGGTCTGCTTGCCAAGCTCCCACCCTTGCGCTCTCCCGGCGTTGACCGAAATCCAGTAGGTGAGAATCGGCAACAGAATACCGGCGCTGGCCGCAACAGCGCCGATCACGATCAGCATCAAAGTGAAGTCGGAAGCGCGCGGAACAAGGAACAAAGCCGCAGCCAACACAGCCAACGCGGGCGCGATGAGCCAACGGGTCATTTCCGGTTTGAACCAAGGGGCAAATACGATTGCTTGTACTACCAACATGACCACGCTGCACTCAGTAAACATGACTGCGATCTGCGTCGGTGTGAGGCCGAGTTCCTGTGTGCCGCGCAATGCCAGGCCGACCTCAAAAACACCGACCCCCGCGGAGACGATAAAGGTAAGGATGAGTAGCTTCGGTACAAGCCATGGCGAATCGTGGAATGTGGTGCTTGTCGCTCTTTGCGACCGCAAATTGCCGTTGACGCCGGGTACGGTAAGTGCTGCAACGACAGCCACGACAAAGGTGAGTAATGCGGTCGCCGCGAGCGGAATGGCAATCGATCCAGTCGGCAGCGCGACGCTGAAAATGTCTGCCGCAAAGCGGGTCACGAATACGCCCAGCATCGGTCCGAGCAGGAATCCGGTGATGCCCGCAATGCCGACGAAGGCAAACCGGCGTACGCGTAGCTGCTCGGTAGCGCTAAAGTTACCGATAGCGGCCGCTGCCACCGGCGTTACCGCTGCTGCAAAAATGCCGCTCAGGAAGCGCTCCGCGTAAACGGCAGCAAGACTTTCGACGAATGAGAAGATCAGCATGGTTACCGCGAAGCCAACAAGCCCGACCAGCAGTACGCCCCGCGGGCCAAAGCGATCCGCGAGACGCCCCCACACCGGCGCGAACAGAAATGGAGAGAGCGTGTAAACAGCGGTCAATAATCCGGTATGCCGAGAAATCTGCGCTACTTCCACGCCGACGCCGATCAGCCGCTCGATCAAAAACGGCAGCAACGGAAGCACGACACCGTATCCAACCGATACCGTAAAGGCGGCGAGCATGAGCGCTACCATCGTGGCGCGCGGCAAATCTCTTGACGACTCCATGTGGCTACTCACGGCAGCGCATCCGCAATAGTCTGGGCGCTCACGGCTCTAGGCCGCTCTGCTCGCCAGCCCGCCGCATATGTCACGAGCCCAAGCAACCAGACAAGCGCTGGTACCAACAGGAGCCACTTAAAATCGGAATCGAGCGCGAAGTTTATCCAACTCATTGTCGCCACAGTCAGCAGGCCGGAGACGCCGAGTGCGACGCCTGTTCCCTTGACGCACTGCGGCACTATACTCAGACTCACGAAGACGACCAACACACCACTTCCGGCAATAAATCCTCCCATCACCGTGAATACGTTTTGCAGCCACGACGCCAAATGCGGTAGCAGAGCTACTACTTGATTCGCGCTGGATCCTATATAGCGCAGGTCCTCTGGCAATAGCGGCGGACGTACAAACATGAAATATCCGCCTAAGCCAATTAGCCAGATTCCGCATGAAATAAAAATCCATATTGAGACCCGGATGAGGACACTTTGCGTCTTCATGCGGTGGCTTGGTGATCGGGTTGCGGTAAAGTCGGCACTGATAGATCGGCTTTGCGCAGTACAAAGTGAAGGTAGACGACTGTACTCAACATTGCAGCGAAGAAGCACCACACCGAGATGAACCAGGTCGCATAGAAATAATATGCCGCAGCGAAGGATAACAGTGCCAAAACACCAAAGACTCTGACCATGCGGTGCGTGGAAAGTATCGGGCTGATGGTGGTTGAAAGTAGGTAGATTGTCATTGTTGTTGCAGCAAAGAAATGCGGCGAAACATATTCGATATGCAGATCGGTAGGTCGCGATACGACGGGATAAGCGAGAAGGATGTAGAGCAGGTATCCGCTCGCTGCGACTGCAGCCGAAATAATTACGAGCAAAGGTCGTCGGCGCCACCCCTGCGGTTCGATCAGCAGCACAGCGACTGGCACATAGACTGGCCAAAGCACGTGTGAGAAAAATGAGTACACGTGGGTCATCACCGCGTTAATTTGCGGTGCCTCGTAGCTGAAGGTTAACCAGATCACGCCCTCGATTAATTGCTGAATTGCAAACAGCAAGGGGATCGCGGCGAAAGGTAATTCGCGCGGACGCTTTGCGGCCATTAACGTCAGCGTTCCAATCCCGAGAAGGACGGTACCTGCGGTAAAGCTTGCTGTCGACGAGAAGCACATTACCCGTGCGCTCGCGGGCCGTAATGCGTAGCGGTATCGCGCGACATGCTGACCCTCAAGCCGCCACCTTCTTGTTAGGTGGCGTAATCGTGGGCACTGCGGAAACTTCGGGCGGCACTGGTTTGGTTGCCACATCATCTGCGCTGTTCGCGACGATTTCACCGGTCTGCCGGCTGCCAGCCAACTTGGTACGCTTGAGCATCAGCGCGTTGATCGCCACCACGAGGGTACTGCCTGACATCGACATTGCAGCGACTTCCGGGCTCAGAACGAATGGATAAAACACTCCCGCCGCGAGCGGGAATGCGATCACGTTATAGCCCACCGCCCACCAAAGATTCTGGTGCATTTTTCGCAATGTAACGCGCGACA
>JAYVKG010000076.1:0-3058 GCA_043768625.1 Betaproteobacteria bacterium
CCGAGGTAGAAATGGTGTGCCACCAGTACCAGCACCAGCAATAGTTTTGCGTGCAGCCAGCCGCCGCGAAAACCATACCCCAGCCATAGCCAGATGCCCAAGCCGATGGTTAGAATCATGCTGGGTGTCATGATGCCGACATAAAGCTTGCGTTCCATGATTTTGAACCGCTCAAGAGAAATTCTGTCTTCTGCCTGGGCGTGGTAGACGAACAGGCGCGGCAGGTAAAACAAGCCTGCATACCAGGCAACCATAAAGACGATGTGAAAGCTTTTAATCCAAAGCATGACTCAACCTCATTCCAGATATTTTTTTAAAGCCGCGTCCCATGTGCCCTGGGTTTGCATGATGAGACTACAAAATTCACGCGCCGCACCTTGGCCACCCTGCGCGGTCGTCACATAATCTACGCGCCGCTGCACCTCAAAGGGTGCCGCAGGGACAGTGGCGGCAAATCCGCAGCGCGTCAAAAATGGCAGGTCCACCACGTCGTCGCCGAGCCCTGCGCTTTGCGTCGGCAACAGAGCAAGGCTGTTAAGCAAGACTGTAAAGGTGTTGAGTTTATTTTCCACTCCCATGAACAGCCGGCTAATGTGCAGATCCTTTGCGCGCCGCGCCAACGCTTGCGATTCACGTCCCGAGATAATCGCCAATTCGACACCTGAATCCTGCAGCATTTTCATGCCGTGGCCATCCAACGCATTGAAGACTTTGGAACTTTCGCCATTTTGATCGTAGTAAAGACGACCATCGGTCAGCACACCATCTACATCGAAAATCGCGAGTTTGATGTTACGAATGCGACCAATCAACTCCGCCGCCAGCGCCATTACAAAACCCCCGCGCGCATCAGGTCCAGAACGTGCACCGCGCCCACCAGCTTGTTTTGCGCATTGACCACCAGTAAACCGCTGGAGCCAATCTTGTGACGTTGAATCAATTCGGCAGCTTCGACTGCGAGGCGTTGAGCACCAATGGTCTTAGGGCTTCGTGTCATGATATCCACGATGCGTGTCGATTTAATGCTGTCGTGCGTTTCTAGCGCACGACGCAAATCGCCATCACTGAAAACACCTGCCAGTACGCCATCGTCATCAACCACTGCCGTCATACCCAAACCTTTCTTGGACATTTCCATGATCGCTGCGGGAAGCATCGCCTCCACCGTTACCGATGGTACCCGGTCCCCGGTCACCATCACGTCGCTGACGTGCATCAGCAGTCGCCGGCCAAGTGCGCCGCCCGGGTGGTGCATCGCATAGTCTTCCTCGCCAAATCCGCGCGCGTCGAGCAGTGTCACCGCAAGCGCATCACCCAACGCAAGTGTGGCAGTGGTGCTGGCCGTAGGAGCGAGATTGAGCGGACAGGCTTCTTTCTCAACCGCAGCATCCAAATGTACCGCCGCCGCAACAGCGAGTGTGGAATAAGGCCGTCCGGTAATGGCGATGATCGGTGTGCCGCGGCGCTTTAACTGCGGGAGCAGCTTCAAAATTTCGTCCGTTTCGCCGGAATTGGAAATGGCGATCACCACATCATCTTTGGTGATCATTCCCAGATCGCCGTGACTGGCTTCGCCCGGATGCATATAAAACGCGGGGGTACCAGTTGACGCTAACGTCGACGCAATTTTGCCGCCAATGTGGCCGCTCTTACCCATGCCGGTAACCACCACACGGCCCTTTTTTTCCGAGACGTCGAACAAAAGCTTATGCGCGGCAATGAACGCGTCGCCGAGCCGCAGCGCCAGCGCACGCACCGCCTCGGCTTCAATATCCAGTGTCTCGCGCGCCAGCATTAACGTGCGCGCGGTGTCTGCAATAGAGCGGGGATGTAATAAACTTTCCATGAGACTATTGTACCGTTAAGCCCAAGCCCGAATTGCTGCAACCCAAGTGACAACACACGCCACACTGCCGATTGTGCTGATCCTGCTGGCCACTGCGGTGGTGACGGTGGTGGTGTTTCGACGCGTTAACATGCCGGCGATTCTGGGTTATTTGGTGGTGGGAGCGCTGATCGGACCGCATGCGTTAGGGTTTGTACCGGATACGCCGCAGACGCGCTACTTGGCCGAGTTTGGTGTGGTGTTTCTGATGTTCTCCATCGGACTGGAATTTTCCCTGCCGAAATTGATGGCGATGCGTCGTACCGTGGTTGGATTTGGTGGGTTGCAGGTTGGCGTGACCATCACCGCGGTAATCTTGATTGCATTGCTGGTCGGACAAAGCTGGCAGGTTGGCCTCATTCTGGGCGGCATCCTTGCGATGTCATCGACCGCAATCAGTATCAAGGTATTGTCAGATCAAGCGCAGCTACATTCGGCACATGGTAAACAGATAGTCGGTGTGTTGTTGTTTCAGGATTTAGCCGTGGTGCCGCTGCTGGTGTTGGTGCCGGCGCTGGCGCTATCCGGTGGCGCGCTGGCGATCGAAGTAGGCTGGGCGCTGGCCAAGGCGGCGGTGGTTTTGCTATTGATACTTACAATAGGCCAACGCGTGACGCGCGCATTGTTCGGTATGATTGCGCGGCAAAAATCCCCGGAGCTTTTTGTACTTGCGGTGCTGTTGGTTACGCTGGGACTGGCGTGGATCACGGAATTTGCGGGCTTGTCGCTGGCACTCGGCGCGTTTCTCGCGGGGATGCTGATCTCGGAAACAGAGTATCGCTATCAAGTCGAAGACGACATCAAACCCTTTCGCGACGTGTTGTTAGGTTTGTTCTTCGTCACCATCGGCATGTTACTCAATTTGCAAGCCGTGTTGGATCACTGGGTGGTGGTGTTGATTGTCCTGCTGGCGCTGCTGGCATTAAAATTTATGATCGTTATTTCGTTAGCCTTGCTGTTCAGGAACGACAAAGGGGTGGCGCTCCGCTGTGGATTGGCGCTGGCACCGGCAGGAGAATTTGGCTTTGTGCTGCTTTCTCTCGCGGGACAAATCAATGCCGTTCCGGCCACTACGCTGCAGGTCGTTCTCGCCGCCATGTTGCTGTCGATGCTGCTCTCGCCATTCATTCTTGCCAAGAGCGAAAAGTTGGTCATGTATTTGGTCGCAGGCGA
>JAYVKG010000077.1:0-4170 GCA_043768625.1 Betaproteobacteria bacterium
ATAGGGTCGAGAGCAACGACGGCTATCTGGACGAAACTTGCAGATATGAACGCCAGCATCGGCGCGCCTCGCGAGACAAAAACTCCCGGAAAATCCCGCCGATGCTAGTGTTTCTAAAAGTTTTCTGGCCTATCGCCGCGTGTTTTGCACATCACTGACAGAAAATTTGCGGAATCCATCCAGCCGTCGAGCCAGTCGGCCAGCTGACCATGGAAGGTATGGTAAAACCAAGGCTTGTCGACGGCGGCAAATTGGCGGACGAAGGGAAAGATGGCTGCGTCGGCCAGGGTCGGATGCGCACACAGCAGAAACGGCTGTGAGGTCAGGCGTGACTGCAACTTTCGTAAAAAAGTGGCTGCCTTTTCACGATGGTCTTCGTAAGCTTGCGTTGGCAAATTCGCGTCAACGCGGGCCGGGTATTTGTAGCGGTCAAGTTGCTGTTTGAAGGTGCCATCGTTTTCGCCAATCAGCGTCGCCGCATCGTTGGCCCATGCTGCTTGGTTGCGTATCCAGCCGTCAGGATCGTGAATGGCGAGCGCCCAGCGCATGATGTCGAGGCTTTCATCGATGACGGCGCCGTCGGTCAGCCGCAGCACCGGGACGGTGCCTTTCGGTGAGCACGCCAGCATCTCCGCCGGCTTGTGGCGCAAATCAACCTCGCGCATCTCCACCTCGACACCGCTGACCTGGATGGCCAGCCGCGCGCGTATCGCAAAGGGGCAACGGCGAAAGCTGTAGAGAATCGGCTTCATCGATTGGGGCTGGTGCAAGCGCAATGCATTACGGCGGCAGCACGATCCATTCCATGCGCAAGACGTTGTCGGTACGATGTACCACGTTCATGCCGGCCCGCGCAGCCCATGGAATGATTTGCCGGTGCAGCGGAATCAAAAAGGCCTGGTCACGCACGCGCATCGCCGCCGACGACAACAGCACTTCGCGTTTTTCGTCATCCATTTCGCCGGCCGCCTGATCGATGGCGCGATCAACCTCGGCATCGGCAAAGCGACCCAGGTTAAAATCGCCGCGCCCGGTGCCATCAAAACTGTGGGCCAGCGGCGTCAGAAAGGTCGTGCCATCGCTGGGCGCACCACCCCATCCATACAGAAAGAAACTGGTATCGCGTCGCTCCAGCTTCTGAAAAAAAAGCGCCCGCGGCAGGGCAGCCACCCGCGTTTGAATACCGACCCGCTCCAGCATCGCCGCAATGGCGGTGCAGATACGCTCATCGTTGACATAGCGATTGTTGGGGCAGTCCAGCGTGATATCGAATCCTTTCGGATAGCCGGCATCCGTCAACAACCTGCGGGCACGCGCTGTATCGAAGGCAAGCCTGCCTTCCATCGTGACTTTGTAGCCGAAAGAGGCCGGCACGATGATGCTGCCGGTGGGAACCGAGAATCCGCGCATCACCTGGCTGCGAATCGCCTCGGCGTTGATGGCGTGATAAATTGCCCGGCGCACGCGAATGTCTTTGAATGGATTGCTGCCTTTGACATTGCTGTAAAGCAGTTGGTCACGATCCTGGTCCATGCCGAGAAAGATCACGCGATTTTCCGCCCCCTCGATAATTTTTACGCGGGCTTCGCGTTTGAGCCGCGCAATATCCTGCAGCGGCGGATCGAGCACCAAATCGATTTCACCGCTAATCAAAGCCGACATGCGGGTCGCATCCGACTTGATCGGCAAATACTGCACTTCGGTCACGTTGCCTTCAAACCGCCCGGACTTGATGCCCCACCAGTCGGAATTTTTTTGCAGTAGCGTTTTCACTTCTGCCTGGCGGCTGATCAGCTTGAACGGCCCGGTCCCGTTGGCGTTGCGCGACGCGTAAGTTTCCACGGCCGTTTTGTAATCCTGCGGGCTCACCGCTTGATGCGCTTCAGTCCATTTGCGGCTCATGATACTGATGACCGTGACGTTGGCCAGAAAGGCCGGATGCGGGCGCGGTGTGATGATTTCAACCGTATAGTCATCGACTTTGCTGGCCTTGCCCAAGGGCGCTGCGAACACCTTGAAGTTCGAGCCTGAAGACTGTGCGCGATTGAAGGAAAAAACCACATCGTCGGCGCTGAACAGCGTGCCGTCGTGAAATTTCACACCACGACGCAGCGTAAATCGCCAGGTCAAATCGTTCAGCTTCGTCCATGATTCGGCCAGCGCGGGCAGGATTTCCAGTTTTTTGCCGCGCACCGTCAAATGTTCATAAACATGATCGTTGATGAGGTTATTGAGTCCCTCGTTCTGCGCATGCGGATCGGCCGTCAGGTAGTCGCCCTGGCTGGACCAGCGAAGCACAGCCGCATCGGCCTCAGCGATGAATGCGCACCACAGGCACAGGCACAGAACGCAAATTTGCCGCGCGGAAAATTGCGTAAGGTTCACAGCAGGCACTGCTGGGTCGAGTTGGTGTTTCCCGTCTTGAATCATCCACTATGGTAACGCCGCCACCGCGCGTTGCGCCGAGAATTTATTGTTGAAAGCGGCCGGCGGTCAGGCGATCGTTGCAGGCATCGTGCAAACCATCGTGGTAATTGAATTGCATCCGCTGATCGGGCGATTGGTCGAAACGCCCTCGCCGAGTTTTTGATTAAACGAGGCGAATGTCAGGTAATTTGGTCCTTGCTTCGCGCCTCGTTTCCGGCATTTTCTATATACACGCCGATCCATTTACTGTCGTCCGGAACGGCCGCCGCCGCGTTACTACTTATACGAAAATTTAAAAGACCAAAACACGCATGCCATCTTTTTTAGTTTTATAGAAATTATCGTATTGGCTGCTTGACAAGTCTATTAACCGCCCCATGTATTGATTGAGTAAGTTTCATCCGACTGTGTGCATCGACGCTATCGTCGAGCACGGTTATGACCAAACCATTGCGCAGACATGGTCTGGTCACAGCGGAGAAGTGCCTAGCTCAGGCATCTCGCGAGCGATCCACCGGCGTAAGACCGAGGACTGCTGAAGGCCCGTTTTTCGTGGGGAAGGAACCAACCCTGGTGTCCTTACCGTCTCCACAACATTGCCGATACGCGGCCGTCCCGAAGCACTGACTTCGACTGCGGCATTCAAGTCCCGTCATCCCATCGCCAACCCACTGCGTGTCGACGCTGAGCCATTGCGCCGCCACCTCAAGGAGATCACCTCATGTGGAAGCCATTTGCATTTCTGCTTGCCTTCACCTGCAACATCCTCACTGCCAGTACGGCCGGGGCAATTGCGTTTGAATCCAGAGATTTCGGTGCCCTCGCCGCCGAAGCCAATCAGATTGTCATCGGTACTCTCGCCTCCAGCAATGCGCGACGCACCGGTAGCCGGGAAATCGTCACGGATTTTCGCTTTGCAGCGCTTGACGTCATCAAGGGCGCAGTCAGTGAGCCGACACTTATGCTGACGATGCTCGGCGGCACCGTCGACACCGAGACGTTGACGGTGGCGGGCGCGCCCACCTTTCAACCGGGGGTGCGTTATCTTGTGTTTGTCAGCGGCAACGGCTCGGTGATGTTTCCGCTGGTAGGCGGCGCCCAGGGTATTTTTCAGATACGCAAGGATGCCGTGTCGGGCGTGTCGCGCGTTCATGATTATGCCGGCCGGCCCCTGACGCGGTTACCGTGGCGTGACGCCACGGCGCTGGTCGACCAACTGGATCCAGAGCCAGGTGCGGCGATCAGCGAGGCCGACTTTGTCGACGCCATACGCACCACGCTTGGCGCGAAAGGTTCACTATGAAGTACAACCTCTGCAGGGCCTTCGCGCGCTTACTGGCCGCCTGCGGGACGGCGATGGCATTCGTAGCCGCGCCTGCCCAGGCGTTTGTATTGATGAATACATCGCCGGGCGGACACCCGTCGATGAATCTTGCGATGCAGTCGTTCATCGGCAACCAGCCGGTACTTGATGCCATGGCGCAATGGAACCAGGTGGGGATCGGCCCGGGCCAGGACCATGCGTTTTTTGCCGGACAAGCCTCGGGTACCAGCGGTAGCTGCGGCCGCAATCAGCAGAATGAAGTCACCTGGTCCGACACCGATTGCGGGCTCGCGTTTGGTAGCAGCACACTGGCCGTTACAACCTCCTGGTCGTCTGCGGGCAAAGTAATTGAAGTCGACATGCTGTTCAACAGCACCAAGACCTGGAGTGCCTACAGCGGTCCGCTGCGGTCCAACGCC
>JAYVKG010000078.1:0-17279 GCA_043768625.1 Betaproteobacteria bacterium
GCGGCCAGCGCGGCGGATGCATTTTTCAACTGATAACTTCCGCGCAACGCAGGCATCGGCAGTGAATGGCGTGCGGCATCGCGACCGAAGAACTGCCACTGTCCCTGCATGACGGAATAGCGATAATCACGATTTAACAAGCGCAGATCTGCACCGACCCGCGCGGCGTATGCCAGCAATGAGGCGGGTGGATTCACGTCGGCAAAAATCGCCGGAAATCCGGCGCGGTAAATGTGCGCTTTTTCCAAACCGATTTTTTCGATCGTGTCACCGAGGTATGACTGGTGATCAAGGTCAACATTCATCACAATGCTCGCGTCGGCATCCACAATATTTACCGCATCCAGCCTGCCGCCCATGCCGACTTCGAGAATGGCCACATCCAGATGTGCGCGTGCAAACATCGACAGTGCGGCCAGTGTCGTATATTCAAAATAGGTAAGCGGCACGTCTTCCGCCAGCGAGCGCCGTGCCGCTTCGACGGTTGCAAAAGCGGTAATAAAATCCGCGTCCCCTGCGGACTTTCCACCAAGTCGCACACGCTCGTTAAAATGCACCAGGTGTGGGGAGGTATAAAGACCGGTCTTATATCCAGCAATACCGAGAATCGATTCGAGCATTGCGCACGTCGACCCCTTGCCGTTGGTACCCCCCACCATAATATTAATCGGTGACTGCGGCGTCCCCATGCTTTCCCACACTGCACGGACACGTTCTAGTCCCATGACAATTTCAGCGCGATGCTGATGCGAAATGTAATTCAGCCAGCCGTGCAGGGATTGTGGCAATGGGGGATGGATGTGCATTGAATTATTCAGAAACCAGCACCGGTGCGCCTCTCAGACCAATAATGCGCCAACAACCAACATCCACGCAGGTAATGGTCTCAAGCCGTCGCCACAGCCGGTGCCGGCTCTTTCTGTAGCAACGTGACCAGTTGCGCCACCTTGGCGCGCATCTGACGCCGATCCACAATCATATCGATGGCGCCTTTCTCCAGAAGGAATTCTGCGCGCTGGAAGCCTTCGGGCAAGGTCTCGCGCACGGTTTGCTCGATTACACGCGGACCGGCAAATCCTATAAGCGCACCGGGTTCGCCGATTACGACATCGCCTAACATCGCGAAACTGGCTGAGACACCACCCATGGTCGGATCAGTCAATACGGAAATGAATGGCAGGCGTGCCTTGGAAAGCTGGTGCAGGCACGATGTGGTTTTAGCCATTTGCATGAGCGATAGCAGACCTTCTTGCATGCGCGCGCCGCCCGACGCAGTGAAGCAAAGAAAAGGCATTTTTTCGTCAGCACAGGCCTCCACTGCTCGCGCGAAGCGTTCGCCAACGACCGATCCCATCGAACCCCCCATAAAATTAAATTCAAAGGCGGCAGCTATTAACGGCACGCTGAGCACGGTACCCTGCATTACCACCAGCGCATCGGTTTCGCCGGTCGCTTTTTCAGCATCCTCCAAACGATCATTATATTTTTTGCTGTCCTTGAATTTCAGCGTGTCGATCGGCACCACTTCGCTGCCGATCTCGGCGCGGCCTTCAGGATCGAAAAACATGTCCAGCCGCGCACGCGCCGAAATCCGATTGTGATAATTACACTTGGGGCAAACATGCTGGTTATTTTCAAGGTCGGTGAAATAAAGCGTGGCCTGACACGACGGGCACTTGCTCCACAATCCTTCCGGGACCGCTTTTTTTGGCGCGGTACTGTTAGTCTTGATCTTGGGAGGAAGCAGTTTCCTGAACCAACTCATGAATCCATCGCCCCGCGAATATTTTTCAGCAGCAGGCGTACATTTTCGACTGCGGTGGCTGGAGTCGATGCCTCCATTTCCTGAATGAGGCGCGAACCGATTACGACTGCATCGGCGAACCGGGAAATCTTTTTCGCGGTATCGCCATCGCGAATGCCGAAGCCGACGCCGACAGGTAAATTTGTCCGCGATTTTATTATCGCAATCATCGATTCGACTTCGCTGGTGTCAATGTTGGCAGCCCCCGACACACCCTTGAGCGAGACGTAATAAATGTAGCCGCGGGCAGCTTCTGCGACGAGTTGGATGCGCTCGATTGATGACGTCGGCGAGAGTAGATAAATAATATCGATGCCGGCGGCATCCATTGATTGCGCGAGGTCGTGGCTTTCCTCCGGCGGATAGTCCACCACCAGCACCCCGTCCACCCCGGCGCTGCGGGCCCGGTCGGCAAATAACTTCATGCCCATGCGTTCGACTGGATTCGCGTAGCCCATCAACACCACCGGCGTAGCCTGATTGGTTTTACGAAATTCACTTACATACGAAAGCACGTCGTTCAGACCAACGCCAAATTTCAGGGCGCGTTCGGAAGAGCGCTGAATCACCGGACCGTCAGCCATCGGGTCAGAGAAAGGCACGCCGAGCTCGATGATGTCCACACCAGCATCAACCATCGCGTGCATCAGTGGGACTGTTACGGCGGGCGAAGGGTCGCCAGCGGTGACAAACGGGATAAGCGCTTTTCTATTTTCGCTCGCCAACCGGGCAAACGTCGCTGCGATGCGTGACATTATTGCCTGATGCCAGTTTCAGGCTGTGACCGTTCCGCTACCGTCGCCATATCCTTGTCGCCGCGCCCGGAGAGATTCACCAACAGCACCGTGTCCTTGGCCATGGCAGGTGCCAGCTTGATGGCTTCGGCGAGGGCATGGCTTGATTCCAGCGCGGGAATGATACCTTCAATGCGGCACAGGCGGTGAAAAGCGGCCAGTGCTTCGTCGTCATTGACGGCAACATATTCAGCCCGCCTAGTGTCTTTTAGCCACGCATGCTCGGGACCGACACCAGGATAGTCCAGTCCCGCCGACACCGAATGCGTGTCAATGATCTGGCCATTCGCGTCCTGAATGAGATAGGTGCGATTGCCATGCAAAATCCCCGGTGTCCCGGCGGACAGCGACGCCGCATGTCTACCGGTGGCAATGCCCTCGCCGCCCGCTTCCACGCCGATCAAACGCACATTTTGGTATGGAATGTAATCGTAGAAAATCCCCATCGCGTTCGAACCACCACCTACACACGCAAGCACGGCGTCTGGCTGTCGACCAATCATTTCGTGCATCTGCGTGAGACATTCCTTGCCGACGACCGAATTAAAATCGCGCACCATCATCGGATACGGGTGCGGTCCGGCCACGGTGCCGATGATGTAGAAAGTGCTTTCAACGTTTGTCACCCAGTCGCGCATTGCCTCGTTCAACGCATCTTTCAATGTTCTGGAGCCACTCTCGACTGCCACTACCGTCGCGCCGAGCAGCTTCATGCGGTACACGTTCTGAGCTTGCCGCCTGATGTCTTCGCTACCCATGTACACCACACATTCCATGCCGTAGCGCGCTGCCACCGTGGCCGTGGCCACACCATGTTGACCGGCACCGGTCTCTGCAATAACCCGGCGCTTGCCCATGCGGCGGGCGAGCAACGCCTGACCTACGGTGTTATTTATTTTGTGGGCGCCAGTGTGGTTTAAATCTTCGCGTTTAAGATAAATTTGAGCGCCGCCAAGTTCCTCGGAAAGGCGTTTGGCGTGATAGATCGGACTGGGTCGGCCAACATAATGTTTCAGTTCGCGCTGGATTTCCGCAACAAACGCCGGATCGGCCTTGGCTTTTTCGTATTCGCGATTGAGCACGAGCAGCGCCGCCTGCAGGGTCTCGGCCACGAACACGCCACCGTAGGGCCCGAAGTGTCCCTTGGCATCAGGAAAATTGTAGTTCTCAAACTGCGTCTGCATTTTTTACTTCCTCGATAAATCGGCTGATTTTGGCGTGATCTTTCACACCTTTTTGTACTTCGACGCCGCTAGACACGTCTACTGCCCATGGCCTGATCACGCGAATTGCCGCCGCCACATTGTCCGGCCGCAAGCCGCCCGAAAGTACAACGCGGTGACGAATGGCATCAGGAATTACGCGCCAGTCGAAAGACTCACCGCTGCCCCCATAAACGCCGGTGGACAAGGTATCCAGCAACAATGCGCGCGCATCTGCAAACTTCCTGGCATATTCTAGCAAATCGTCGGCAGTCATCGCCGTACCGACGCGAATTGCCTTGAGAAAGGGCACGCCATAGCGCCTGCAGTCCGAGGCGTCTTCGTCGCCATGAAATTGCAGCATTGACGGCCGTACCTTGGCAATGACTTCATCCACTGCCTGCGGCGCGGCGTTCACAAACAGCGCTACCGTCGATACGAACGGTGCCAGCGCGCTTGAAATTAACGCCGCTTGCTCGATGGTCACCGACCGCGGGCTGGCCTCATAAAAAATTAAACCAATGGCGTCAGCCCCCGCGTTTGCCGCACAGACAGCGTCATCGATGCGTGTCAAACCACAAATTTTGATGCGGGTGCGGGACATGGCTAAACGTAAAACGGATGGCGTCTGCGCGTCACTGGCAAGCCAAAGCGAATATCGTACTCGATATCGCCGAGGTAGAGGCCGCCGGCGGCAAAAGTCGGCGCGGCGAGGTTACGATCACGACTCCCAAAAATTTCAAGAAATTCTGCAAAACTGCGCCGACCTGCACCCACGTATATTAGCTCACCGACAATATTGCGCACCATGTGGTGCAGAAAAGCATTGGCGCGAAACGTAAACATTATTAACTGATTACCAGAATCCACACCACCTTTAACAGCTAGCGATTCGACGCGCGCGTCAAACATGGTTCTCACAGGCGACTTTGCCTGGCATTGGGCGGCGCGGTAGGCGGCAAAATTGTGTTTGCCAAGCAATGACGCCGCTGCAGCTCGCATCTGGCCGATGTCAAGTGCTGTGTGAAACCAGCCGACCAGCCCGTTCATTACTGCACTGTCGACCGGGTCATTCAGCAGCAGGTATCGATAGGTGCGTGAATTAGCGGAAAATCGCGCATGAAAATCATCGGCAACCTGTTTGGCCCACACCACCCGAATATCAGTCGGCAGACTTGAATTGGTGCCGCGAATCCAGGACACATCGTCACGTTCTATTTCCGTATCGAGATGTACTACCTGCGCCATCGCGTGCACACCCGCGTCGGTGCGGCCGGCACAGACAGTCGCGACAGGCGCACCCAAAAAAATTTCGAGCGCGCGTTCTAGCTGATCCTGCACAGCGCAACCTGCCAACTGGGTTTGCCAGCCACAATAGTGGGTGCCACGATATTCCAGACCGAGAGCAACGCGCATGGGTCTCCAGCAAAAAACAAAGGGCGCGTCACCGCGCCCAAATTCCAAAACATCGAAAACGTCAAAGGTTCGCGAGCAGCTTCTTTGCCTCAGCTTGTTGCAAGGCTGTGCCTTCGCGCACCACTTCGTCGAGGATTTCTTTGGCACCATCGCTGTCTCCAATTTCGACGTAAGCCTTGGCAAGCTCCAGTTTGGTCGAAACTGCGCCGCCGTCGCCACCGACCGACGCAGTAGCAGGTGCATCAAGATCAAGACTAAACTCGCTGAATGATGGGGAGGGGGATTTTACGGCACCCCCGACAGTCTTTGCCACCTGCTCCTGCGGAACGACAGTCATCTTTTGCGTCGCGAGGTGCGATGGTTCATCAAGCGACAATGCCGACAGATCGAAATCAAATGAAGATCCTTCAGCCGCCGATGCGGCTTTGGTAGGCACTGCAGCAGCAGGCTTGTCGAGCCCCAAATCAAAATCGAGTCCACCACCCGCAACGGTATCCGGTTTTACACCGATGTCGGCATGCGAAGCCGGGCCGACGGATGAATTCAGGTCCAGGTCAAAATCACTGCCTGCTGAAGCAGCCGGATGCGCGCTGTTTGGCGCGGTGATGTCGATGGTCGACGACGGTGCTCCTGGCGCGTCTGAGAAGCCTAAATCAAAATCCAGATCCGGTGGCGGAGCATGTTCGACGCTCCCCGCCGCTGCAACTGCGCTGCCGGCAACAAATGCCCCGGTCGTGGCATAGGCGGCACCGTTACCGTGGTAGAGCGGGTTTTGCGGGTCGATCAACGCGCCCATCGCCGCAACTTTAGCCCAGTGTGGATGAGCCTCACCAACACTGTCCTTGAATTCGCGCGCCACGTTTTCAAACGCCTGAGTACTCTTGCGATTGTGGTAAATCTCCAACAATTTGAGGGTAATTTCATGGCGGCTCTTGTCGCGAGCCAGCGCCTCTTTGAGGATTTCTTCAGCCTGCGCATCGCGGCCATAGGCGATATAAACATCCGCCTCTGCAAGTGGATCAACTTCGTCGGTATCGATGCTGCCAGGGCCAGTCTTGTCGAAGTCGGTAAGGAACGAACTGTTACCGGTGTCCACCAGACCACCACCCTTGTTGCCGGTTACCGTATTTGGCTTTAAGTCGCTGGGCATGATTGACGAGGTTCTCGTCATGCTGGTACTGCCAATTTGACTTTTCTTTTTGCGGCGCGACATAAACAACAATAAGCCTGTTCCGATCAATGCGACGCTACCCGCACCGATTGCCAATGCGTTGTCTTCCAGAAAGCTGGGAGGAGGGACTGGCGGGGAAGCGAGTTTTTTGGGGGGAACCAACTTCGCCTCATCCGGTTTAGCCAATGCTACGGGGTCGGCTTTGGGCGGCTCGGATTTCGCCTCTACTGTCTTTGCGTCAGGCGCAGGCAGTTGCTTGGACGCCTCGCTTGCGCCATCGGCTGGCACCGGCGGCGTACCTTGCGCGACTTTAATGTCCGGTGGTGGCACTAGCAGTGGCGTTGCTGGCGCGGGCTTGGTTTCCAACTTTGCAGCGGTCTTGTCGTCTGGCTTGGTCGCCACTTTGATATCTGCAGGTGCACCAAGGCCTTTCACCTCTGCGAGCTTACGCATGGTGGTAATTTGTTTTTCCAAATCCAACACGCGCGAATTCGCCTCTTTAAGGGCATTTTCACGGACGATTTTTTCTTCTTTGAGCGCATTTAACTGCTCCTGCGCGCCGCCTGCCGCGCCAGCCCCGCCAACTGCGCCAGTAGTGCCGTCGGTCCTGGCAATTTTCAGTTGATCTTTCGAAGCTGCAGCAGGCGCAGGCGCATCTGTTTTGGCGACAGTTATCTTGCCTGTGGTTTCATTAGACGCCGTCTTTGAAGGTATGTTTGCAACCGATCCTGCCACCTGCTCCCGGTACGCGTTCCAATTGGTGACTTGCACTTTGATCTCGCTGCGGGCTTCGCTCTCGGTCACGCTGGCGACATCGCTAGCTGAAGGCACCCGTAGAATTTGTCCGCTACGCAGGCGATTCATGTTGTTATCGGTAAACGCTGTTTTGTTTTCGCGATACAGCGCCACCAGCATTTGTTCAAGCGAAACCGAATCGGGCTTTATTTCTTTCGCGATTTTGCTTAACGTATCACCACGCTTAACCGGGCCATAAGTGTCGCCTGCCGCCTCAGCCTTCGCTGAAGGCGAACCTTTGATCGGCACTGACGCGGCGACTGTCGTTATTACCGGAGGCGGCTGAACCAGTGCGGCAGGCTTCACGGCAGAAACGTTGGCCACTGGTGCAGCCATGCGTGCTTCATTAAAGCCGGGCGGGTCTAGCAAGATCGGATATTCGCGCAACAAACGACCTGAAGGCCAGATCATTTCAACCAGTACGTCGAGGAACGGCTCGTTGATTGGCGCGTTACTTAAAATCTTTAAGATCGGTGTGCCGTTGCCGCGACGCTCAGCGACAAAGCGAAGCTGACGCAACAGTGGAGAGTATTCAATGCGCGCCTCCCCATACGACTCGGGAGTCGCGACACGGGCAGAAATTGCATCAAATTCGCCCGGCTGGAGCGAGACAAGCTCGATTTCTGCCGACAGCGGTTGACCCAATGCGGAATTGACGGAGAGTTTGCCTAAGCCCGCCGCGTTAGCTGCCAACGCGGAAAATGCCAAGAATGCTCCCCCCATTACCACGACTAATTTTGTTTTCGGCGGACGGTTCATGCGTAAACCCCAACCCTTCGTTTTTTCAGGACAAAGTAAAATAACATCAACGAGTTATTGTTTCAACTTTATTCGCTTTCTAGCATTAGAAGCGAAACTGACTGATTTTTCAACCTTCCATTGGCTTTTTCACCTAATTTGAATCACAAATAATATTAACTATTTGATAAATAAACTATTTTTCTAAAATAATTCGCAACATGCGACGTAGTGGCTCCGCCGCCCCCCATAATAATTGGTCGCCTACCGTAAACGCGGACAGATATTGAGGGCCCATCGCCAGCTTTCTCAAACGTCCTACTGGAATATGCATCTTGCCGGTGACCGCCGCCGGCGTGAGTTCACGCATGCTAATTTCGCGCTCGTTTGGTATTACTCTCGCCCACGGATTGCCCGCTGCAATAATCTGCTCGACGTCGTCTAAGGGTATGTCACGTTTCAATTTAATCGTCATGGCTTGGCTATGGCAACGCATCGCGCCGACGCGGATGCACAAGCTGTCAATTGGCGTTGCAGCGACACCAGTTTGCTTTCCGCGACCCAGAATCTTGTTGGCTTCCGCCATGCCCTTCCATTCCTCGAGCGACATGCCGGGGTTTCCTGTGGCGGCCATGTCTTTGTCGATCCACGGGATCAGATTTCCTGCCAACGGCACGCCAAAATACTGTGTCTCGACCGCCGACATCAAATGTTGCCTGGCCAGAATTTTTCGGTCAATTTCAAGGATTGCGGAATGTGGATCTTCCAGCAGCGATTTTACCTCGGCGTGCAAACTGCCGAACTGCGTGAGCAATTCGCGCATATGTGTGGCACCGCCACCGGACGCTGCCTGGTAGGTCATGCAGGTCATCCATTCGATCAGATCGGCCTTGAACAATCCAGCCAGCCCCATCAGCATGCAGCTCACCGTACAGTTGCCACCGATGAAATCTTTGACCCCGATCGCCAGCGCGTTGTCGATTGCGGCCTTATTGACAGGATCGAGAATGATCACCGCGCTATCCTGCATGCGCAACGTTTTCGCGGCGTCGATCCAGAAGCCGTTCCAGCCGGTTGCCCGCAACGGCGCATAAACGCCGGTGGTGTAATCGCCACCCTGGCAACTAATGATCACATCCATCTGTTTAAGATGCGAAATATCACCCGCATCCAGCAGCGGCGCGCCATTGGCCTCCCGCGGGGCCTCGCCGCCGACGTTAGATGTACTGAAGAACGCGGGCTCAACCAATGCAAAATCCTGCTCTTCGCGCATTCTGTGCATCAGCACCGAACCGACCATGCCGCGCCAACCGACCATTCCTACTTTCAACGTTGCCATGATTCTAAATTCTGCCTTTTCGTTGGAAAATAAATGCAAGTCAGTTGCTGGCGCCGCTCACAAACTTAAAATGGCTGAAAATGCACGCAGACACTAGCGCGACTTATTTCGTCCCTGCGCGAACGCCAGTGGCGCCAGCGATTGACAGCGCGCACGCCGCATTGAAAACTTCCACTACTGCGCCCTGCTCTGCCGCCTAATGCGCCCGGCTCGTCACAAAGCTGCGACGACCGCATCGCCAATTTCTTTGCAACCACAAACCTTCCCGCCTTTTTTCGCAATGTCTGCCGTACGCCATCCCGCCGCGAGGGTCTCACGAACCGCAGTTTCGATGCGCAATGCCACTGCCGGCAAATGGAAGGTGTGCCGCATCATCATTGCCAGAGACAATATCTGCGCCAACGGATTGGCGATGCCTTTGCCCGCGATGTCCGGGGCCGAACCATGGATCGGTTCATACAGTCCCTTGCCGTTGGCGTCCAGCGAGGCAGATGGCAGCATGCCGATCGAACCGGTCAGCATGGAGGCTTCGTCGGAAAGAATATCGCCGAACATATTGCCCGCGACCATCACGTCGAACTGTTTGGGATTCCTGACCAACTGCATGGCGGCATTGTCAACCAGCATATGGGACAGTTCAACATCGGGATATTCCGGTGCAATTTCGATCGCTAGGTCACGCCACAGTTGCATCGCCTCCAGCACATTCATCTTATCGACAGAGCACAGGCGCTTACTGCGCAGCCGGGCAGTGCGAAACCCAACGTGAAGAATGCGATGAATTTGCGCCTCGGTGTAATGCATGGTGTTGATGCCAACGCGACTGCCTTTTGCACCGGAAATACCGCGTGGCTCGCCGAAATAAATATCACCCGTTAATTCGCGAACGATCATCAAATCCAGCCCGGCAACGATTTCGGCTTTGAGCGAAGACGCGTCAGCCAATTCCGGGAACACCGTCGCAGGGCGCAAGTTGGCGAAAAAATCGCATTCCTTACGCAGCCCCAAAATCGCTTTTTCAGGGCGATGTTCACGTGGCAACGCGTCGTATTTGGGTCCGCCAACCGCGCCGAACAGAACTGCGTCCGCATCTTGAGCGAGCTTTAGAGTCGCGGGCGGCAGGGGTTGGCCATGCACATCGCAGGCAGCACCGCCAACCAGGGCGGTTTCGGTTTCAATTTTCAAACCATCACCACGCAGCACTTCAAGCACCCTCAACGCCTCGGCCATGATTTCCGGACCGATGCCGTCGCCAGCCATGATTGCGATTTTCATGGGTGGCCGTTACCTAAAAATCCACGGTTCACGGTCTGCACGCGCGGCCTCGTATGCTTTGATCTTGTCGGTATGCCGCATCGTCAGGCCGATTTCATCCAAACCATGAAGCAACGACTGCTTGCGAAAATCTTCAACATTAAAGTGACAGGTTTCCCCATTCGGCACCTGCACCGTTTGACGCTCAAGATCGATGCTCAATTGCAAACCAACCGTCGCGCTGGTGAAATCGAACAGGCGATCCACTTCCGCCTCGCTCAAAACAATGGGTAACAGACCGTTCTTGTAGCAATTGTTGAAAAAAATATCAGCGTATGACGGCGCGATAATGGCTTTGAAGCCAAATTGCTGTAGCGCCCACGGTGCGTGCTCGCGCGAGGAACCGCAACCAAAATTTTTGCGGGCAAGCAAAATACTCGCGCCTTGATAGCGCGCCTGGTTAAGCACAAAATTCGGATTCAACGGCCGCTTGCTGTGATCCATGCCCGGTTCGCCGTGATTCAAGTAGCGCCATTCATCAAACGCGTTCTCGCCAAAACCGGTGCGTTTGATCGATTTCAAAAATTGTTTTGGAATGATCGCGTCGGTGTCGACGTTGGCACGGTCAAGCGGCGCAACCAGACCGGTATGTTGGCGGAAGGCTTCCATGTAATTTCCCGGTTCGTTACTTTGCTGCCGCTTTTTCGATCACTTCTCCACTCTTCTTGATGTCCTTGCCAACGCCGCCAATGGTGTTGCAACCAACGAGCAAAGCACACACTGCAGCCAGCACCAATATTTTTTTCATTTCATTTCTCCTTTACGAAATCTCGCGTACGTCTGTAAACCGACCGGCTATCGCCGCTGCCGCCGCCATTTCCGGACTCACCAAATGGGTCCGTCCACCCGCGCCTTGGCGACCTTCAAAATTACGATTCGAGGTAGATGCGCAACGCTCTCCGGGGGCAAGGCGATCATCGTTCATGCCGAGGCACATCGAACATCCAGGTTCGCGCCACTCAAAACCCGCAGCCAGAAAAATTTTGTCTAGACCTTCTGCTTCAGCCTGGCGCTTCACCAATCCGGAACCGGCAACCACCATCGCAAGCTTGACGCTGGCGGCGATGCGCCGGCCGCGCAACACGCCGGCGGCGGCGCGTAGATCTTCGATGCGCGAATTGGTGCAACTGCCGATGAACACTTTATCGATGCGAATGTCGGCAATCGGCATTCCGGGATTCAGCCCCATGTAGCGCAAAGCGTGCTCCATTGCTTCGCGCTTGGCTGGATCGCTCTCCCTGGCCGGTTCGGGTACCGTCCCGTCGATGCTCGTCACCATTTCAGGCGAAGTGCCCCATGTCACCTGCGGGGTGATCGCGGCACCGTCCAGTTCGACCACGCGATCAAATTTTGCATCTACATCCGAATGCAAGGTGTTCCAGTATGCCGCCGCACGCTCGAATAATTCGTTGCCGGGCGCAAACGGGCGACCCTTCAGGTAGGCAATGGTTTTCTGGTCCGCTGCCACCATGCCGGCGCGGGCACCGGCCTCAATGGCCATGTTGCAGACGGTCATCCGGCCCTCCATCGACAAAGCGCGAATGGCGGCACCGGCAAATTCGATTGCGTAACCCGCACCGCCCGCTGTGCCAATATTTCCAATGACGGCGAGCACAATATCTTTGGCGGTTACACCGCGTCCGACTTTGCCTTCAACACGAATCAGCAGTGTCTTCGATTTTTTGGCGACCAGACACTGCGTCGTCATCACATGCTCGACTTCCGAAGTACCGATACCAAACGCCAGCGCTGCAAACGCACCGTGCGTTGAGGTATGGGAGTCGCCGCAAACCACCGTCATGCCCGGCAAGGTGGCACCCTGCTCAGGACCAACAACGTGGACGATTCCCTGCCGCGTGTCGTGCATGCCGAAATAATCTTTCACGCCAAATTTTTCAATGTTCTGGTCCAGCGTTTCCACCTGCAGCCGCGAAATGGGGTCAGCAATGCCTTCGTCACGCGCAGTGGTCGGAACATTGTGGTCAGCGGTGGCGAGGATGGATTTCAGCCGCCACGGCTTGCGGCCATTGACCTCAAGACCTTCAAAAGCTTGCGGACTGGTGACTTCGTGGACGAGATGACGATCGATGTAAATAAGCGCAGTGCCGTCGGCTTCTTCATGTACCAGGTGGGCGTTCCAGAGCTTGTCGTAAAGTGTCAGTGGCATGGGATCGATCAACGGCGCGATAGAAAGCAATATTATACAAGTCGCACCGATTTGTGCGCCGCAGCATCGACAGCCGCCGCATTTTCATCCGCGCCGGCTCAGGGGCTGAGCTGTAATGACAAATAAAGGCCGTTCTGCTTTGCTTTGTCGGCCACTTGGCCAAGGCGCGCGTACGCAGCCGTCAGTGAAACATGCTTGTTCACAAACCAGGCTGCGAAAAAATCAAAATAATTATCTTCGCGAAACACCCGTAAATTATCCGGCTTGAAGCGGTATTCCGCACCAATCGCAAAGTTGTCCGTCAAAAAGATTGCCGCCGAAGTTTCAAATTCTACCTGATAGCGGTCACGCCTATCCCCGCCAAAGCCGAGCAGCCCCAATTGATTGGCCTTGGTTGCGCGTAACGTCGCATTCATCAAGACGTTACTGCCGGCCAGACCCGCGAAGGCGAGTTTGGTCGCAGACATATAATAGTCGGTGCCCGTGGCATGCCGCGCTCCAAGCGCGATGGGGATCGCGATATCGCGATTTCTCTTGTGTTGAAGTCCGACAGCAATTTGTGGCATCCAGCTGTCCTGGTCGTAGATGGCATCGCCAGCAATTTTAATTTTTGCCCCCACTACATCCTGCCGAATGGATTGGCCGGGCATCGTCGATCCAAGGTTAAATAGTTGGCGTGTCAAGGAGAGTTCGATGCGGTCACTTAAGCCCACCGCAATGCCGGTACTTTTCAGATTGAAGTCGTCGATGGCGATGTTGGTATGAAACGCGGTGATGCCGATTTGGTCGCGCGTACCGTATCCTGCAATCACCGCCCACGGCACCAGACCCCCTCCCGCCGCGCCCTCGATTTGCGTCGCGCCCCCGGTCGCAACCAGTCGATCGCCGGCCAGCGCCGCTCCCGATAAAGCGAGCGAGGCGAAGGCTGCCAGCACGGCTGGAATTGAGATTTGTAAAACGTTTCTTGGAAATTCAAACATGTGGTCTAGAAAAAAACTTCTACTATTCGCAAAAGTATGTCAATGCGCTTAGCCATTACCCGCGTAAACATGCAGTCTTGCCGACTATTCCCGCCAGGAGCGACAAGCACCATGCCGTGATAACCTTATTAACAATTATTTTCATGAATCGTCTCGAGCCGCCCATGTCTTTTACGCGAATAATTTCCGGCACGCAATTTCACTTCACCATTTCATCAATCACGCACACTGGCTTGGCTGTCGTTTTTGCATGGTCGTTTTGCACGACTGCGTTGGCGGACACTTTATACGAGCGGCTAGGTGGTGAAAGCGGTGTTTCACGTTTCGTGGACCAGACGGTCGATCAATCTGCTAACGATCCGCTAACCAAACGTACGTTCGATAAAGTTGACCTGAAGAAACTGAAACAAAAAGTTGCGGAACAAATATGTGCGCTCACCGACGGACCGTGCAAATACACGGGTGACTCCATGAAAGTTGTCCATCAGGGCATGGATCTCTCCGAAGCCGAATTTTATGGTTTCGTCGAAATACTGCGTAAAAATTTAAATCAAATTGAAGTGCCGCAAAGCGCTAAAAACGAGCTTTTACGCATTTTAGCGCCCATGAAACGCGATATCGTAACCAAGTAATCCATAACGGGTTTCCACACGTATCTACCCGTAATCTGTCATGTTCCTGGACGTCAGCTCACCAATGTACTTATCATACTTGCGCAACACCGGAATCGCCATAGTTGCGCTTAGCTTTACCTTGCAATCCATCGCAGCACAGATTTCGGTGCAAATAAAAAGCCCGGACGGCCAGCCCGTTGTCGATGCGGTGGTCTACGCTAACATCATTTCCGGCACGCTACCATTCAGGCCCAGGCGGGAAGTCTCGGTTGAGCAGATCAACAAGGAATTTGTGCCTCTGGTCAGCGTCCTGCAAACGGGCACGATGGTGAATTTCCCTAATCGCGACAAAGTTCGCCACCACGTCTATTCGTTCTCGCCGGCAAAGACGTTTGAAATCAAACTATATTCTGGCGTTCCCGGCAAACCGATTCTGTTTGATAAGGCTGGCGAAGTTGTACTGGGGTGTAATATCCATGACACGATGCTGGCCTACATGCTGGTTGTAGATACGCCGATTTTTGCCAAAACCGACCAACGTGGTGCCGCTCTGTTCGATGGCCTGTCTGCCGGCGAGTATGAAGTACACATGTGGTTCCCTGGGATTTCGGCGTCAGCGACGCCGGCACCGCAAAAAATAAGACTATCCGCAAATGAAAGCGTCGCGTCCACGTTCGCGTTCAGCTTTAAACCGCAAAATCCAGCCATTCCAAAGCCCAGCGAAGGGAAATGAATTTTTTTCATTTCGGCCGTCTCGAAAAGCGCATCATTGTTTTTTTTGTCGGGCTGCTGATTGCCGTGCAGACGGCGGGGTTTTTCTCAATCAGCTATGTGATTGAACAGAATGCCAGACGCAACCTGCGGGAAGCGCTCAGCGTCGGTGAACGCGTCTTCAAGCGTCTGCTTGAGCAGAAAGAGGAGCAGCTGGTTGCGGCCACCAACGTATTGACCCGTGATTTTGCATTCCGTGCCGCCGTCGCGACGCAGGATAAGATTACTATCGTTGACGTACTCCGAAATCACGGCGCACGCATTTCTGCGAGCAGACTCGCACTCGTCGATATGAAAAATATCGTCACTGCCGATACTGTCCAACCCGCACTTATCGGCAAACCTTTTGCGTTCCCCGACCTCATTAATAACGCAGCTGAAAGAAGCTCCGTATCCGCGATACGCATCATCGACAACAGCATTTATCAGGTGGTTGTCGTGCCGGTGCTGGCACCGGTACCGATTGCGTGGGTGGTGATCAGCTTTGTCATCGACGATTCATCCGCCAGCGAACTCAAGCGCATTACCGGACTGGATGTGAATTTTCTGGGGACAGACGGCAACCAGCCGACTGTCATATACGCCACCACGCTGGCCCCGGCGCTGCGCGCCAAAATGCAGGAACAGTCCGCCACGATGTTGAAGCGCGCGGGTACCAGCGGCAGCATTGTTCTCGGTGATGAAGAGTTTGAAATGCAGGCCACGACCATTGACCAATACCGCAATATTGAAGCTGGTGGTACTAGCCGCGTATTCGCGGTATTACAGCGCTCGACACGCGTTGGCCTGCAGGCTTACGAAACGCTTAAATTGGCGCTGCTTTTTTTGGCAGGCGTGAGCCTGCTCTTTACCGTCGTCGGCAGTATTCGCATTGCACGTCGCATTACGCGGCCGGTGCGGATGTTGGCGGATGCCGCCAAGCAGGTCGCTGCAGGCAACTACGGTGAACCAATTCTGCTGCAGCAGGACGACGAGATCGGTGAATTGGCAGCTGCCTTCAGCAGTATGTCGAAAGGTTTGACCGAACGTGACCAGGTAAGGGATATTCTGGGCAAGGTGGCGTCACACGAAGTTGCCGAGCAGTTGCTGAGTCAGAACATTGAGTTGGGAGGTGAAGAGCGCGATGTCACTGTCTTATTTGCCGATATCCGAGATTTCACGGCCCTCTGCGAGCGTCACCCGCCGGCGCAGACGCTTAACTTACTCAATCGCTATCTCACCTTAATCAACGCCGTGGTCGACGAGCACGATGGGGTAATCGACAAATATACCGGCGATGGCGTGATGGCGTTGTTCGGCGCCCCGATTGGACGATGCGACGACGCGCAACGCGCGGTACTCGCGGCGCTTGCCATCGACAAGCGCATGCGGCAGCTGTGCCGCGAACTGGAAGTCGAGCATTTGCCGCACCCTGATGTTGGCATCGGGGTAAATACGTCTCGTGTTATTGCCGGCAATATCGGTTCGCCCTCTCGCCTCAATTACACCGTGCTGGGCGACGGCGTGAATCTGGCATCGCGTCTGGAGAGTCTCACCAAGCACTATCAAGTACCCATCATCGTCGGCGAACAGACCGCGGCAGTTGCACGCAATTTCATCTACCTCGAACTGGATAAAGTACGCGTGAAGGGCAAGAGCACCGCAGTTCGAATCTTCCAACCCCTTGGGCCAGCCGATCAGCTTGACCCCGCTCAGCGCGATCTCGCGGATCGCCACCACCGTGCTCTGGCGTTGTTTCGCGCCCGGCAATGGGCGTCGGCGGGAGACATTTTTCGCATCCTTGCCGCCGTGCCAAGCCACTCACGTATCGCCGAAATTTATCTTGGTTACATCAGCGAATTCACCATCAATGAACCTGAAGCCGATTGGGACGGCGCATTCAAGCTTGGCAATAAATGAATATCAGGTGCCGGTATTGATGCGTCGATCAAGCAGTTTATGCTTTGATGATGCGTAGAGAGTCGATCCACCCGACGATTTGCCGGTGCGTGCTCCTGTTCACCCTTTCAGCACACCCGAGGCCTTCGCGTTATGCGTAGCGATCGCATCCATTAGCGGCCGATTCAGACAGTCGTATGGCTCGAGACCGCGCTCTTTCAATCGTACGCGTACCGCATCCTGCTGCGCCGGACTGTCGCCGCCTTCGATGATCGAGGAGACAAATGCGGCAAATG
>JAYVKG010000079.1:0-2811 GCA_043768625.1 Betaproteobacteria bacterium
GCAGAAGCAACAAACATTGGCGTTACGCTGACGTCGTCGACGGAAGCCCACACCAACTGCAATAACTGAATATTGGGAAACTCGGTAAAGACTTGCGCAAAGGCGCGCACAAACTCGCCAGGAGATGCGGGTGACGGTCGCATGAATTGGTTAAAAAAACCGCTGGCGTCGCGTACCGTTTCTGAAGCTGCGGTCTGTTTACTGATCTCGCTGACCACCGTCCGGTACTCGGCCTGAAGCGGCTTCATCGTGCCGGTGCGCAGATCTATCTCACTCGTAATCCTGCTGGCCTGGTATAAATTGAAACTGGCGCCTACGGTACAAGCAGCCAGGATGCTGGCCGTTAACGCGAACAGGCCGAAGCGCGCTCGCTTGAACAACGCGAATCGTCGCTGCTCCACCGTGGCAAAGTGATTTTCGATGCCGCCCTGCGCGTAGATGTGGACCAGCAACTCCTCGGCATGTGACGATACCGGTGCGGGCTTCAGTTTAAGTTTTTCGGCAACTTCGTCGATATCGAGAAAGCGATACTGAATCATCGGGTACGAGCGTATCGCCTCGGTCACCATTTGCCGGTCGCGCGCGTGGACCAGAATCGACACTTCCAGGGTCTCGCCACTGGCGAAAAATCGCAGGCTATCCAAATATTGCCAGGTCCGGCTGGTTTCAGCTGCGATCAATTCCCCTACCGGTTGGCCAGCATCAAATATGATCGGTGTGAGGCGACTGAATTTGATCTGCTTGTTTTGAAAATAGGTCTGGCGCAATCCGAAGTCCGGGACAATCGTGACCAGTAGCGTGTGCTTAAAGAAAGCATTGAGCACCCCCAGTAACTTGCCCGAAAGAACCGCCGAGGAATAAATTCCCTCCATGGGCACTTGCGCCCGCTCCAGGGCCGCCAATAATGGCTTGAGCAGGTCGGGATTGGTAACGGCGTGGTAAAGCACATTGTCGTCCCGGCGTCCCTCCGGCTCACGCCCCTGAATAATTCCGTGGCGAAACGGGCTTGCCCGATAAAGCTGCGATAGCTTTCTTCCCAACACGGTTTCCTGATCATTGCCACGCAGGTGCGGTACCGTGTCGAGGCGAAAATCTTCTTCGATGAGGTCCGTAATGACGTACGTGGGTATTTCCCGATGCTTGGCGATATAGTCAATAAATGCAGGCGCGCCAAGTTCGGTTGCAAAAAAAACATCACGTTCAACAATGGCACCGCTCTGCCAGGTGAGCGCGACCAGCTTGTCGTTCGTCAAATATAAAAAATGTTTTGCCAAGGTAATCTGCTAAAACTTGATTTTGCTGATGACGTCGTACATCGGCAGAAAAATCGTCACCAAGATCCCAATCAGCACGCCGCCGAGCACCACGGTGAGCAACGGCTGAATCATCTCCTGCAACTTGCTCATGGTTTCTTTAACCTCGCGATTGTAGAAATAGCTGACATTCAACAACGCCGTATCGAGTGCACCCGTCGTTTCACCCACTTTGAGCATGCGCAATACCAGCGGAGGAAACAGTCGAACATTATGGAAAGCCTGCGTGATGCCGGTGCCTTCGTTAATTTCCCGGCCGATCCGCACCAGACCTTCTTCGATGACGCGGTTGCCGACGATTTTTTCCGAGACATGAATGCAATCCAGCACCGCGAGTCCCGACTGATACATCAGCGCAAAATAGGTTGAAAATCGCGCGAGGATAATCTTGTTCATTAGCGGCCCCATGATGGGCAATGTCAGCATCAGGCCGTCGACGCGGTACTTGGCCTCATCGTTGGTTTTGACGATCATTATCAGCGCTACGATGGCGATGACGGGAACGCCGATGAACAAATACCAGTATTTACTCATCACGTCCGACACCGCGATCAGCGCCATGGTCGCTGCCGGTGGATTTGGCGTGAGGGCCTTCATCGCGGTACCCAATTGCGGCACCATGAACACCATCAACATGAACACCACGCCAAATATCACCGTACCAGCGAAAATAGGGTACATCATCGCCTTTTTTACCTGACCGGCGAGTTCATCCTGCCATTTCAGATTTTCGGCAAGTTTCGATAACACTTCCGGCAGCTGTCCGGCTTGCTCACCGGTACGGATCAATGCGACGAATACCTGGTCAAAAGCCTGCGGGTGGCTGGCCATCGCATCGGATAGTTTCAGGCCGCCTTCGATGTCCTCGAGGATGCTGGCAATTATCTGCTTGAAGCCGGCGTTATCCACCGTGTCCCGCAAATCGGATAGCGCTTCAATAATTGGCACCCCTGCGCGCATCAACTGATCCAGGTGGAAACAAAAAGTGATCAACTCCTTACGCGATACTTTGCTCGACCGCATCAATGTGGATTTCTTGATCGATTCGAACGTAATCAAATCAAGACCCATACGCCTCAGGCGCAGCTCGAGATCCACCGAATTGGTCGCATCAATACTGCCTGACAGAATCTGTCCGGCTTCGTCGATGGCGCGATAGGAGAACGATGACATTGGCTGCGGTTTAAACTACGCGATCGGTCAAGTCGACGATACGCGATATTTCGTCCAGACTGGTTTGCCCGTCAATCACCCGCGAAATCGCGTCTTCCGCCAGCGTGCGAAACCCGGTTTTTCGCGCAGCGTCTCTAATTTCCCGGCCGGTGGCGCGACGCGCAATCAATTCGTCCATGTCGCCGTCCATTTTAAACAACTCCATAATGGCGACGCGACCCTTGTAACCGGTATTGTCGCAATGATCGCAACCTACCGAACGAAATATTTCTCCCTGCCAGGTAGCGTCGACGCCAAGTACGCGGCGTGTCAACGGGTCTTCCGG
>JAYVKG010000080.1:0-12943 GCA_043768625.1 Betaproteobacteria bacterium
AATGACTTGCTGCGTTTTAATCGCGCGGCAACCGCGCTGGCTGACGGCAAACACGCGATGCCTGGAACGCTCGGACAATATTTGGACGCCAATGACTACGGCAGGGCATTTCGTGAGTGGTATCTAAAGCCGATGGCGGCCTGTATCTGGTCGACGCCTTCGCGGCAAATCGATGAATTCCCGCTCGCTACGTTCGTCAACTTTAGCCGTAACCACGGCCTGCTTTCGGTGAATGACCGGCCGCAGTGGCGCACGGTGAAAGGCGGGGCACGTAATTACGTCGGGAAACTTGCGGCCGACATTGCCGACATTCGACTGAACGCCGCAGTGACGAACGTGACTTGCGGCGACGCGGGCGTAACAATCTTTTCAGCGTCCGGTGCCGAATGCTTTGACCAGGTGGTGTTCGCGTGTCACGCTGACCAGGCGCTGGCGCTGCTCGCCGGGCGGAGTGCATTTGCACAGGTGCAAACTATTCTGGCGAAAATTCCCTATCAGGCCAATACTGCCATCCTGCATACCGACCAGCGACTATTACCCGACCGTCGCCGCGCCTGGGCCGCCTGGAATTACACCGCGTGGCATCCGGATTCACCGCAGGCGCGTATCAATGAACAGTCGACCTCGCCGGTATCGTTGTCCTACCTCCTCAACCGCCTTCAGCCGCTGCCCTTCAACACACCCGTAATTGTCACCATGAATCCGCTTGTCGCACCCGAGCCTGCCAAAGTAATCCAGACCATCGAATACCAGCATCCGGTATTCCTGGCAGAAAGTGTCGAAGCCAAGCGTGCGCTGCGCGGCATCCAGGGACAGCAGCGCAGCTGGTTCGCCGGCGCTTGGACGCGGTATGGCTTCCACGAAGACGGACTGATGTCGGGTATCGCGGTCGCGAAAGCGTTGGGAGCCGTCGTGCCGTGGAAGACCAATGTGCCTGCCGCAAATGATCTTGGCCGTACGTATCCCGGTGTAGACGCGTGAATGCCTGGCCGATAAATGCGCAGCCAGAGTTATGCCTTGGGCGGGTATTTCACAAACGCTTCCGACCGGTGGAACACAAATTTTCCTATGGCGTATTTTTTTTGCGGCTGCCGCTATCGCGTATAGGTGAGTTAGGCAACCGCTGGTTGTCGAAAGATCGCTTCAACCTGCTGTCGTTTGTCACCAGCGACTACGGCCCGCGTGACGGTTCCAGCCTCGAAACCTGGATGCGTAATTTGCTCCTCAGCAAAGGGATCCACAGCGCGGATGGTGAAATTGTGCTGCAGACTTTTCCACGGCTGCTGGGCTATGTCTTCAATCCAATTAGCATTTGGTTCTGTTTTGATAAGCGCGGCCAACTGCGCGCAGCACTTGCCGAAGTCAGCAATACGTTCGGCGAGCGCCACAACTATCTGATCGCACATGCCGATGAGCGCCCCATCGGGCCGGGTGACTGGCTAACGGCGCATAAGGTATTCCATGTCTCACCGTTTTGTGACGTGAAAGGCCACTACCGCTTTCGCTTCGAACAAATTGATGGTCGGGCCTTCGCCCAAATCGACTACCACGACGGTGCCGATGGCACGTCGGCCACGGCGCCGAGCGATGCAGGCAGGCTAATCCTGACCACCATTTGCGGCGACTCGGTGCCATTGACTTCGCGCGCGGCGCTACAAGCATTCTTTGGTCACCCATTGATGACGATTGGTGTAGTGGTGAGAATTCACTGGCACGCATTAAAGCTATGGCGCAAGCATGTGCCGTTTTTTACCAAACCCAAACCACCAACTCTCGAAACCACCCGATAACCTACACAAGCATCCCATATGAATACCACCGCCAACGACCTTTCTTCAATTCCGCTTGCAGCCAAGCTGCCGGCGATCGCCAAATTGTTTTATAGCCTCATAAAGCGGCTGGACAGAGGCTCGCTTACGTTCACTTCACCTGAAGGTACTACCACTTTCTTTCGTGGCGCACACGCTGGCCCCCACGCAGATTTGCGGATTACCGATTGGGCAGTGGCGAGCGAAGCGATCAAGTCGGCCGAAATTGGAATTGCAGAAAGTTATCGTGATGGCCGGATGTTTACCTCCGATCTCACCGCCTTTCTGATGCTGTGTGTCGAAAACGAAAAGGCACTGGAAGCCGTCTTTTACGGCAAGCCACTGGTGGCGTTGTTATTTCGCGTCAAGCACCTGTTGCGCGCCAACACCAAGGCGCAGGCCAAGAAGAATATTTTCGCGCATTATGATTTGTCGAATGCTTTCTACGGGCTTTGGCTGGATGAAACGATGACCTATTCCAGTGCCATGTTCGACGGAAATCCGAACCAGTCCATGCCATCGGCGCAGACGGCAAAGTACGAGCGCATTCTCAACAAGTTGAAGCCGATGTCGGGCGAGACGATTCTGGAAATCGGTTGTGGCTGGGGCGGCTTCGCCGAATATGCGGCGCAATCGCGCGGTGTGAAGGTGATCGGTATTACGTTATCGGCTGCGCAGTTGGAGTTTGCGAAAAAGCGCATCGCGGATGCAGCGCTAGATCACCTGGTCGACTTGCGATTGATCGATTACCGCGATGTGCAAGGCCAGTTCGATTATGTAGTGTCGATCGAAATGTTTGAAGCGGTTGGTGAACGCTACTGGAAAACATTTTTCAAGACCGTCCATGACCGGCTGAAACCCAGCGGCCGCGCCCTGATTCAGTCCATAACCATCGCCGAAGAAGTTTTTCCACGATATCGCCAAACCAGTGATTTTATTCGTGAATATATTTTTCCCGGTGGCATGCTTGCACCGATTCCGCAGTTTATAGCGGATGCCCGACAGGCCGGTCTCTCAGCTGGCGAACCGTATCGCTTTGGCCTCGACTATGCTGATACGCTGAAATGGTGGTTGCAACGTGTGAACGCGAAAGTGAGCGAGATCAAGCCGCTGGGGTTTGATGAAAAATTTCTGCAGATATGGCGCTTTTATCTTTGCTACTGCGAAGCAGGTTTTCGCACCGGCAGAACCGACGTCATGCAGATAGAATTGTCCAGGCAAGCCTGAGTAAAGAGGAGGTTGCGATGATGCGAAGTGCGCGAACGATAACCCGTCGAGTCTGCGGTGCGCTGCTGTTGGTGTGTGCGACCGTTGCCTCTGGCCACGATCTTCCGGAAGCACTGACGCGCGACCTGACGGGTCTCTCGATACACGGCGAAACGGTGATGCGATTCTTCGGCATGAAAGTGTACGACGTGCGCCTGTGGACACAGAAAAAACCTTTCAGCCACGCCGAGCCGTTTGCGATTGAACTGGTATACGACATGGCCATCAAGGGTAAAGACATCGCCGACAGGAGTGTCAAAGAAATGCGCACGCAAGGCGCCGGTAACGAATCCAAACTGCGCCGGTGGGGCGCCGAGATGGCAAAAATCTTCCCGGATATCAAAAATGGTGACACCTTGATCGGTGTGTCAGTGCCGGGTAAGGAGGCGCGTTTTTACAACCACGAAAAATTGATAGCGACAATTCCCGACCCGGAGTTTGCCAAAGCTTTTTTTGATATTTGGCTGTCGGAAAAAACCAGTGTGCCGGCACTTCGTCAGAAATTACTTGGCGAGCCTTAGGCCGAGGTCAGGTTCGATCGCAAACGCTAATTCCCGTGACCACTATCGCGTCCTCCCCCGCTCATCGCTTGCCTATCTGGCGTTTGCTGGCATATAGCCTGACCAGTATTCCACTGGCAATGGCCGCATTACCTATTTACGTACATGTGCCGAAATTTTATTCTGACGTGGTCGGCCTGAATTTGATCGCCATCGGCGGCCTGCTACTGGCGGCGCGCGTATTTGATGCGATTCAGGACCCGTTGCTGGGCTATTGGAGCGATCTTCACCGTGACCGCCGCATGGGGCGTTTTTTGTGGGTGATGATCGGTACGCCTTTTCTGGCGCTCGGCATGGTTGGCTTGTTCAATCCGCCGTTGTGGGATCAAAGCGTAATGGCATGGTGGCTGGTGGCAATGTTGTTGCTGGTCTATACCGCGTTCAGCATGGTGCAAATCAGCTATCAGGCATACGGCGCCGAAATTTCCGATCATCCAGTTGAACGTACCCGGGTTACGTCATGGCGTGAGGGGCTAGGTCTGGTCGGCGTATTTATAGCCGCTGCGCTGCCCGAAATATTGTCGAAACAACAAGGCCCCCGCGAGGGCTTTGCAGCGTTTTCCATGATTTTTGTGCCGTTGCTGTTTGTGATGATTGCGCTGACTGTCATTTTTTCGCCACGCGCGGTGATGCGCCCTAAGGCGGGCACCAAAAATGCGCTGCACGCGATGTGGAAGCCTCTCAACAATCCTTTGTTCAGGCGCTTGCTGACCATTTTTGTTTTTAATGGCATTGCGGCGTCGATTCCAGCCACGCTGGTGTTATTTTTTATCGACGATGTTATTCGTGAGCCCGCGATGTCGGCATATTTTCTGATCGCGTACTTCGCCGCCGGGGCGCTCGGCATGCCGCTTTGGGTTATTCTCTCCGCGCGCATTGGCAAGGGTCGCGCCTGGGGCGTTGGGATGGCGGTCTCGATCGTGGCGTTTGTCTGGACGTTCACGCTCGGTGCAGGCGATACCGTGCCGTTCATGATCATTTGCATACTTTCCGGCTTGGGCCTGGGTGCCGATTTGGCGTTGCCGCCATCCATTCTCGCGGATGTAATTGACGACGACGACAAACGCGGCCTCGGCCGCAATGAAGGTGCGTATTTCGGTCTGTGGAATCTTGTCACTAAAATGAATCTCGCGCTGGCTGCGGGTATCGCATTGCCGTCACTGGCGTTATTAGGCTACCAGCCAAAAATTTCGCAATCGGTGGATGCATTGCTTTATCTGGCGGCAGTCTATGCCTTGCTACCCTGTGTGCTTAAAGCGTTGGCGGCCATCGCACTGATAAGGTCGCCATTTTTCAGCCGCAGTGAAATGCCATTGCCGCTACCGTTAGCTTCACAAAAAGGAGTCTGAATATGATGCGCTGGCTATTCGCTGTGGGCTTGACGATATTGATGGGTGGATGTGCCACGATCACTCCGCAGAACTATGCGAGCGAAACACCAAAACTTGATCTTTCCACCTATTTCAACGGTCGCGTTGACGGATGGGGAATGGTGCAGGACCGGGCTGGCAAAGTGCTGCGGCGGATGGTCGTTGAACTCGACTGCAAGTGGAACGGCAGCGAAGGCGTGCTGGAAGAGTCGTTCCAGTGGTCGGACGGCAAGTCCGAAAAACGCGTCTGGAAAATACGCAAAGATGGTGACCAATATCTTGGCACTGCAGGCGATGTGATCGGTGTGGCCAGGGGTCAAGCTGCCGGCAATGCATTGCGCTGGAATTATGTGCTGGCGCTGCCGGTAGGCGACTCCACTTACCACATGGATATGGATGATTGGATGTGGATGATTGATGACAAAACGTTGGCGAATCGCACCACGATGACGAAGTTCGGGGTGCGAGTTGCCGAGATCAGCATTTTTTTCAGGAAACGCTGAATAGTAAGGGCATGCGGAAATTTGTAGAGTCACTTCGGTCTGCCATGCCGCTACGGCCGACTTGCAATTTGCATTGAACGGCGTGGATCGCCATCTGGCGGGCTTCTTCAAGCATTTATGTCATGGGATCCGCACCGGTGCTGGCGTTTGCCGCTGAAATTACGGAATAAAGGTCATGTCTCTAAATAATAAAATTCACAACTGGTCAAACAAGCGCGTGTGGATTATTGGCGCGTCCACTGGTATCGGTGCCGCACTCGCGATGCAACTCCATACGCTCAATGCCAGGGTGGCGGTGTCGGCGCGCAGTGCCGACAAGCTAAACGAAATGGTGGCGCGGCTCGGCGCTGGGCGCGCACTTGCATTGCCGCTCGACATTACCAAAGTGGCAACAATCAATTCTGCCGAAGCCGAATTAGTGGCAACATGGGGCGGTTATGATCTGGTGGTATTCATGGCGGGTGACTACACCGCAATGCGCGCATGGGAACTCGATCTGGAGGTGGCCAAACAGATGGTATCTATCAACTGGGAAGGTTTTCTCAACGGTCTTTCAATTGTCATTCCACGTTTCGTGCAGGCCCAAGCCGGCGGCATTGCGCTGGTGTCAAGCGTAGCGGGTTATCGGGGCCTGCCAAAGAGTCTGGTTTATGGTCCTACCAAAGCCGCCCTCATAAATCTGGCGGAAGTGTTGTATCTGGATTTAAAGGACAAGGGCCTGGACATTTACCTCATTTGCCCGGGCTTCGTTAAAACGCCGATGACTGACAAGAACGATTTCGACATGCCCTCGCTGATCAGTCCGGAACAAGCCGCCGCCGAAATTATCAAAGGATTTGAAAAAGGCGTGTTTGAAATCCACTTTCCAAAGGGTTTCACGCGCATCCTCAAAACATTGCGCTTGCTGCCATACGCGCTCTATTTTCCGGCGATTAAAAAGTCAACAAAGCTCTGATCAGGGGACGCGATGGACTGCCACGGTGAACCACTGGCCCGGCTGGTGGATTATTTTCAATCGCTCACAGCCGAGTCAGTCGAAAATATGCAACTGTTTTACACCGAAGACGCGTATTTTCGTGATCCCTTCAACGACGTTGCCGGCATCGACAGGATAAAATTAATTTTCAGCGGGATGTTCGATCACCTGCAAGCCCCGCGCTTTGTTGTGACCGAAAGTGTCGCGCAAAACGACACGGCCGTATTGTTCTGGGATTTCACCTTTCGCATGAAAACATTGATGCCAAACCAGATAATGGTAATCAGGGGTTCGTCGCATCTTCGTTTCGCCACAGACGGCCGAGTTCAATACCACCGCGACTACTGGGACGCGGCAGGCGAGCTATACGAAAAACTGCCCGTACTGGGAATGCTGATGCGCTGGCTAAAGAAACGGGCCGGATAATTTAACGGCGCGGGCCCCTCACTCACGCTTTCAATACTGCGATTTAGCGCCTGCCAGCAGAGTCTTGATATTCAAACACCTTTACCACCCGCGATACGCCGCTGGTGGTGCGTGCCAACTCGGTAGCGGCATCACCCTCCTCGCGCGTCACGATGCCCATCAGAAACACTGTGCTGGCTTCGGTCACCACTTTGACGTGGTTGATGGAAAACTTGCCGTTGTGGATGAAGCGCGTTTTCACATTGGTGGTAATGAAGGTATCGTTGGCGCGGGCGGTCAATGCGGTGTTGCCGCCGACGGTAAGCTCATTGACCACGTTCTTGACGCTCGGGATGCCGCGAACCGCGCCGCCAATTTCCTGTTTTATCTGCTCGCTCGGCACTTCGCCGGTAACAAGCACGCCCAGATTGAAGCTGGTGACATTGACATGTGCATCCCTGAAGCCTTCGATCAGGCGCCCACGCGCTTTCCACTCGATATTTTCGTCTTCGACATAGACACCCGTTGATCGACGGTCATCGACCATCAGTGCCGTCGCGCCGATGCCCGTAACTGCCAGCGGAATGCAGCCCTGCAGCATGAGCATCAGCGCGGTGACTGTAAAAAATAAAGTGGAACGCATTAAATTTCTCCAAACATAAGGTTGTCGATCGAATCACACAGGCAGTGCAGCATCAACAAATGCACCTCCTGAACGCGTGCGGTTACCTGCGCATCGACGTTAAGCAGTACATCACCCGCTTTCATAAGGCTGGCGATTTTTCCTCCGTTGCGCCCTGTCATGCCGATAATGTGCAAGCCCTTCAAATGGGCGGCTTCGATGGCGGCAACAACATTTTTTGAATTGCCGCTGGTTGAAATGGCAAATAAGATATCTCCCGATTTGCCTAGCGCACGCACCTGTTTGGAAAAAATTTCTTCGAAAGAATAATCGTTGGCAACGGCGGTAAGGATCGAGCTATCAGTGGTGAGGGCGATCGCAGCGAGTTCGGCACGTTCGCGCTCAAAGCGGCCCACCAGCTCGGCCGCAAAATGCTGCGCATCGCCGGCCGAACCGCCGTTTCCGCAGCTAAGAATTTTGCCGCCCTTTTTCAGACAACCGACCATCGCGCGGGCCGCCGCCGCGATCAGCGGTGTGAGTTCGGCAGCCACGCGCTGCTTGGTAGTGATGCTGTCCTGAAAATGCCGGGTAATGCGGCTTTCAATATTTATCATCGCTAAATTTTACGCCTCAAAAGCACTGGCCAGCCACTCGACACCTGTCAAATTCAACCCGTTCAACAGCAACACATCAAATCGGCACGGCGGCAGATGCTTCAGTCCCGCCAGATAATGCTGCGCGGTAGTAATGATCTTTGCCTGTTTCGATGAAGTGATGCTGGCCAGCGCCCCGCCGAAATCAGCGTGGCCGCGCAATGGTTTGCGCAGTCTTACTTCAACAAACACCAGCGTTTCGCCGTGATACATGATGAGATCAATTTCGCCATGGCGGCAGCGATAATTTCGCGCAACCAGCGCGAGGCCGCGCTTGATAAGGAAACGTTCCGCGAGCCGTTCGGCCTCGTCGCCGGTTTTTTTTGTGCTTACAAAGTGTGGCAGCATCATTCGTTACGACGATATAACTGTGATTTGCCGTCGCGCATTTCCAGCGACGGCAGCGCGCGATTGAGTTGATGCCCGTCAAGGGTGATACGGCCGGTAACGCCGTCAAGCGGCAGCAAACTACGCATATTCTCCGATTTGACTATCAACTGACCCAGACGCCACGCATCAATGCCAAGTGCATAAAGGCGCTCGTACTCTACCGCCAAGCTCTGCGCCGGTTTGGCATAGGCAATGGCGGCGGGGTGGTCGCGTTGTGCGAACCACGGCATTTCGAGGAAGCGAACGCCGTCGAGATCAAGATTGGCGACCGAACCAGCATAGGGATCAATGCTTTGCGAGGTGGCAAATGCCGGCATGCCTGCAGGCAAGTAAGGGCGAACAAATCGGGCGGCCTTAGGGCCGGCTGCAAGGAACACCGCAGTCGCCCTGCCGGCGACTTTTTCCATCGCAGTGGCTACACGTGTCGTATCGCCGCTGTCGCTGCCAAAGGCAATCTGCGTGGCAATCTCTCCACCAAGCCGCAGCCACTCCCTTTCAAAACTTTCTTGCACGCGCTTTGACAGCGGATCGTTTGCCACCACCATAGCGATACTGTGCAGTCCATCATCGGCGGCCATTCGCGCGACCAGCACGGCTTCAAGATCGAGGCTGAGTGAAACATAAACAAACCGGTCTGGGAGGTCATTGTCAATGCTGGTTGCCGGCGCATTCAGCGCTAGCGTCGGCAGGACTCTCGATTCACGCACCATGATATTTGCGCCGTCGCGGGTCATGCCACCAATAATCGCATACGCTCCCTCGCTGACAGCCCTGCGATATTGCGCGGCGAGTGAAGCGCCTTCATCGTCGGCGGTGTAGATGCGATAAGGAGACGCATTTTTTCCGTCCGCTTCTGCGCCAGCAATAAAGCCCTGCTTTAGCGCATCTCCTACTTTGCCAAATGTTTTTGAAGCCAGTGGCAACAACAGCGCGATATGCGGGATGGATTTATCGGCGCCGTTAATAACCGGGCTGGATTGCCGGGGCGCCACATCGTCACTTTGCGTATCGGCGAAGGGTCTGCCGATACGATTGGCGACAGGCGCGGCGGGTATAAGGAGTGGCGCAGTTACCGCCATGCCGGGCTCCGGGCTACTTGCACGTTCTTGCGCTTCCACCGACAATGCACTAGCCATGATCGCCGCGACGATCCATATCAAACGCACAACTTTTTCAACCAAAATATCAGATATACGCATCGCGCCGGAAAAGAGAAAATTGTGACTGCTGTAATTGAACATGCACTTGAGAATGCATTATATGTGGTGGCCACACCGATCGGAAATCTTGGTGACATCACCGTGCGGGCCGTGCAAACTCTTGCCTCGGCAAACGTGGTGGCCGCTGAAGACACGCGGGTCACCAGAATATTGTTGAACCACTACGCGATCAAGACCCGTTTGATTGCGGTACACGAACATAATGAACGCAACGCCGCTGATGGCATCGTCAAGCTGCTGCAACAGGGGCAGTCGGTGGCACTGGTCACAGATGCGGGTACGCCAGCGGTATCTGATCCTGGGGCGGCGGTGGTCAACGCCGTACGCGCGGCCCGTTTTAAGGTAATCCCGATCCCCGGGGCGTCAGCAGTAATCGCGGCCATTTCTGCCAGCGGTGAGGGCGAGCATGGCTTTACGTTTGCCGGATTTCTGCCTGCGGGCGCCGGCGACCGCAAGCGCGCGCTGGCGGCTTGGAAAACATCATTGCACGCACTGGTTTTCTACGAATCACCGCATCGCATCGTCGAGATGGTCGCTGCACTTCTGGAGGCATTTGGTGAGGAACGCGAAATAATTCTGGCCCGGGAAATAACCAAAAAATTCGAAACCATTCATCGCGTAAAGCTGGGTGAGGCTGCGGCCTGGCTTGACGCGGATCGTAACAACGTTCGCGGCGAATTTGTAGTTATTGTGGCGAGCCCGGCCAGTGGCGTGCCTTTCAATCAGGAAATGGTCCAGGAACAAGCATTGGCGCGCACTCTATCAATATTGTGTGAAGAACTTCCATTGAAGCAGGCAGTGGCACTGGCGGTAAAGTTGACAGGTGAAAAGAAGAATAAGGTTTATGATTTGGCGCTTGCTTTGAAAGTGCATGCAGGACCGGACGGATATAATTTAGCCGATGAATGAACTGACGATAACCCGACCGGACGATTGGCATCTGCACTTGCGCGACGGTGACGCCTTGAAAGCGGTGATACGCGCCACAGCGCGCCAGTTCGCGCGGGCAATCATCATGCCAAATCTGAACCCGCCGGTACGTACGGTGGAAGATGCGCTGGGCTATCGGCAGCGCATCCTGGATGCGCTGCCGATCGGCGCTTCATTCGAGCCGCTGATGACGCTGTATCTGACCGACAAAACCTCACCCGAAGAAATTTTGCGCGTAGCGGAAAGCCGATGCATAAAGGCGGTGAAATACTATCCGGCGGGCGCCACGACCAATTCCGACTTCGGCGTAACCGACTTGAGCAATTGCGATGCTGTTTTTGCGGTGATGCAGCATGTCGGGTTACCGTTGCTGTTACACGGTGAAGTTGCCGACCCAGCGGTCGATGTTTTTGATCGCGAACAAGTGTTCATCGACAGACATCTGGTCCCGCTCATTGCTCGCTTTCCACAATTGCGCATCGTACTTGAACACATCACCACAGCGCAAGCCGCGGACTTTGTCATGACCTCGGGTGAAAACGTCGCCGCCACCATTACGCCGCAACACCTGCTATTTAGCCGCAATGCGCTGTTCAAAGGCGGTATGCGCCCGCATTTTTACTGTCTGCCGGTGTTAAAGCGTGAAGTGCATCGGCTTGCCTTGCTGAAAGTGGTCGCCAGCGGTGATCCGAAGTTTTTCCTCGGTACGGATAGTGCACCGCACCCGAGAACGTCGAAAGAGGCAAGTTGTTGCGGCGCCGGATGCTATACCGCGCTACACGCTCTGGAACTTTATGCCGAGGCCTTTGAGGCTGTTAATGCGCTCGACAAGCTTGAAGCGTTCGCAAGTTTTCATGGTGCCGATTTTTACCGCGTGCCACGCAATACCGGAAGCGTCACATTGAAAAAAGAAAACTGGATCGTGCCTGAGGAAGTCGCGTTTCCCGGCGCATCGCTGGTGCCATTGCGCGCGGGTGAGTCGATGCGCTGGCGCTTCGTTTCCTAGCATTGGGCATGGATTGGCAGAATGCCAAGCGGCGTTTTTGCGCGCCGCCCTTCGCTTCATTGCGGGAACCGCTCGAAGGTTTACTTGAGGACGCCAAGTTGCCCGGGTTTGCAAGACTCAATGAGTGTGCTACCGGCGTTAAAAATTTTCGCGGCCAGCAGATTCGATTTGTCGCGAATGCGGAAGCAACGCCCGGAACGCATTACGAGACACGAATTGCCAAATCAGGCGAAATCGCAATGCGCGACAATTGGCACGACTTCTTCAACGCGTTGTCGTGGCTTTCGTTTCCAAAAGCGAAAGGTGCGGTCAGTGAAATGCACGCGCGTCTACTGTTGGCACGCGGCGAAATGGAAATGCGGACACGATCTACACCACGCGATGTGCTCACACTTTTTGATGAGAGTGGAATGGTTGTCACCAGCACCAATCCATTGATGCTTGACTACATTCGTCGCTTTGAATGGAAAACGCTATTTGTTGAGTGCCGTGAAGACCTTGCGGCCAACATGCGATTCCATCTATTCGGCCATTCAATGCTGGAAAAAGCGCTTGCCCCTTATCCCGGCGTGACCGCGAAGGCGATTTTGCTATTGGTCGATGAGCAATTCCTCACGGCGCACCATGCTGCACAAATGCGCCACATCGACCGACGTGTCGCGGCGTGGCTAATGGATGAAAACAATTTGTCGTCAGCGAAGAATTTCTCACCGGTGCCATGGCTGGGTGTGCCAGGCTGGTGTGAAGAAAATGCATTTCCCGCCTTTTACGACAATACACACTATTTTCGTGGTGGCCGCCTGCGTCACGGCCAGCCGCAAAGCCGCGATTAGCTGCGTGATACCATGATGACGGAAGCGCACCAGGCGGTCGCTGCGAACTTGTTTTCGTAGAGGAAAGTCCGGACTCCATAGGGCAGGGTAGTGGGTAACTCCCATCCACCGTGAGGTGAGGATCAGAGCAACAGAGACGAGCCAGTTTAGTCTGGGTGAAACGGGCAATCTCTACGCGCAGCAACACCGAATAGGCCAGCGTGGGTGCCGACGACTCGTTCGCCGGCGCCAGGAAGTGCGGCTCGCACAAGCTGGCGGGTAGGTGGCACCGAGCCGGGCAGCGATGCCCGGCCCAGAGGAATGGCGGTCACGGTCGGTGTTTCGCAAGAGGCACCGGCTGCACAGAATCCGGCCTATCGGCTCGCTTCACACTTTATTCAGTCGATCCGTTTTTTCATCCC
>JAYVKG010000081.1:0-9420 GCA_043768625.1 Betaproteobacteria bacterium
GATTTCTTCAATCTTTCCGGGTCGACCACCGTCAAGGTCGAATTGATTCTTTGCAACAGTTCGATATCAACCGCCAGTGTGTCAAGAAAAATAGACGACATGGCATGGCCGGCAATTTGTGCCAGCGAGGGATAACGTTCGCCACGTATCCGTTCCGGCATATCCTTCACCAGCTTGGCGGTGCCCACCACAAACACCCGCGTCGCACCCAGGTGCAGGGCGGGACTAACCGGTGCCATCTGACGGATCGAGCCATCGCCAAAAAATTCGCGGTTAATTTTGGCGGCTGGAAATGCAAAGGGGATGGCGGAGGATGCCATCAGGTGTTCGACGCGCAGCTGGCTCACGCGAATGCCAACGCGTTGCGAGCGTCGCCAGCCCTGTACGTCGGCTGCTGCCTGAAAAAAAGCGCAGTTTTGTCCGGACGTATAGCCCGACGCCGTCACCGATACTGCTCGCAGTACACCGGCTTCGATATGCTTGGCGATGCGTGTCAGCGGGATATGATGAGCAATCAAGTCGGCCAGTGGCGAATTGTCGAACAGCGAAACCTTGTGATCTTTTGAAACTGCGCCAAACAGGAACGCCGACAGCCACTTGATGCTATTTTTGGCCACTCCTGAAAAATCGGTGCGATAAACCTGGTTCGGTGCAAAATTTTCCCAGACACGCACCAATATTTCAACGCCACGGGCGAAGTTATCTGCGTTGACCGCCAACACTGCGGCGTTGATTGCACCGGCCGATGTGCCGGTAATGATTGGAAAGGGGTTCTCGGCCGGCTGGCCGAGGATTTCTGAAACAGCCTTGAGTACCCCTACCTGATACGCGGCGCGTGCACCGCCTCCCTGAAGCACCAGCGCAATGCCGGGGTGTTTCGCGTTGCGCGTTATTTCAATAACTTCAGTTGCAAGCTCAGTCACGCGACCGCCCTCTCCCAACGCCCTCCGTCAAACTTTTTCTCTGCAGCGCGGGCGGTTGCAGGCTGCCTGACGCGCTACTTGCGGCTGCCTTGCGCGCCAACCTGCGAGATATTCACTACATTTTCATCGTGACTGGTCACCCGTGGCCCGAGCAGGTTATATACCTGCATCAGGCCCTTGCCTTTTACGTGTATCTGCTGCATCTCGTCAAAAATGTATCGGTTGTGCAACCGCCGGTACGTCACCGCATCCACCTGGGTAAGTCCGGGTTGTGCCTCGGAAGACATGCGCGCAGCCACGTTGACCGTGTCTCCCCACAAATCGTAGCTGAACTTGCGGCGACCGATCACGCCGGCTACCACCGCGCCGGTTGCCAGGCCCGCCCGCAAACTCATTTTCTCGCCGTTGGGGGCGGTATAGCGGGCGACAAACGCATGCATCTGCAGCGCCATGTCGGCCATGGCATCGACATACTGGCTGTTCACGCTGCGCAATCCGCCGGCCGCCATGTAGGCGTCACCAATGGTTTTAATTTTTTCGATGCCGTATCGTTCGGCCAGGGTATCAAATTCAGAAAAAATATCGTTGAGTAGATGCACCGTTTCGTTCGGCGACATTTCTTCCGACATGTGCGTGAAATTGACGATATCGGCAAACATGACCGTCACATCGGCGTGACCGTCGGCAATGTTGGTTTCCTGGCGTTTCAGGCGAATCGCAATTGGTGCCGGCAGAATGTTGAGCAGCAGGCGGTCGGACAGATCTTTTTCCAGGGCTACCGCCTGGCTCTGCGCATCCATCGCCTCCAGCAACTTGGCCTTTTCACGTGAAAAATACCACAGCAGCACGTAGACCATGGCTGAAATGGACACGAAATTGAGGACGAAAAATACCGCCACGGTGCGCCGGTCGAACTGCTTGGTGTCCCACAACACGAAATCGAACATGCCCGACATGGCAGTCATAAAAATGTAGGCGACAAACCACGGCACCGACTCGCGCGTACCAAGTATCACGATCGCACCCACCGGGGCCAACAGCGCCCACAGCGATACGCCGCTGGAATTGACGAAATTGCCCATCGTCCACTGTAACGCGAACGGCGTAAACAGGAACAGCGAGAGTTGCATCAGGCAAAAAACCGGCAGCTTGCGGGTTTTAAGAAAAAATATAATCGTGCATAGCGAGGCCAGCAAAAAAATCAGCGGGATGAGGGTCGAAAATCGCTGGCCGAAACTCCAGTAAATGGCCAGCCAAAGCATCGAAGCAACCATCATCAATGCGGTCGAGAACACCAGCATGTCACCCGCGAGTTTCTCTTCGGCTGATAATCCGCGCTCGAGAGCCGTATCAAAGTCCAGAAATTTCCTTGCAGTCATGCGGAGTCGACGGCCCTGTTGATTTTGTGTAAACCAATCGCAATTTGCGGCATAAGCCAGCCGGTACGGGTAGATTTCCGGCAAAACGATTATGCCACATCCGTTTTGCCGGTCTGGCTGCAATGCGCGAACAAGCGATACGTTAAAATAACGTACCCACAAAATTTCGGAGAAGAAAATGTCGATGTCCGACCGCGACGGTTTCATTTGGTATGACGGCAAGATGGTGCCCTGGCGTGATGCCACGACCCATGTCCTGACCCACTCACTGCACTATGGACTGGCCGTTTTTGAAGGCATCCGTGCCTATAAGACCGATGCGTCGGCCAATCTGGGCACGGCAATCTTCCGGCTCAGGGAGCATATCCAGCGGCTGTTCAATTCCGCCAAGATCTACCAGATGCCGATGCCATACAGCCAGGAACAGATCATGGAGGCACACCGTGAGGTGGTGCGTGTCAACAATCTGGAAAGTTGTTACTTGCGTCCTCTGGCGTTCTACGGCTCGGAGAAAATGGGTGTGTCGCCCAAAGGTGCCAAAGTCCACGTCACCATCGCCGCGTGGCCGTGGGGCGCCTATCTTGGCGAAGATGGATTGAAAAAAGGCATTCGTGTGAAGACCTCATCGTTCGCCCGCCATCACGTCAATGCGACCATGGCGCGTGCAAAAGTTTCCTCGACTTATGCCAACTCCATCCTCGCCAACAATGAAGCCACCGATCACGGCTACGACGAGGCGTTGCTGCTCGATACCGAAGGCTACGTCGCTGAGGGAGCAGGCGAGAACTTGTTCATCGTGCGCGATGGAAAAATCAGCACCCCCGAGCTTACCTCCGCACTGGACGGGATCACCTGGCGATCCATTCAAACCGTCTGCGCCGATCTTGGCATTCCGGTCGAGCCACGCAAGATCACCCGCGATGACGTCTACATTGCCGACGAGGCGTTCTTCACTGGTACCGCAGCCGAAGTCACGCCGATTCGTGAACTGGATGGCCGCATCATCGGTGCCGGGGCCCGGGGCCCGCTTACCGAAAAAATCCAGGCGGCATTCTTTGACATCGTCAACGGCCGCAATCCGAAATATCACGCCTGGCTCACGCCAATAAAGTAGCCGAGGAACGTTGGTATGAATACTGAACCCCGCACCGAACTGAAATACACTCGCATCGAGGTCTTCGCCAAGGACTTGCCTTTGCACTGCCCGATGCCGTCGATGAAGCTGTGGAATACGCATCCACGCGTATATCTGCCGATTGAAGAAACCGGCGAAGCCAGGTGTCCTTACTGCGGTACCGTTTATAAGTTGACCGGCCCGGCCAGACACGGCCACTAACAGCGGACCATTGACAGACCGGCCATGACCCGCATCCTCGTCGTCGCGCCATCGTGGATCGGCGATGCGGTGCTGTCCCAACCGCTGCTGATGCGGATCGCGGATGGCATCGATCCAACCGAGATCACCGTGCTGGCGCCCCACTGGGTGATGCCGGTATACCGGCGCATGCGCGAAGTGGCGCGGGTGATCGAAAACCCGTTTGGCCATGGCGCTCTCAATCTATCCGCGCGGCGCCACCTGGGGAAAAGTCTTGCTGGCGAACATTTTGATCGCGCTTATGTGTTGCCAAATACCTTTAAATCCGCGCTGATACCCTGGTTCGCCGGGATCCCCGTACGGACGGGCTTTCGCGGCGAAAAACGAGGCTGGATCCTCAATGATTGCCGGGATCTTGACGCGCGCGCGCTGCCAACGATGGCGCAGCGGTTTGCTTCGCTCGCCGAAGCCGCCGGCCAGCGATCAATGCCACCGCTGCCGCAACCGTCGCTGCAAATTAATGCCCAACGCCGCGGCGACACCGTCGCGCGGTTGAATTTAAATCCGGATAAACCGGTTGTCGCGTTCTGCCCGGGTGCCGAATACGGTCCGGCAAAACGTTGGCCTGCGCGGCATTTTGCCGAACTCGCGCGCGCGCTCCACGCCGAGGGCAGGCAAATCTGGTTGATGGGCGGCAAAGGTGACCGCGCCATCGCCTCTGAAATAAATCAGTTGGCCCATAACGTCTGCCACAATCTCTGCGGCGAAACGCAGCTCGACGAGGCAATCGACCTGCTGAGTCTGGCGACGCAGGTGGTGACGAATGATTCCGGCCTGATGCACATTGCCTGCGCAGTCGGCGTGCCGGTCGCCGCCATATACGGCTCGAGTTCTCCCGCATTCACGCCACCGCTATCCGGCCAGGCCACGGTCATTTCGCTGAATGTAGACTGCAGTCCATGCTTTCAGCGCATCTGTCCACTCGGACATTTCAAGTGCATGAATGAGCTCACGTCAAAACACGTTGCACGACATATCGTGCAAGTATGAAGGCATCATTTGATCTCAGACCTCAACGTGGCTTTGCCGGAGTAACTGCATGAAATCATTTTCAGTCATGGTCGCCTTGTGCAACACCTGTTGCACTATTTGGTGCGCCTCCTTGTGCACCCCCATGTTCGCCCTTTACGCGCCGGTCGCTGCTGCAGCACCTGCCAAGACCGCGGCACCTGCCAAGACCGCGGCACCAGAATATATAGACGCCATCAATCAATGGCGCGACAGCGTTGAACAAAGTTTGCGCCGTGACAACGGCTGGCTCACGCTGGCAGGACGCTACGTCATGAAGCCGGGCGCAAATACGTTTGGCACCGGCGAGGGCAACGCCATCGTCTTTCCACCGCAACTCAAGGGCACCGGTCCCGATGTGCTAGGCACCATCACTGTCGACGCGGCGAAGAAATCGGTCACACTCAAACTCACTGACGGTGTCAGCATGATGAGTGACGGCAAACCGTTCAGCGGTGAACGCGCGCTGAAATTTGATGCGGAAAAACGCGATTGGGTATCGCTTGACCGCATCGCCATGCATGTTATCGAACGCGACGGCCGCTACCTGTTACGCCTCGCCGATAACCAATCCCTGGTGCGAAAAGATTTTCCCGGCCGCATCTGGTATGCCGTTGATCCGGCGTTCAATGTAAACGCCAAATTTGTGCCCTACCCGCCCGGCCGAAAGCTTGCAATCGTTAACGTAATCGACGAAATATCCGAAGAGCCGTGCCCAGGGTACGTAGAATTCAAGCTGCTCGGAAAAAAATACAAAATGGATATCATCGGCGAAGACGAAGGGATGTTTTTCGTGATGCGCGATGGCACCTCCGGCGACACCACTTACCGCCCGTCGCGATTTCTCCATGTTGATAAGAAGCCGAATGCGAACGAAATTTTTCAGCTGGACTTTAACAAAACCTATAACCCGCCCTGCGCATTTTCCGATTACACCACCTGCCCGTTGCCACCGCCGCAAAATATTCTGAAGGTGCGTATCGAGGCGGGAGAAAAATATCGGCAGCGCGGATAGTTATGCTCCGCTCGGCGTTGAGACGAATTTGCCGGCGCGCACCCGGTGGCAGGCAAATCAACTTTCCAGGCAGGCATTGGCTGAAAAATAGTAGTCGGCGCACAACGCCCGTCAACGCGCCTTTCAGCGCATAAACGCGCGGAACACCGCGCCTGTCCTAGCGATTGATATCCGCGCGGGTATCGATGTCCAGAAAAATACCTGGGTCCGCGACGCTGACCGCTTCGACAAAATTCGCGTCAGCGTTGATAATTTCGCGGGCACCGGTATCCCCGGTCAACGCCTGCAGGCGGTGCCTATAGCGGGCGGAAAAACCAACCGGGTGGCCGCGTTTGCCATCCATGGTCGGCAGCGCGATATACGCGCCGCCGCGCAACGCCGCGACGATTTCGATCACGGTCTCGCGCCGAACGAATGGCATGTCGCCCAACGCAATTACCCAGCCGCTCGCGTCTGACGCGGACGCAACGGCGACGGCAATGCTGGTGCCAATGCCCTGCGCGGCTTGATCGTTAATGACGATGCGACAGTCGCAGGTTTCCAACAGCCGGATAAGATCGGGGTCGCGGCGTGTCACGACAATGACGTTGCCGCTGCAGGCGGCAGATAAGGGTGACATCGAGGCTTCCACCAGCCGACGGCCGTCGGCAAGCCGGGCAAGTAATTTCTGCGAACCAAACCGCGATGCATAACCGGCCGCAAGCAAAATTCCGGTGATTATATTAGCCCCCTGGGTCAATGGACACTTCTTATACCCCGTATTGAGACCCTCCTCCACTCGCGACAATAGCGCTGCCTGCCCCTGATGAAGCGTTGGGTGCACGCCCCACGTCGCATCAGTCATCAAAATAAGGCCGAAAGCGGCGCGAGGGCGACTGCGCTTTTTTCACACCCTGACAAGGTCAGAAACGAAGATCAACAATAGTCACCCATCATCGCTTGGAAAGTAAACCGCCCTGTACCTGAGTCAGCGACCATGACTCTGCAGGGACTTGGCCTGTGTGGTCTGGATACTGCGCGCCGCAAACGGGCCATCATCAGCAGTTGGGCAGAGTAACGCAGATGATCCCGATGTGACACTGCGAAGAGCAGTCGTGCCGGTGTCGCTGCAAACAGCTGTTACCCCGACGCACGCGGGCGACTGCACGCATGCACGTGCCCGTAGCGGTCAGTCGCGCATGTCTTGGGCGTGCTTTAAAAGCGCAAACGTTGAATTGGCATATTGATCTTAAGCGCTGCGCGAACTGGAGCGGGCATTTAGCGCTCACCGCGGCCATTGAGGCGCCCGCCTTGAGCCAGCGCATCATCAACCATCCGGGGCCGGCCACGCAGCCGCCACCGCACGCATTGGGCCAGCGGGTGGATCGGTTGCATGCGCCGTGATGGACAAATCGGACCGGACAGGGCAGAACCGAGGGAGGTACTCAAGCGGCGCGCGTGCAACCGCACGCATGGCGTGCAAATCAGGCGCGTGGGAACAAAATATTGTCAGCGATGTTGAGAAAATGGCGAAGGTGCCGTGTATTGGCATGCGGGGTGGCGCGTTTGACCAGTTGCGTGTCATCGGATACATTTATGCTTCGCAAAAAACGCGATTTAAATTCTTAAATCCGTACTCTATCCCCCATACTTACGCCCGCCGCCGCGCTTCGGGTAACACGGTTGCCCGCCGAATTGCAGGTGATGATGATTGCGGTACTCGCAGACATCGCAACTTTTTTCCGTTGTTCGGGGCCAGGCAGGTCCGGGGGAAATTCGGTCACTTTCATGGAATCACCAATTTAATCTCGCCTGAACCCTATGAGCAGTCAGAACAGGAATAACGTCACGGTGGCTGGCGAAGGTCCGGCCACCATCTTCTTCGCGCACGGCTTTGGCTGCGACCAGCACATGTGGCGTTTCATGGCACCGAGCTACACGATGCGCTATCGAACCGTGTTGTTCGACCTGATGGGCAGCGGCAATTCCGACCTTTCCGCCTATGACCCGGGCCGATACGCTTCGCTCCAGGGCTATGCTGACGACATCGTCGAAATCGTCCGCGAGGCTGGGCAGGGGCCGGCCATCTTCGTTGGCCATTCGGTCGGTGCGATGATCGGCATGCTGGCCGACATCAGTCAACCTGGCACCTTCGCCGCGCATGTGATGGTGAGCCCCTCGCCGTGCTACATCAACGACGGCGACTACGTCGGCGGTTTCGAGCGTGTGGACATTGAGGGCCTGCTGGAAACACTGGAGAGCAACTATCTAGGTTGGTCATCCAACATGGCGCCTGCGATGATGGGCGCACCGGACCAGCCCGAGCTCGGCATCGAACTCACCAACAGCTTCTGCCGCACCGACCCGGAGATCGCGAAGCAGTTTGCACGCGTCACCTTCCTGTCCGACAACCGAAACGATTTGCCGAAGCTCAAGACCCCCACGCTCGTCCTGCAATGCAGCGACGACATGATCGCGCCGATGGCGGTGGGGCAGTATTTGCAACGCACGCTGCCCAACTGCACGCTGACCATCATCAAAAATCAGGGTCACAGCCCTCACATGAGCGCCCCAGGCGCGAGCAGCGAAGCCATCGATGCCTGGCTGGCCAGGCAGGGCTTGTAGGGGACCTGTAGTGGAAAGCACGGAGCAACAGCTGGCCGATGTGCTGGCGGCGCTGAACGATGCCCCCTGCGCCTTGATGCAGACTAAAGACGACGGCGCCTTCACGCGGGTCAATGGCACTTTCTGCAAGTGGATAGGTTACTCGAGCGAACAGTTGGTTGGCCGTCGTCGCCTGCAGGATTTACTGACGATGGGTGGCCGCATGTTCCACCAGACGCACTGGCTTCCGCTGCTGCAGATCCAAGGCTCGGTAGCGGAAGTGAAGCTGGAATTCGTGAAAGCCGATGGCAGCAAATTTCCGATGATGCTCAACGCCATTCGCCGCGAGCGCAATGGCGCGCTGGTGCACGAACTGGCCGGCTCCATGGCGCTCGACCGAGACAAGTACGAGCGCGAACTGGTGCTCTCGCGCCGCAAGCTCGAGGCCGCGGTGGCCGACGCCCAACTGGCGCAGGCGCAAGCCAGGGACCGCGCGGTCGTGGCCGAGCAGTTGATGGGAATCGTGAGCCATGATTTGCGCAACCCGCTTTCGACCATTCAGATGGGCGCGCTCCTGCTGGATCGCACCGGGGCAACCCCGGACCAGCGCATAGTGCTCGCCCGCATTACCCGCGCAACCGACCGCGCGCACCGACTCATCACCGACCTGCTGGACTTTACGCAGGCGCGGCTGGGCAGCGGCCTCAATGTAGAGCGTAAGCCGATTGATCTGCACGCAATGGCGAATGACGTCCTGGATGAACTGGCGCAGGCTTTTCCCGGCCGCGCGCTGCTTCACGAAAAGCAGGGCGAAGGCTCCTGCAATGCGGACCCGCATCGCCTGGCGCAACTGATTAGTAACCTGGTTGGCAATGCGATGGCCTATGGCGACAAAAACAAGGCAGTGACGGTGCGCTCGCGCTTCGGCGACGGCGCGCATCAGTTGTCCGTGCACAATTGGGGGGAGCCAATCGCCGAGCACATGCTGGGTTCTATATTCGAGCCACTGGCGCGCGGCACTCATGCCAACAATGAAAGCGGCAGCGTTGGGCTGGGGCTGTATATCGTCGAACAGATAGCCAAAGCACATGGCGGCAAACTATGCGTCGTGTCCACAGCGGAAACGGGCACCACCTT
>JAYVKG010000082.1:0-7072 GCA_043768625.1 Betaproteobacteria bacterium
CATTCTCATCGACCAAAGCGGCCAGGTAAAGCTGCTCGATTTCGGCATCGCCAAGTTGATCGACGATGGCACCGCAGCAAACGCGGCGGCCGACCTCACTCAGCTTGGTGGGCGCGTGATGACCTTGCGCTACGCCGCACCCGAGCAAGTGTCTGATAGCCTCATCAGTACCGCCACTGATACCTATGCGCTAGGCGTGATCCTGCATGAATTGCTGACCGGACTGTCGCCCTATCGTGCGGTACGCGAAGCCAAACCGTTCACCGAAGCGGCGCTGCTGGGGCAGCAGGCGGCGGTACCGTCGTCGCTAATGATGGCCAGCGCTGCCGCTGCAGACCGCAATCTGCCCTCGGCCAAGAGCCTGTCACGGCAGATCGCTGGTGACCTTGACGCCATCATCCTCAAAGCGCTACGACCCAATCCGGCTGCTCGCTACGCGTCGGTTGAGCAATTTGACGACGACCTTCAGCGCCATCTTGAAAGCCGTCCGGTGAAAGCGCGCGAGGGCACGTGGCGCTACCTGGCCGGGCGCTTTGCCACGCGCTACAAACTACCCATCGCCGCCACCGCCGCCGTTCTGCTGACGTTGGTGATCGGCGTGGTGATGGTGGAACAGCAGCGTCGGTTGGCGGTGGCGGAGAAGGCGCGGGCCGAGAAACACTTTGCCAGCGTGAGGAAGCTTGCCAATTCGTTCATGTTCGAGGTGCAGGAAGAGATCGTCGGTCTTTCGGGCGCGCTAAAAGCCCGCGAAATGCTATTGAAAACGTCGTTGAGTTATCTCGATAACCTTGCCGGAGAATCCGGCAACGATCCCGCATTGATGGCCGAACTCGCCGCCGCTTATGCCAAGATCGGCGACATTCAGGGACAGGCCGGCGGTGCCAATCTGGGCATGCGCACCGAGTCGTTTGTCAATTACGAGAAAGCGCGAAAACTATTTATTGATCTCGGCGCGCGCAAGGCCGATGACATCGCTGTCCAGCGTGAACACATCATGCTGCGATACTCTCTGTCGCGCGCCTATGCGCAGAACAGCGATCCGCGCTGGCAGGAAAATATTGCGGCTGCAGTGCAACTGGCAGAACGGGCCGCAGCACTGAAGGATGCCATGCCGCGCGATCGTGTTCGTGCGGCGACGATGGCCTCCGAGCAGGCCCATCTGACCAGCGTGTTGACCGGTCAGACGCCAGCGGCAGAATCGCAAATTGAACAAGCGATAACCGACCTTGAAAAGCTGCAACGCGATTTTCCCGGGCAGGCCCCGTTTCGCGAGCATCTCGGCCACGCCTATCGGCGTGGTGGTGACATTTTTTCCGGCAGCCGGCATACGCCGGAAAGCATGACCAAAGCGGTCGAACTGTTGCGCAAATCGCTCGATATATTTTCCGCATTGTCGCGCGAATATCCCAACCAGCAACGATATGCCATGTTCGCCGCGTCCAGTCAGGGCGTGCTGGCGGACGCGCTGGAGATGATGGGGCGACATTCCGAGGCGGATGAGGCGATCATGCTTGCTTTGCAACGCAACCGTGCTCTGTCGCAGGCGGACCCGAAAAACATCCAGCAGCGCACCACCATCATCACAAATCTTGCTTCCGCCGCACGTATCGCCTACCGGCGCAGCGATCTCGTGACAGCAAGGCAGCGCGGGCGCGATGCCATTGCCCTGTATCTGCTGCTGCCAGCAGACCAACGAACTGTTCGCGAGTCGCGCGACATACTGGCTGATGCCCAGGCCTATCTCGGCCTGGCGCTGCTGGCATCGGCCGACCAGTCGGGCAAACCGATGCCGCGCTCGCGGACTTGGCCGGAGGCTTGCAAGTTGCTGGCTGAAAGCGTTGCCTTTGTCGAGGAAATGCGCGCGAGTCACGCCACCGCCATTGATGAGGATGCCGCAAAGGAACGTAGCGACGGCCTGGCGCGGTGCAAAGCGCAGCCCGACTAGGCCGACCTGCAGCGCCACCCTGTTGAGTCGTTCGGTATGACTTCCCTGCTGGTCTTCTGGATAAATGGATGAAGATATCGCGCGAACTCTGGCAGCAGATTAATCCGCTCCTGACTGATGCGTTCGAACTGGACGGGCAAGCGCGCGAGGCATGGCTGCATGGTCGCGGCGCTCACCTCGGTGAATCGAGCAATGCACGCCGCAATGCCGAGCGCGCTGCTGCGTTAATGGATGCAGTTGAAGTACGCACACCGAAAAACATCAATATTCTGCGTGAGCATCTTGTACTGGCGTTGTTCCTCGGGCGCCTGACGCTCGAAGCGGGGGATGCCGGTGGCGCCAAGGAAACGGCAAAAGCAGCCAATATCGCGGAGAGGATTACGCGGTTGTCCGGCGCTGATTTCGGTGATCACCGCAATCTTGGCGCGACCTTGGCCGAATGCGGCGGCATCCTGGCGGTGGTGAAAGACGACCATGCGGCTGCGGCCATACAACTGGCACGCGCGGTAGATATTCTGGAGACGCTGGTTCGCGAAAATCCCTCGGATATTCTCACCCGTGCCCGTCTCGCCTACGCCTACGAGCGCGCGGCACTCGGAGCCGAGGTGACCGGAAAAAATGAGCAACGGCCACGCGCGATCGAACTGTTTGAAAATTCGATTGCGACCACTGAGTCTTTGCTCCGCGACGATGCGGCAAATTTGTCGCATCAGCAAACACTGATAAAGCGCTACAACAACGCTGCACGTGCGATGCTGAAATTCGGCGATCGCAAGGGAGCGCGTGACACAGCTGTTAAAGGCAGTACATTGGCCACGCGGTTGGAAGCGGCTGATCCTCGTAATGTTGGTAACGCCACGATGCAGGTCAGCGCGCTCGCGACGGCCGCTGATATCGAAAACAAAAGCGGGCAATTTGACCACGCCATTGCGCTTGCGCGTGAGTCCATCGCCGCCAATGCGCGACTGTCGCCGGAAACGCGCACCGGGCTGATCGTGCGCGAGAGCGTCATCGGTGCGATGCGCACTCTGGGGCTCGCCAACTGCAGACTTGCAGAAAAACAATCGCAGCCGCGCACACGCCGGGTCGGCTTGCTCAAAGAGGCGCATGCAATGCTGGTGGAGAGCCGCGCGTTCAAACGGGAGTTGGTCGAGCGCGGGATTGATGGACGTTAAGCGGCGACCTCCATTGAAGAGATCAGCGCCGAATTGACAAAATGTGATGCGTTGATGACGCGATCAATGCGGGAGTAATTCGCATGGCGTGTACGGCGCGCACACCGCTTGCTTCTCGAGAGTTCAAAGACCCGCATTCCAGCAAGAACCAGAATCCAGCCCGCGCCGTGTTGACGGGTTTTTAGAAGTTTCCCTCAGGCAGGTGTATATTTTCATCGCGGATGGCGCAACATTGGCGCAATAATCTTCCGGAATCCGTTCAAAGCAATATGAAGCATTCAATCGCAACGAATTCCTCGACTATCCGCCATGGGCACTTTGTGCGCGGCCTGTTGCTTTGCGTGTTTGCCGCGCTTTTGCTTGGGTTCAGCGCGATTTCACCTGGAAAAGAGGCCGCGCCAAGCTTGATCAAGGGTCTCACCAAAAAGAATAGCGGCGCGGGTTGCGCCGGCTGCCATGGTGCCGTCGATCTCAACATGGCAGTGACGATTGGCGGTCCATCATATCTGGCCCCCGGTGTTGCACGGACTTACACCGTCACCAACAACAAGTCCGGCGTCGCCGATGGCACGCGCATGGGTGTTGCGGTCGCGGCGGACTATGGGCCAGCCAGCACCACGCCTTTATCCATCCAGCCATTACAAACAAATCTGGTCGTGGATGAAACAATTACGAACGGCGAAGTGATCCATTCAAAACCGGTTTCGGGAAGTTTGAACACCACGCTCAACGGTTCAACCAGTTATGAATTTACCTATACCATGCCGGCAGCGGCGTCACTCGGCTCGACGCTCCAACTCTATGCGACCTCACGTCTGAGTTGTTGCAGCTGGAATCACGCCACAAATTTTCCTGTGACCGCTGCGACGTTACCCGGTGCGCCAACAATCGGTGCTGCTACCCGCGGAGTACTGCAGGCGAGCATTGCCTTTTCTGCGCCAGCGAGCAACGGCGGCCTGCCGCTGACATACACAGCCTCATGCAGCGCGCCGGGCCAGACCATGCGCAGCAGCACCGGCGGCGCATCGCCCATTACCATCTCTTCGCTCGTTTTTAATGTTGCCTATTCCTGCACGGTGGTTGCGAGCAATGCGGTGGGTATCGGACCGCCGTCGGCCACGCTGACAAACGTCGTGGCCGCAACGCTGCCAGGCGCGCCGACCATCGGTGTTGCCACGCCCGGCCCACAACAGGCGAGCGTCGCTTTCTCCGCACCAGCAAATACCGGCGGCATGCCGCTTGCCTACACTGCCACTTGCAGTGCGCCCAGCCAAACGACGCGCAGCATTACGGGCAGCGCATCGCCCCTTGTCGTCCTCTCGCTGGTAACGAACATTGCGTATACGTGCTCGGTCGTCGCGAGCAATGCAGTAGGCGCGGGACCGGCCTCGGCCAGCGTACCGGTGACGCCGACGGGTATCTTCAACGTTACGCTAAGCGCAGGGCCAAACGGTACAATCAATCCGACCGGTGTAGTGGCGGTTGCGTCCAATGGCACCGTGTTTTTTTCCGCGCAGGCCAACGCCGGCTATCAGTTGAGCTCTGTCGGCACCTGCCCTGTCAACGTCGCCGTGCCGCCATATTACGCAGGTCCTATCAACGCGAGTTGCACAGTGGCGCTAACGTTCACGCCTGTCGTGTCGGTGGGCTTTGCACCAGCCGCTTCGTCCACGCAGGCACGTGCGTTTCACACCGCGACGCTTCTGAATGATGGGCATGTACTTATCGCAGGCGGTATCGTCGCCGGATCAACATACCTTGCGTCGGCCGAAAAATATGATCGGCTCAGCAACGCTTGGTCATCAGCTGGCAGCATGCTGATCACGCGTAGCTCGCATACTGCCACGCTGATGAACGATGGCCGTGTGCTGGTCGTTGGTGGCAACAACGCAGGATCATCGGCTCTCACCAGCGTGGAAATTTATAACCCGGCCTCCAATAGCTGGGTAACCGCGGCATCGCTTCTGGCCGGGCGCTTCCTTCATTCCGCAGTACTGCTGCCCGATGGCAGCGTGCTGGTATCGGGAGGTGGTGTGAGCAATCTAACGCGCTACGATCCCGCGCTAAATTCCTGGGCCGATATCGCAGCCGCTGCCGTGACCGGTACTGCCTTACTGCTTAATTCCGGCAAGGTGCTCATTATCGATACTGCGTCGGCAAAATTGTTTGATCCAGTGAGTAACGGCCTCAGCAACGCCGGCACCATTCCCACCCCGCGCGCAAGTTTCGCTGTCAGCCTGCTAGGTGATGGCCGTGTCATAACGGTGGGTGGCCGTATCAGTCTCAGCAGCACTAACGCGGTCGATATTTATAGCCCGGCGACGAATACATGGAGCGCTGCAACACCAATGGCGGCGTCCAGAATTGCGCCGGTTGCCTTGCTGACGAACGGACTGGTGTTGGCAGTTGCCGGCTCCAACAACAGCGGCATTCTCAATTCTGCCGAGGTGTATGACCCTGCCACTAACACGTGGACAAGCGCTGGCAACCTGACCATTGCGCGGACGGATCACATTGCCACACGCCTCACCAATGGCGCGGTATTGATTCACGGCGGGCGCACCATCATCGATTATTTTTCTTCGAGCGAACTCTATATCGGTGTGGCCGCTACCGCGCCGGGCGCACCGATCAACGTCACCGCACTCCCCGGTAACGGGCAGGTTACGCTCAGTTTCGATCCGCCCGCAAGCAATGGTGGCGCACCGATCGCCAGCTATACGGCAACCTGTGTATCGGCCGGACGACCCACTGCGATCAGTACAGCGATCACGTCGCCAATCACCGTGGCTGGCCTCGTCAATTTTGTCGGCTACGGGTGCACGATAGTTGCCACCAACCCGGTGGGAGATGGCGCGGCGTCTGCACCTGTTTTCGTGGTCTCCGTTGACCCGCCCATGATTAACAGCCCTACGACGGCGATGGGCACGGTTGGCCAGAGCTTCTACTATGTTATTACTTCCCCCACCGTGGCCACATCCTATGCGTTCACTGGCCAGTTACCAAACGGCGTGACGCTCAATGCCACGACAGGACAAATCAACGGTACACCGACGCAGCCTGGCATTTTCAATGTCACTCTCTTCGCGACCAACGGCGCGGGCACCGGTACAGGCATGCTGACGATCACCATCGCGGGACAGATCATCGCGTTCGAGGGCGTGGTCTCGCGCAAAATCCACGGCGCGGCAGGGCCATTCGATGTCGTGATCAATCAATTCACGCCGATTGGGGGCGCGATCGATGTGGAACCGCGCGCGATCGGTGCGGGACATTTGCTGGTGTTTCAATTCGACAATGGCATCTTCGGCACGGCCGGCTTTACGGTGCGGGATGCCGCCGGTCTGGACGTGGGCACGATTGTGAATCCTGCAATTGTTGGGAATACGATACAACTCACACTCACCGGTGTCCCCGACAATAAGCGCGTAACGGTGACGCTCAACAGCATCAATGGCACGACTACCGCATCGGCATCCATCGGTTTTCTGGTCGGGGACGTGAACAACAATCGCGCCGTGAATGCCAGCGACGTGAGCAGCGTGAAGACACGTTCGGGACAAACCGTGGATGCCGACAACTTTCGTCATGACATCAATGCTTCCGGCACGATTAATGCAAGTGACATTGCTGCCGTGAAGGCGCGGGTGAATATGCAACTGTAGTAGTACGGTTTGGCGGAATCGGTCGCGCGTTTACGTTCAAACGGGTGAGGCTCCCTTTGCGATGGAATGAACATGAACCGATTTTTTTCGACGCGCGCTTTGCACTGTCTCCATCCTGGATTAGTCACCATCATCTGCCATCCACAGGGTAAATGGTCAAAACACCAGCACTGGTGTGCCATTCCAGCCATAAACGCGGATTCCAGTACGACTCCCTACACCTCAAGGCGTATTGGAAAGGGGTGAGGCGTCAAGCTGCGGTACCCTTTTGTTATCTAGACGAAAGG